>NZ_JAKRFR010000009.1:0-87796 GCF_022347865.1 Pseudoalteromonas sp. CNAT2-18.1 | reverse complement strand
GTGAAACGGAACTGCGCCGATGATAGTGTGGGTTCGCCCATGTGAAAGTAGGTCATCACCAGGCTCCTAATTAGAGAGACCCGTTGCAGAAGTGCAGCGGGTTTTTTTATGCGTGTAGAAAAGAACCTCACACCTGTAGGCAAGGCTTTTAGCCTTGCATCACCCTAGTCGGGATAAATCCCGACCCACAACACAACCAAACAACAGCAGAGCCCCACACCTGTAGGCAAGGCTTTAGCCTAGCGACACCTAGTCAGGATAAATCCTGACCTACAACACCGCACTCTAGGCTGGGTAACCCATGACCTACAATATTAGGCTTTTAAAAACATGATTAGCGGATGCTAAATGGCTATATATTTTTGGTCTTTTTCGAGTGGAATTGTTAGGCTAGAGAACAGATTTTGAATTTATTAGGGCTGACTTTTGACCCTTCCGTTACTTGCTTACTTATTGATCTTTGCGCTGTTTGGTGTAGCTGCAACGTATTTCGTCAAATTCCTTTACTTTCATTGGTATAAGAATGAGATAAAGCCCAAATTTATTATTCGGGCTTTGGTTTGTATTGCCGCCGTTACGGTATTGTCGCTGGTGTTGAGCGCCTTCGGTTATTAATACGTTTCTTGATTGACATTGCTCTGTACTGCGACGCACTGCTTTGATTTGCATTGTGTTGCGGGTCGCGTAAGGTGCTGACAGATACTCATCATGCCTTTTTCAGCATTTAGTTGGCTTTCCTGAGCAGCCAAACTGTTTGCTAACGCAGACACTTGCTGCGGATCTGCTGATTTACTTGAATATACAAGATATTGGCTTGGGCCGCCGCAAGCACGGCTACCCACAGCAACCACTTTACATTGGCTGGCGCTGTCACAAGATTTGTCCTGCGTCAGTGCTTCTAAACGTTGATAATCAGCTTTGATGGATTGCTCAGTGGCACTAATGGCGCGCTCTTCGTTAATCGGTTGGCTAAGTTGTTCGCCGTCGATTCGCTTATCTTTTCCTAGGTTATCTGTTGTTGACTCAGAGCTAGCTCGCTCTGCGGCTGTCTCTACTTCACCGGTGGTATTTTGTAGCTCATTATTTTGACATGCAGTGAGGGAGAGCAGTGCAAGGGGGATAATTAAGTGGCGCATAATATTTATAATTGTTGATGAGTATAGTGACCATAATACAAACATTGTGCTAATGCGCAAATGCAGATGTTATGGTCACCTAGCTCAGGCCATCTATTTTTGAATGCCTCCTAGGGTAAGCCCTTTAGGATCGAGTAACTTCTCTAGCTCTTTATAAGGAATGTCGGTTTGTGCTGCAGCTACATCGAGAATAGCTTTATTCTCTTTGTAAGCTTGCTTGGCAATAGCGGCCGCTTTCTCATATCCAATAATGGGGTTAAGCGCCGTTACCAGAATGGGGTTCTTTGCTAAAGAACGCTGTAAGTTATCTTCTCTGACGACGAAGCTGGCAATTGCCTTATCGGCCAAAGCATAGCTGGTATTGGTCAGTAACTCGATACTCTGCAATACGTTATAGGCGATAACGGGCAACATTACATTTAGTTCAAAGTTACCAGCCTGACCCGCTACGGTAATAGTACTGTCATTACCGATGACCTGCGCCGAAACCATGGCTGTGGCCTCAGGGATCACCGGGTTCACTTTGCCAGGCATAATGGATGAACCAGGTTGCAGTGCTTCGAGCTCTATTTCACCAATCCCACCTAAAGGTCCAGAGTTCATCCAACGTAGGTCGTTAGCGATTTTCATAAACGCGACCGCAGCAGTCTTTAGTTGCCCGGATACCGCAACCACCGAATCTTGAGTTGCGATGTGGTAGAACAGGTTTTCTGCCCCTTGGAAGTGACTATCGGTTTGGGCAGCGAGCTGTTTAGCGAAACGCGCCGAAAATTCAGGATCAGCATTTATACCTGTGCCTACAGCAGTACCGCCTTGGGCAAGTTGATGTAAGTGCTCAGCGCTAGCGCTGATTTGTTGTTTCGCCTTAACGACTTGTTCGCGCCAAGCCGACATGCTTTGAGCGAAGGTAACAGGCATGGCATCCATTAAATGTGTGCGGCCGGTTTTAACATGGCTGCCCACTTGTTCAATCTTAGCTTCTATCACACTAATAAGGTGATCCAGTGCTGGGATCAGCTCTTTCTCTATCGCCAGCGCACTACTTACGTGAATTGCTGTTGGGATCACATCATTGGAGCTTTGCCCCATATTTACATGATCATTGGGGTGTACATTATCACCCAGCAACTGACTTGCACGCGTAGCAATGACCTCATTAGCATTCATATTGGTACTGGTCCCTGAACCAGTTTGAAATACATCCACAGGGAAGTGCTCAAGGTGCTCACCAGCAATAATTTCGCGACAGGCGTTATCTATTGCACCACCTACGTTGGCATCAAGATGCCCTAGCTCGGTATTAACGGTGGCGGCTGCGCGTTTTATCTGTGCCAATGCCTGAATAAAGCGTGCTGGCATACGCATGGCACTGATGTGAAAGTTGTTCACAGCGCGTTGGGTTTGTGCTTGATATAAGGCATCTGCTGGGACCTGTAGCTCACCCATGCTGTCCTTTTCATGTCGGTACTCTGTGCTCATAAAGTGCTCCTTAATAGGGGTTGAACTCATGACAGAGAACGCGAGCTTCTTGGCTGAGTGCTCTGTACTTATGCATACCCTCTTGCTGGCGATAAAAACGCTGAAGGGCAAGCTGTGGTTTATGCAGCTGACAAAGGCTTTGTTTTCTTACTTGCTGTTCCAACAAAGGGTCACAGATGATATTAACCAATTGGTAAAACGTGCGACGTAAATAAAGCTCTTGTAATAAATACATCTGTCGAGCTCCATAGTAGCGAGCCCAATGCAAACCCGTTTCAATAAACTGTGCAACTAAGTTGGGTGCTTGGCCTCGCTGACACCGCGATAGACGGCGCAGTTGAGCTCCAAGAAATTCAAGCGAAATCTGTGGCACGGTGCAAATCCCTCTAGCTGTATTGATAATAATTATCATTACAGCTAGAGAGGGAAGATGCAAGTGATTTTGTGATTAATCCAAATAGGCTTTTAACATCCAAACAAGCTTCTCTTGTTCTTTAATGTAATCGCTCATTAACGCGGCTGTGCCTTCGTCTTGGTTATCGCCGGCATCACTGAGCACCTTACGCTGCATTTTTATTAGTGTTGAGTAGCCATCGACGAGTGATTGTACGGCTTGGCCGCCGTCGCTGACATTTTTCACTTCGTTAATTTGGCTTAATTCTATAAAGTCCGAAAATGCGTGTAGGGGCTCACCACCCAAGGTAAGAATACGCTCAGCTATTTCATCTACTTTTTCCAACAGCAAATTATAAATTTCCTCAAACTTCACGTGCAGCTCGAAGAAATCACGACCTTTGATGTTCCAATGGAAGCCACGGGCATTCATATACTGAATTTGATAGCAACTTAATAGCCGATTGAGTGATTCAATTACGTTTTGAGTTTCTTCACTATCTAATCCAATGGCATTGATTTGCGACATAGCTGTCTCCTGTGCATGGTTGTTTGCTGATAATCAGTATGGCCTAAAGGCACCTGATAACAAGCAGATAAATTCGATGCCTGACATCACTTTTAGCGATAACAACACCGACCCTATAATCATACTTGGGCATGATGTATGCCAAAAACAAGGCCGAGGAGATGAATTTTTGATCTAACGCAACAACTCGATACTGATGATTTATTGCCCAGTGAAAACTTGATTTAGCGCAAGGTTACTTTCCTTGTGCAGGCCATACTGAAGCCATCAACGATGAGGAGATAGGGCAATGACAAAAGCAAAAAAAGCAGAAATCACAGTATGTATTATCGCCGTACTAACCTTTGTAATCGGTCTTGTTGGTCATTTAGCTGGAGCCAGTTATGCCAACTCTGATGCGTTTGGCATTATTGCTGCGCCAATCCCATTGGTAGTCGGTGTTATTGCGGTAATTGCGTATAAAATCGCAGCGGCTGCTGAGGATTAAGTCTTTAGCTGCGCCAAGATATAATCGACCACCTTACGCGAGTAAATGAGGCTGGTGTGGCTAAGGTGAAAAACTTTATGCTGCGCCATACCTGAGACGCGGGTTTCATCAACCATGACCGTACCATCTGACGGCTTGCCCTGCTCAAATAATGGCAGTAAGCCAAAGGGCAAGTCTCCGGCGATACTGTACAGTTGGGCTGAGAAGGGCCAATCTTGGCTTTCACTCACGAGGTACTCAAGGCTATTCTTCAACAGTGCTTGCATGCCCCGGTCCTGCATATGGCGGGCTATTTGTGCCCCTTTGTGTGGGGTGCCAAGGGTAAAGACCTTTTTTACCTGGTCCGTCTGTGGAAACGCCTGACTGAGGTATTGCCGAGCAATAAGGCCGCCCAAGGAATGACAAACAAAAGCGCACTGGTCATCGGCGATGAAGTCATTAATTTGCGCAAAGATTTTATCGGTATCTGGGTTCAGGGTGTTGTATGACACATTTAAAATGCCATACCCCTGCTTTTTAAGACGTGCGCAAAGAGGGCGCATTACGAAGCCAGACATATACAATCCGTGTAATACAACTACCTTAGTGATCATAGTGACTCCGTTGATAACAATGGCGCTAGTATTTAGCCTTGTCCTTGCAACAAGGTCAAGGGGATTTGTAAGCTGGTCTCGCTATCACTCACCCACACTTCATTATCTTCGATGGTAATCGTTAAATCTAAGCTTCTGGAGGCCATTGCTGCTAGCTTCTGCGTATCTTCATAAGCAAGGCTGACGATACGCAGGTTATCAAACCCAGCGAGTTTCGCTTGGTGTTTTTGCCACCAAGCTTGCTGGCTTCCTTCACCATAGGCATAAAGTAATACTTGCTGTGCTCGGCTACAGGCCTTTTTTAGGCGCTTGTCATCAGCGAGACCAAGTTCTACCCATAAGTGAATACTGTCATCGTCGTTTATCCACCACAGCTCGGGCTCATCATCGGCACATAAGCCTTTGGTGAAAACTAAATTATCATTAGCATTTAAGGCAAAGGCAAGCACTCTGATCATCATCCGTTGGTCGGTTTCTGATGGGTGCTGCGCGAGGGTAAAAGAGTATTGCTGATAATGATGGCGGTTTAAATCACTAATGTTCAACCGTGCCTTGATGATCGTTGCTTTTAGGGCCATGCCTGTTCCATAAGAGAGAAGAAAAGCGGGCAGTATACACATTAACGGGTGATCTTGGCGTGTCTCGAAGGTAAAATAATTATTCATCACTTAGGGGAGAGAAAACATGGCAATCCAGTGGTTCCCAGGCCATATGAATAAAGCGCGTAACGAAATTAAAGAGATCATGCCACAAATGGATGTCATCATTGAGGTATTGGACGCGCGCATTCCCTACAGCAGTGAGAACCCTATGGTTGGCGCGTTGCGCGGTGATAAGCCAGTCATTAAGATCCTAAATAAGGCTGACTTAGCCGACCCGCAGATGACCACCCAATGGATGGACTACCTTGAGCGTGAAAATGGTGTCAAAGCCATGCCGCTCGCGAACGATAAAGCGGGCCATACTGGCAAAGTCATTGAACTGTGTAAAAAGCTTGTGCCGCACAAAGTAGGTGCCGATAAACAGATTAAAGCCATGATTATGGGGATCCCTAACGTTGGTAAGTCAACGCTTATCAATACGCTTGCGGGGCGCATCGTTGCTAAAACCGGCAATGAACCTGCGGTCACCAAAGCGCAACAGCGGATAAAAATAGACGAAGGGATCATGCTTTACGACACCCCTGGGATGTTATGGCCTAAGGTTGAAAACGAGAACTCCGGCTATCGTTTAGCGGCAACCGGCGCTATTCGTGATACCGCTATTGATTATGAAGAGGTTGCCAGCTACACCTGTGAGTATTTACTGCAAGCGTATCCGGCATTATTGAGCCAACGCTATAAAGTGTCACCACTGCCAGAACATGACTATGACTTTATGCTTGCAGCGGGCAAAAATCGCGGCTGTCTGCGTGGTGGTAATCAGGTTGATCTTCATAAGTTCGCTGAAATTCTCATTAACGAGTTACGTGATGCGGTGATTGGGCGTATTACCATGGAAACTCCGCAGATGCGTGAGCGAGAGGAACAGATGGTTGCAGAATTGCGCGCGGCAGCAGAGGCTAAAAAGGCCGCTAAGGAAGAAGAAAAGCGGCAACGACGTGCAAGAGCACGGAAAAACCGTCGCTGATATCACGACAAATTTTAGACATAAAAAAAGCCCTTCCGGGCTTTTTTGTTTTCATATCTACCGTCACCGATATGAGCAATGTAGCAAGTAAAATAGTAGGGTGGTTGGCGGCCTAACAGTTCAAGGGGCGTTGAGGAGTGCAGCCACCAACCAAAGCGCATTACGTGCGCAACACGTGTTTCAGGGTCGAGAAACAAAGTTGTCCGCAACAAAACGTTTAATGACATCACTGCTTTCGAATGCGTTCCCGCTTTGTTGATATTGATTATCAATAAGATTTGCCTTTGTGTCAACGCTTTTTGCAAATAATTCTCATTAATATCTGTGTTTTTCTATAACCAACTGAAATTATTTAAATTTATTTTTCTTCTTTTTTGTTGGAATGGTTCTTGAGTAAGCATTAAGCATTAAGGACAGTAACGATAGAAGGAGCCATGTTATGGGTTTAAAAATTCCTACCTCTGTATCCAGTGAACAAGAGCAAGATATTGAAATTATTGATCAATTAATTGAGTCTTTAGAAAATGAGCGAGTCCTAATTCAAGATGTGCAAAAACACGCTGAAGACGAATCTTTGCAAGCACGCATGAAAGTCTTACATGATCATAAGCGTTATTTGCAAACCGAGTTAGCAAAAGCGGTAGGGCAACAGCAGCAACTCGACGAAGTCGACACCAGTTTATTAGGAGATTTGAAGGAGTGGCAGGCAAAGCTTGAGTCCGTAGTGGGCGACAGTGTGCAAGCTTTCCTTGAAGAGTTGAATTCACAGCAACACAAAACCTTAGTGCAATGTCGTAATGCCGCGCAGGTGATGAATGATAGTCAGGGAGCCCAAGAGGTTGAGACCGTGATTGCCCAATTGGAAACTCATGAGCAGTACCTCAAGCGTTTTCTGAATGCGTAGTCTATGGTTAATGAAAACAACAAAAGGATGTAATTTATGAGCGAGAATTACCCCCAGGGACACTTTTGCTGGACCGAATTGTGTTCATCCGACTGGCAAGGTGGGAAAACATTTTATAGTGATTTGTTTACTTGGTCGGCTGAGGACCAGCCTATCGGCAATGGGCTTTACTATACCATGCTAAAAAAGCCACAAGGGGATGTGGCTGCGATGTATCAAATGCCCGCCGATCAACATGCTCAGGGTGTTCCCAGTTATTGGTTGAGCTATATTGCCGTTGATGATGTAGACGCGATGGCAGACAAGGCAAAGTCGCTGGGGGCAACCATAGTACACGGTCCACATGATGTGCCCGAGGCAGGTCGCATGGTGTTGTTGTGCGATCCTGTGGGCGCCATGGTAGCGCTATGGCAGGGTCAGGGGCACAAAGGGGCCAGTGTGCAAAATGAGGTTGATACGCCGTGCTGGTTTGAGTTAGCGACCCGCGATATTGAATCTAGTACTAATTTTTACAGTGAGTTATTGGGCTGGCGCGCCGAACTAAAAGCCATGGAAGGGATGGATTACACCCTGTTCAAAGCGGGTGACACCATGGTCGGTGGTATGGTGGCCATGGATGAGCAGTGGCCAGATGATATTCCGCCACATTGGATGATCTACTTCAGTGTCAACGATTGTGATGCACAAGCAGAGCAAGCTAAAAAACTTGGTGGCGAAGTAAGTGTGCAGCCCATGGATGTACCTGAAGTAGGCCGTTTTTGCGTCCTCACAGATCCACAAGGAGCAGTCTTTTCAATCATAAACCTTAACCAATAACTTGGGTTTTATTGATTCACCCCCACCCTAAACTCATCAACTTAAAAAGAGGATGAGTGATTATGAGCCAACATGTGGTGATCACCGGTGCCAATCGGGGCATCGGTTTACAGCTAGCGAAAATTTATAAAGCTGCTGGAGCTAAGGTTATTGCCGTGGTTAGGCGTAGCAGCGATGAGCTTGATGAACTAGGTGTTGATGTGCGCACAGGGTTTGATGTAAGCCACGCTGACGACGTGGCCCGTTTGCGCACTGAGCTTAAAGACGAGCACATCGATTTATTGATTAATAATGCCGGTGTGTTTCGTAACGAAACCCTGGCAGAGATGAACTTTGACACTATCAATGAACAGCTCTCGGTCAATGCAGTGGCTCCTGTGCGTGTGACTCATGCATTGCGTGATAACTTTAGCAAAGGCGCGAAAGTGGCGATGATCACCTCACGTATGGGCTCTATTGCCGACAATGGTTCTGGAGGCTATATAGGCTACCGTATGTCCAAGGCCGCGTTAAATGCAGCCTCAGTGAGCTTGGCCCATGAACTTAAAGCACAAGATGTGGCGGTGGGGTTAATTCACCCCGGATTCGTGCAAACCGAAATGGTCGGTTACGCTGGCGATATAGGCCCAGATGTTGCAGCACAGCGGATCAGTGAGCGTATTGACGAGCTAAACTTAAATAACAGTGGCGGCTTTTGGCATGCTAACGGTGAAACCTTACCGTGGTAAGCTAGCAATCGATACCATCTATCTCTAAGCAGGCAGCAAGCGTGTAGAGCAGCGTTTGCTCCGCCTCGTTAATGTGTGCATCGTGCTCTACGCATACACGACAAGCCTCCAGTAACTGTTGCCGTTTGACCACAGGGAGGCCTTTTATGACTCGCAGGGCGCGCTGCAATCGTGTCAGCTGGCATCGCGCTTCATGCTCTAAGCTAAGCGGTATCTGTAGATGCTGCGCCGCTGCAGCAAGCGCCAGGCGTTGTTGCTCTGGGTTAGCATGGCCATAGCTTGCCAAAGCGCCAAGAAGCTGCTCACAAGCTGCAACAATCACTGTTTTATTCATAACCGGCAACGCACCAACGGTTTTATCAGCGAGGGCATGAGCACTGAGCTGCTGAAAAGACCAAGGAACAAGCTCCCAGTCCTCACACAGCGCAGCGAGCTGTTTTAGGCGGGCAAGAAATTGGCTGCGTTGCGCTTTGGGCAAACAGCGAATTGCACCAATGGCAACCTCAAGCAGGCGAAATTGAGGTTCGGTGCTGAGTTTCGTTAATGCAAGCTCAGCCCTATCCAGCTTATACATATCCACATAAGGAAGCGCGGCGATAAACGTTAGTTGTGCTTGGCGATTCGGCCAGTGTTGATGAAGACACAGTAACATAACTAACCATCGCGCATCGCTCGGCTCATGAGCTAAATAACTTAGAGAGTCCTCTATCCCCATGAGTTTTTCTCGAAAGTCGCCATACACTACTTGTGGCTGCGGGTTGCGCCCTTGGCTAGCACTAAAAGCCATGGTATTTGCTTGGCTTGGCGCCGTGCGTGGACGCTCTTTTAATTGTCCATGCCAATGTGGATCAAGCCTGCGAATACGTTTCGTTAGCGGCGGGTGAGTGCTTAACCAGGTTAACCACGGGCTCAATGCATCACTAAAAAAATAATGACTAAATAGGTGCGCATTATTTTGCCTTAAGGTGTTTTTGCGAGGATTTTCGGCAATAGCCAGTAAAGCCCCGGCCAGTGCTTGTGGGTTACGGGTAAACTGCGCTGCACCAGCGTCAGCAAGATATTCCCGCTGGCGACATACCAGCGCTTTGATAATGTCGCCAAGTTGTGTCCCCAGCCATCCAAACAGCGTCAGAATAACGCCGATGACTGTGGTAAACCCTGCGCCATCTGTGCGTTGCGCGTTGTGGCGACGGGACGCATTCATGGCGCTATAAATTAAGTTTTCACCGGCTTGGCCTATAAAGGTGATGCCATAAAGTAAGGCAGACATACGCACGTTGAGGCGTACATCACCATTGACTATGTGGCTGAATTCATGGGCGACGACCGCTTGTAGTTGTGCTCGGCTGAGCTGCTCGAGCGCGCCTTGAGTGATGGCAATGACACTATCGCGACGATGGTAGCCCGCTGCAAACGCATTAATACTGGGCTGGTTGGCAAGTAAATAGGTGCTCGGAACGGGCATCCTGGCGGCAATAGCGACCTCTTCAACAACATTCAGTAGCACCCGCTGTTGTTCATGGTAGGTGTTTGTTTGCACCAGCTGCCCCCCTAGTTGCTCAGCAATAACACTGCCACCACGGCGCAATTGCCAGTACTTATAAAGTATGGCTGTACTGATAATTGCAGTGATGGAAAGGGTGAGCCCTAGGTGGATTGAAGCGTCAGTTCCATGCGCGATACCATAGTTAAACAGGGTGTATGGGTCAGTTGAAAAAATGCTCATCAGCCATAAAAATGGCCAATGTGCGAGGGCGATGAGAGCCCCCACCGCGAGCACAAATAATACCAGCAGTAGCCAAGTCTTACGCCTTGCTTGGCGCTGCTGAGAAAAGAAACCGCTCACGGCTACTTAAATGACACGCTAGGGGCTTGGCGTTGTCTTTGTGGATCATCCAGTTCTAGCAGCTTGGCATCTTGGTTATGACCCGTCATGTTGGCAATCAACACCGGCGGGAAACTTTGTCGGTAACTGTTATAGGCAAGTACTGAGTCATTGTATGCTTGGCGTGCGAAAGCGATACGGTTTTCGGTGCTTGATAACTCTTCACTTAGATTGGCCATTGTCGCGTCGGCCTTCAATTCGGGGTAGTCTTCTATGCTCACTTGTAAGGCGCCTAGGGCACTGCTCAAGGCTCCCTCTGTTTGCGCTAAATGGGCAAGTTTAGCCGAAGATAATTCACCACCCGAGAGGCTTTGTAGAGCACTTACAGCTTGATTTCTTGCTTGGGTAACCGCTTTTAAGGTCTCACTTTCATGGTCTAAATAAGCCTGAGCGGTGGCGACTAAGTTAGGGACAAGATCATGGCGGCGGTGCAGCTGCACATCTATTTGCGCAAAGGCATTTTGGTATTCGTTTTTATAGCGTACCAGCGAGTTGTAAATCACTATGGCAATGACGACTACTACTGCCGTGATGATTAAAAATAGTTCCATAATAAAGATCTCGCGCAAAAAATTGGGTTAACTATACCTGAATTGTGCACAAAATCAGCCAACATGTAGACATTTTTTGCTATCATGAAAACTGTTTTAGTCTTACCTAATTGGGGCTTGCCATGGAGTTATCGCAAGGCGCTGTACTCAGCCTACCGCTTTTTCAATTCAACGATGAATTACCAAATCGTGATTTAGACCACCCAGATTTATACTTAGAAGTGGTTCTTGACGAGCAGTTACTTGCTCACCTGTGCCAAAACCCAGCGCAAGATCAGAGCGTCAGCTTACAATTGCCCGATTATCAATTGCTGGCGCATACCGAGTCTGTTCCAAGTGAATCCCACAGTGCCATGTTAATGCTCACTCATGGGCCACTTTTAGCAGCCACTTTAGAGCGCGATAATGGCGTTAGTTACGTATCACCCCAGCTGGAAATGATGCCGACCTTTGATCTAGGGGATGATGATGAATAAACTGACGTGGGGCTTACTGTTGCTGCTATGTACGGGCTGCGCCGTATTAGGTGCGCAGAAGTATGATAGCCTCTTTGGCCCTGAGCAGGTTCAAAACCGCAGTAACGATGTAAGTCCTGCGCAAAGCGACTTTTTTACTGAGCAAGTCAAACCCGTGATAGATAACCGCTGTGTCGTCTGCCACGGGTGCTATGATGCGCCTTGTCAGTTGAAAATGTCATCTCCTGAGGGCATTGAACGTGGTACCTCTAAAGACTTGGTCTATGATGGCACGCGGCTACTTGCAAGTAAGCCTAGCCGCTTATTCGTTGATGCCCACACCACGCAACAGTGGCGTGAGCGTGGCTTCTCACCGGTGCTTAACGAGCGCGAGCAAAGCGCCCATGCTAATTTAGTGGGCAGCGTGATGTATCAAGCTCTGGCATTGAAACAGCAGCACCCGCTGCCAGATCAAGCTATTCTAGGTGAGGAATTTGACTTTGCTCTGGATAGAGACCAAACCTGTCCCACTATTGGCGAGTTTCAACAATACGCGCAAGATAAACCTCACGCGGGCATGCCCTATGGTTTGCCAGCACTGACCAGTAAAGAAATGTCGGTGCTCACACAGTGGTTGCAAGATGGCGCGAAAATGCCCGAGCACGGCCCCATTAGCGCTGAGCTGCAAACTGAAGTGAACAAGTGGGAACGTTTTCTTAATCAAGATGATAACAAACACCGCTTAAGCGCTCGTTATATTTATGAGCACTGGTACCTGGCCAATATCTATTTTGATCAAATCAGCACCTCGGAGTTTTTCACCTTAGTTCGTTCGCGCACGCCTCCCGGTGAAGCCATCGATGTTATTGCCACTCGCCGCCCTTATGAAGACCCTAAGGTAGCGCGCGTTTATTACCGCCTGCTGCCTCGAAAAAGTACCGTACTGGCCAAAACCAATATTCCACTGGCGTTGAATAATGACAAGCTAGCTCGCTTGCGATCACAATTTATTGCGCCGGAATATGCCGTGCCGTCACTGCCTGGGTATGACATAAAAGTCGCTTCAAACCCGTTTAAAGTCTTTGCAGCTATTCCCGTAGGCTCTCGATATCAATTTATGCTCGATGAGGCTGAGCTTATTATTCGTGGTTTTATTCAAGGGCCTGTCTGTCGAGGTCAGATTGCTTTGAATGTGATTAATGATCAGTTTTGGGTCGCCTTTGTTGACCCTAAATTCGTGAGTCAGCCCAAAATTGATGAATTCTTAATGCGCCACGAAGATATGCTCGATATGCCTGCCCAGGAAGATTCGAACGCTTTGCCTATTTCTAGCTGGGTCAAATACGCCGCGAAACAAAGTACGTATTTGGAGGCCAAGTCGAAGCTTGCCAATGAAGTTTTTGCCAATGGCCAACACCTCACCGAAAACCTTATTTGGCAAGGGGAAGGGCATAATGACAATGCCGCATTAACGATTTTCCGGCACTTCAACTCGGCAACGGTGGTCAAAGGCTGGGTCGGCGAGCAACCCAAAACCGCTTGGATTTTAGATTACTCATTATTTGAACGAATTCATTATCTGCTGGTGGCTGGGTTTGATGTATACGGCAATGTTGGCCATCAACTGATCACTCGTCTGTACATGGACTTCCTGCGCATGGAAGGCGAAGACAACTTTCTTGCCTTACTACCGAAAGAGCAGCGCAAGGCACTACGGGCTCATTGGTATAGAAAATCACCCACCAGTCTTGTCGAGTTTATGAAAGATACTAATGTGCGCTTTGAGCAACCGACAGGCATTGACTACAAAACGTCACAGCCACAACAAGAGCTTTACCAGCGCTTAGCCACAAAGCTCTCGGCGGTATTGAGTCAGCGTTATGATTATCAAAAAGTACCTGATGTGCTGCGCCAACTGAATGCCATGCCGAGCACGGCGGTGAACTTATTACCACAAGTGAGCTATATCTTGGTGGCCAATGGTGAGGATGATTATCAGGCTTATACTTTGCTGCATCACAATGCCCACTACAACATCAGCAGCTTATTAGACGAGGAAGATCAGCGCGCCTACGATGAAGATAAAGCACTTGTCATCCCCGGCTTTATTGGCGATTACCCTGAAGCGCTATGGTTGTTACAACCACAGCAGCTGGAAGATTTTGCTGCACATATGCAAAAAATGACCAGCGAGGCTGATTACCGAACCTTAAAAAGTCGTTTTGCCGTACGTCGCACTGACCCGCAATTTTGGCGCTTTAGCGATATTTTGCACCAGCAGGTGAAAAAATATCGGGGAATAGAGTATGGCTTATTAGATTATAACCGACTCGAAAATCGGTAAGCTTTTTAGATCTAATTGTTTGTTAAATATAGATAAATAATTAGCTTCTAATGATTTTATAGCAGTCTTTTTTAGCAAATTGGTACAGAAATGAAAATGTAACAATTTGCAAAGACTTGTTTACCTGTGGCGGTTTTGGCAAAATTGCCGCTGTGCCTAAAATTAGAGAACAACAATGCACTATTGGTTTGTATTATTGCTCGCCCTGAGCGCAACATTCGCAGCGCAGGGCAATGAAAAAAAGCTCAGTAAATGTATTAGCCCCGCAGGTAAAGTAACCTACACCACTAAACGCTGTCCTGCAGGGCATCGTGAAGAGGTTATGCGTGAGCAGTTATCGCTTATTCAGTTTGCTGAAAAAGCGCGTAAAACACCGGATGTGGGCCCTAAAGAAGCTGACGAAAGTGACCTGACTTATTACTTGCGTTCTAACTACGGCGGTACTAACTGGGTAGAAAACATTCAGCGTAGCTATTTGGAACAATACAACGCTGTAGTGGTAGTTGATACCTTCCGTTTGCATAAGCTTGAAGGTATTTGTCGAGCGACACAAAAGTGGATCAGTGAACACCCACACCCTATCTTTGAGCTCAGAGATATGCGCTTTGAGTTTACCACGGGCTCTTCATTTGATACCCGTTACGTGACGCAAGGCAAATGTGATTACCGCCTACGTTAATAACAAAAAGGAGCCTAGGGCTCCTTTTTTAATGGTTCATAACTTCTTTTGCAGCGGCCAGTAATAACGGCTCTGATAAACGAACACGATAATTTGGGTTGGCGTATTGGAAATGCACCATCCCTTGCGTATCGAGCACAAACACGGCAGGCACTGGCAGCGCCACTTTTTGCTCACCATCCAAGCCAACAAAGTTGACGCCCAACTTATTACGATAAACTTTAGCCGTTTTATCATCTAAGAAAAAAGCTAATCCCATTGCTTGTGCCAATGCCAGCTGATCGTCTGAAAGCAGTTGGTAGGTCGGTGAGCTAATGGTGCTTTGCGCAAGCTTTGCAGGACTATCTGGTGAGACGGCGATGATTTGCAAGCCCATCTCGGCGATTTGTTGCTCGATATTTTGGATATTCTTTAACTGCTTTGAACAATAAGGACACCAGCCACCACGATAAACAACCAACACCGTGGGCTTATTTGCTAATAGCTTTTTTAGCGCAACCGGTTGGCCCTGGGTGTCCTTTAACGTGACTTCGGGCACGCTCAAGCCTGGCAGGAGCGGGCTCACGCTCTCAGCCGATTCGCTGATATTGGTAATGACCGCTGCACTGGCGACACAACTGAATAACAATAAGATGGCTCCTACAACAGAGCCCGCAAGTGTTTTAGATAACATAAAATTCCTTTATTAAAGCTGTGATAGCAATGCAACTAGAACGGCCCTAGGGTGATAATCTTTCACGCTATAGGTATGATAGGCAAATACACAGACAATGAGAGATTAAAGAATGTCTAGCGCAGCAAATAAAATTGCCATCATGTTAGAAATGCAGCATGCCATGAATACCAAAGTTCACGAGCAATGGTTTGAGCAAGGGTTTGAGTGGTACCGGGCTATTTGGGTTGAGTGTGCGGAAATGCTGGACCACTATGGTTGGAAATGGTGGAAAAAACAAACTCCGGATACAGAGCAAGTAATTTTGGAGCTGGTGGATATCTTCCACTTCGGCTTGAGTCTGCGCATTGACGGCCATACTTCGTTTGCTGAGTTGGCGGCGCAAATTGAGCAGGAAATGCAAAGTCCTATTCAAGGAGCTGATTTTAAAGTCTCGTTGGAGACGTTAGCAGCCAGCGCGGTAGCTGATAAAGCTTTTAATGCTGCTGCTTTTGCCGGCTGTATGCAGCAAATTGGAATGAATATCGATGATCTTTATCGTGGCTACGTTGGCAAGAACACCTTAAACTTCTTCCGTCAAGACCATGGGTATAAAGATGGAACCTATATAAAAGTGTGGCATGGCCAAGAGGACAATGAGCACTTGGTCGCTGTGGTAAAAAGTCTGGACACTGATAACCCAGACTTCGCCAAGCTCGTTTATCAAGGCTTGCAGCAGCGCTACCCCAGCTAGGCAGGCAAAATGTCACGATAATCGGTGACATTTTCATATCCGGCAAGCGGCTTGTGCGGCTGCTTGCTGTCGGGGTTAGCCACTGCTAGCAGATGATTGATCCCAAAGCGCTTCGCTGCATCGAGTACCGCTGCGCTATCGTCGACGAACAACGTCCGCTTTTTATCAAAGCCCAAGTCGCTTTGCACTTGCTGCCACAGCGATTGGTGCTCTTTACTAACGCCGTAGTCATGGGTAGAAACAAGCTTATCAAGATAGCGGTCCAGCTCAGTGCGTTCTACTTTTAAGCTCAAACTATCTCTATGCGCATTAGTGAGCAAAATAAGCTCTTTTCCTGAATTTTTTAATGCCTGCAAAAACACCTTGGCATCGTCACGAATACTTATCAGGTGCTGAATTTCACGCTTTAAAGTCATAATGGGCAACTGTAATTGTTGTTGCCAATAATCTAAGCAATACCATTGTATTTGTCCTTGCACTGCTTCATAGCGGGCCGCCATTTGTTCTCTGGCTTGTTGCAGCGGAATTTGTTGCTGCTTAGCGAGTTGGTGGGGGATGACTTCGAGCCAAAAATGGTTGTCAAAATGCAAGTCTAATAAAGTGCCATCCATGTCGAGTAATACGGTGTCGATATTGGACCAATTTGGCATGGGCTTTTCCTACTAAAACAATTATCATGGATTTATGTTGATAATAACAAAGTCGCGGCTATGACACAGAAAAAGCATCCAACGCCTCCAGAAATACTTGATAATAACGTGGTGGCAAAAAGTAGATTATTTACTGTTGAGGCCCTAGAGCTGCGCTTCTCCAATGGCGAGCAACGTCAGTATGAACGTATTCGAGGCGGAGGCCGTGGTGCGGTCATGATCGTTCCGGTTAACGAACACGATGAACTTATATTAGTGCGTGAGTACTGTGCCGGCACCAATGATTATCAGCTGGGGTTCCCAAAAGGCTTAATCGATCCGGGGGAAACGCCGTTTCAAGCTGCTAACCGAGAGCTGCAAGAGGAAGTGGGCTTAGGCGCTCATGAGCTTAATGAGATGAAAAAAGTGTCGCTCGCGCCTAGCTACTTTAATGCTCATATGCACATTATCACCGCCCGCGACCTTTACCACCAAACGTTGGCTGGTGATGAACCAGAGCCATTAGAGGTAGTGCATTGGCCAATGGCGCAATGGCAAGCTTTGCTTGGCGAGCCGGACTTTACCGAAGCACGAAGTGTGGCAGCTTTGCTATTATTAATACAGGCATCTAATTAAGCCACGAGGTTCAGCAGTAAAAAAGGGGGTCGTGTTGCAAGATTTTCTAGCTCCATGCATTGAGTTGGCCGAGCAAGCAGGTTTGGCCATTATGGCTATTTATCGCCAGAATGATATTGGAGAGCAGGTAAAACAAGATCACACCCCAGTGACCAAAGCAGACATTGCAGCGAATGATGTGCTTATGGCTGGGCTCGAGAAAATGGCGCCTGACATCCCGATTATGTCTGAAGAGACGCCCATTCCCAGTTTAGAAAAACGGCAGCACTGGCAGCGCTATTGGCTGCTGGACCCAATGGATGGCACCGGAGAGTTTATTCTCGAAAGCGGTGACTTTGCCGTCAACATTGCACTAATTGAAAACAATCGACCGGTGCTCGGCGTGATTCATTGGCCGGCGAAAAACACCACCTACTTCGCAACTTATCAACAAGGGGCGTATAAGAAAACGCCCGAAGGGGTTGAGCGCATCAGTGTCGCCCAACCGGCAAACCTTACTTTAGCGGTTAGCCGCAGGCAAAAACTAGAGGCCGTTAGTCAGTACTTAAATGCCACCTTCGACACCGTGCCGTTAGGGTCATGCTCACTCAAGGCTTGTATTATCGCTGAGGGGAAAGCCGATTGCTTTATGCGTATTGGTCCAACCGGTGAATGGGACACCGGCGCTTCGCAGGTGATTGTCGAAGAAGCGGGCGGGTGTATTACCGATGCGGAATTTAATCCACTCACTTATAACCAGCGTGAATCAACAGAAAATCCCGACTTTATTGTGATGGGGCATCCCGATTGGGAGTGGCAAAAAATGATTAGCCCTCATCAGCGCTCTCATCATAATTAGTCTTCAATGGTGGAAAAACCAGCAGCTGATATGGTTTCGGTGTAATTAAACTTGCATTTAAATTTTGTTGCTATATTATGGCGCTCTCGTTGGCGAAGGGGCTTCCCTAGACCCAACAATGTGGACGCGGGATGGAGCAGTCTGGTAGCTCGTCGGGCTCATAACCCGAAGGTCGTCGGTTCAAATCCGGCTCCCGCAACCAACTTCTAAAAGTTGCAAGCGTCCACAGATAATTGGCGCGGGATGGAGCAGTCTGGTAGCTCGTCGGGCTCATAACCCGAAGGTCGTCGGTTCAAATCCGGCTCCCGCAACCAACTTTTATCGCCAGTTATCACCTTATATTGACGCGGGATGGAGCAGTCTGGTAGCTCGTCGGGCTCATAACCCGAAGGTCGTCGGTTCAAATCCGGCTCCCGCAACCAATTCTTAGTAGACCTCACTACCAATTACTATTTTAAATCCATTCGACCTAAGGTCGTCGCCACGGCGTGTCGTGTTCACATCCGGCTCCCGCAACCAATTCTTAGAAAACTCTCTAGTTATATTCTATTTTTAAGTTAAAAATTCACTCGACTTACGGTCGTCGCCACGGCGTGTCGCGTTCATATTCAAGTCTTACAGTGAATTACCCTGCATTGTTTTAAATAAAACGCTATACCCCTTTTGACACTCTGTTGTCTTGCTACTGCGGCGTTTTATCAGCGTGAAATCATGTCTTTTTAGCTCCGGCAAAGCCGCATCCTACCTTGGCTCAAACGATTTTATTGGCGTCCCCAAGATTTTCCTAATTTGATTGCATTTTAAGCGGTTTCTATGATGATGTTCGCCACAAGAGGTGATATACTCCCGCCGAATAATTTTTCGACCAATAGAGTAAAGCAATGGCAGATTTATCAAAATACAGAAATATTGGTATTTTCGCGCACGTAGATGCGGGTAAAACGACCACGACAGAGCGTATTCTGAAGCTCACCGGTAAAATTCACAAAACCGGTGAAGTACATGACGGCGAATCAACGACCGACTTCATGGACCAAGAAGCTGAGCGTGGTATTACAATCCAATCAGCAGCTGTAACATGTGAGTGGAAAGGTCACCGTTTAAACGTAATCGATACTCCTGGACACGTTGACTTCACAGTAGAAGTATATCGTTCACTTAAAGTACTTGACGGTGGTATCGGTGTATTCTGTGGTTCTGGTGGTGTTGAGCCGCAGTCAGAAACTAACTGGCGTTATGCGAACGAATCAGAAGTAGCACGTTGTATCTTCGTAAACAAACTAGACCGTATGGGTGCTGACTTCTACCGCGTTGTAGAGCAAGTGAAAAAAGTACTTGGCGCAAACCCACTAGTGATGACTCTTCCTATCGGTATCGAAGACCAGTTCTCTGGTGTTGTTGATGTACTTGAGAAGAAAGCATACGTTTGGGATGACACAGGTCTTCCTGAAAACTACGAAGTACAAGACGTTCCAGCTGACATGGTAGACAAAGTAAATGAGTATCACGAGATGCTTGTTGAAACTGCCGTTGAGCAAGACGACGATCTAATGGAAGCATACATGGAAGGTGAAGAGCCTTCTTTAGAGCAAATCAAAGCGTGTATCCGTAAAGGTACTCGTGATCTTGCGTTCTTCCCAACTTACTGTGGTTCAGCGTTCAAGAACAAAGGTATGCAGCTAGTGCTAGACGCTGTAGTTGATTACCTACCTTCACCAACAGAAGTAGATCCGCAGCCACTAACTGACAAAGACACTGGTGAGCCTACTGGTGAAGTTGCAACTGTATCTGCAGATGAGCCACTTAAAGCGCTTGCGTTCAAAATCATGGACGACCGTTTTGGTGCACTTACCTTCATCCGTATCTACTCGGGTCGCATGAAAAAAGGTGACACAGTACTTAACTCAGCAACAGGTAAAACTGAGCGTATCGGCCGTATGGTTGAGATGCAAGCTGACGAGCGTAACGAACTTACCGAAGCGCAGGCGGGTGACATCATCGCTGTTGTTGGTATGAAGAACGTGCAAACTGGTCACACATTATGTGATCCTAAGCACGAATGTACGCTTGAAGCGATGATCTTCCCTGATCCAGTAATCTCAATCGCTGTTGCACCTAAAGATAAAGGTGGTACAGAGAAAATGGGTATCGCAATCGGTAAAATGGTTGCAGAAGATCCATCTTTCCAAGTTGAGACTGATGAAGATTCAGGTGAAACCATCCTTAAAGGTATGGGTGAACTACACCTTGATATCAAAGTTGATATCCTTAAGCGTACTTACGGCGTAGACCTTATTGTTGGTCAGCCTCAGGTTGCTTACCGTGAAACTATCACCAAAGAAATCGAAGATAGCTACACGCATAAGAAGCAATCAGGTGGTTCTGGTCAGTTCGGTAAGATCGATTACCGTATCAAGCCAGGTGAAGTAGGTTCAGGCTACAAGTTCAGCTCAAGCGTTGTTGGTGGTAACGTTCCTAAGGAATTCTGGCCAGCAGTTGAGAAAGGCTTCGCATCTATGATGGAAGAAGGTGTTCTTGCCGGCTTCCCAGTACTAGACGTTGAAGTTGAACTATTTGACGGTGCTTTCCACGCAGTTGACTCATCAGCTATCGCGTTCGAAATCGCTGCAAAAGGCGCATTCCGTCAGTCTATCCCTAAAGCGGGTGCACAACTTCTTGAGCCAATCATGAAAGTTGACGTATTCACTCCTGAAGACAACGTGGGTGACGTAATCGGTGACCTTAACCGTCGTCGTGGTATGATCAAAGACCAAGAAGCGGGCGGCATGGGCGTACGCATCAAGGGTGAAGTACCACTATCTGAGATGTTCGGTTATATCGGCCACCTACGTACTATTACTTCTGGTCGTGGTCAGTTCTCTATGGAGTTCTCACACTACGCACCTTGTCCGCAAAACGTTGCTGACGAAGTAATCGCTGCAGAAAAAGCGAAAAAAGAAGCGAAGTAATAGTCGCCTCTTCTAAGAAAAACCCAGGCTAGTGCCTGGGTTTTTTTATGCCTATTCCTCTGCTCCCGTATTCGCTGTCATATATTCATCATCTGTCCGTCAATAAATGGTTATATTTTAGAAACATTCGTTCCCTACAGTAACGACGCCAGTACAACCCTTGCTGGTACATATTTGTGGTTAAGAACAGCTTCTTAACAGCGCTAAATAATAAAACTCACGGGAACAAAAAATGAAAGTATCAAAGTTAGCCTTGGCGATGGCGGCAGCCTCGGCCATCTCCTCGCTGGTGTGCACACCAGTGCAGGCCGGAGTCTTGCCTGACGTTCAGACCAATAGTCAGTGGTATCAAACAGATAAGAATAAGCTCAACGAGAAGCAGCAATTGGCCAATCAGCAAAAACTGACTAAGGCCAAAAATGTGATTCTGTTTGTTGGCGATGGTATGGGGGTATCAACACTCACAGCAGCTCGTATTCTACAGGGCCAAAATAACGGCAAAATGGGTGAAGAAGGTTACCTTAGCTTCGAGAAGTTTCCTTACTCGGCTCAGGTGAAAACCTATAATGTTGATGCACAAACCCCAGACTCAGCAGGCACCATGACCGCCATGGCGTCAGGGGTTAAAACTGATGTGGGTGTGATTGGTGTAGATGAAGATATCGAGCGCGGAAATTGTGCCACGGTAGCTGGTAATGAACTGATTACTGCTCTGGAGCTTGCAGAAATTCGAGGTTTAAGTACTGGTATCGTCAGCACCGCCCGTATTACCCACGCCACTCCTGCAGCAACCTATGCCAAATCAGCAGATCGTAATTGGGAAGACGTGTCAGACATGCCTGCGCAGGCAGTTGCGCAAGGGTGTGAGGATATCGCTACGCAATTGGTTAACTTTGAACAAAACCTTGAAGCGCGCTTTGCTGGTACTGACGTGGATGGTATAGAAGTGGTTATGGGCGGTGGCCGTCGTCACTTCCTACCGAAAGACGAAACGTATAACACTCTTGATGCCCGCAGCGCTATCGAAGGAGACCGCACCGATGGTCGTGACCTGACTCAGGAATGGCAACAAAAGTATGCCGATGGTGTCTACGTATGGGACCGTGCTGGCTTTGATGCTATAGCCGATGACGCTCAGCGGGTGTTTGGACTGTTCAATGAATCTCATATGCAATATGAAGCAGACCGAGGCAATGATCTTGCGGGTGAGCCTTCCCTATCGGAAATGACCGCTAAAGCAATATCTGTGCTTGATAATAACGATACAGGCTTTTTCCTTACGGTTGAGTCCGGGCGTATTGACCACGCTCACCACGCGGGTAATGCATACAATGCGCTGAACGATACAATCGAACTGGCTAATGCCGTGCAGTATGCCATCGAGAACACTAACCCCGAAGAAACATTGATTTTGGTGACGGCGGATCACAGCCACGTCTTTACCATTGCCGGTTACCCTAAACGTGGTAACCCTATTCTAGGTCAGGTAGTGGCGGTAGGGCAGCAGCAGCCGACGCTTGCAGCAGATGGTAAGCCTTACACCACGCTTGGCTATGCCAATGGCTTGGGCTTTCGCGACCTAGGCATGGAAACTAACGCTGATGCCAGCTACAGCGATGCGCCGCAAACCGGGCGTCAAAATCTGGCGGGTATCGATACCACCACCCCAGGTTTTCACCAAGAAGCAACCATTCCACTTAGCTCAGAGACACACGCAGGCGAAGATATTTCCCTTCATGCTATGGGTCCCAGCGCCCATCTAGCGCAGGGAGTGATTGAACAAAGCATGGTGTTCCACATTATCGACTCAGCCCTTGAGCTCACTAAGTAAGCAGGTATTACAATGAACAAGCTAAATATTCTTTCTCTTGCCGTGGTTGCGGCACTGGCGGGTTGCTCTGACGATGATGGCGCGCCGACTTTAACTGTTAACACCGACATAGCTGTGGGTGATAGTCAATGCATTAATGGTGGTGTCTACACTCAAGTGGGTGCCGATGACAATGGCAATGGCGAGCTTGATGGCGATGAAGTTGCAGCGCAAACGACCAATTGTAACCCGATTAAAACTACATTAGATGATGATGAACTGGCTAACCTAACGGGCAACGCTTGGTTTAGCGATGCTCAGGATAAAGTCGCGCAGGCACAACAACGTGCCGAGCAGCTAAGCAGCAGTAATCAAAAAGCGAAAAACGTGATTCTGTTCGTAGGTGATGGGATGGGCATCTCCACGGTCACAGCTGCACGTATTTTAGCTGGGCAACTACAAGGAAAAATGGGTGAGGAGCACCAGCTTAGCTTTGAAACCATGCCCTATTCCGGCTTTGCTAAAACCTATAATGTTGATGCGCAAACTCCTGATTCAGCTGGCACTATGACGGCTATGGCGACAGGCGTCAAAACCGATGTGGGTGTGATTGGCGTGGCTGAAGGGATTGCCCGTGGTGACTGTGAATCGGTGTCCGGCAATGAGTTAGTAACCGCCTTAGAGCTGGCAGAAATCGCAGGTAAATCAACGGGAATTGTGTCAACCGCGCGGATCACTCACGCCACACCGGCTGCCACCTATGCCAAGTCGGCCGACCGTAACTGGGAAGACATCTCCGATATGCCTGCTGATGCGGTCGCTGCTGGGTGCGAAGACATTGCTTCGCAATTAGTTAACTTTGAGCCTAATCTGGAAGCGCGATTCGACGTCGATATTGATGGTATTGAAGTGGTAATGGGCGGTGGTCGTCGTCACTTCCTGCCAAAAGATGCCGCATTTAATAGCAATGATGCGCAAAGCAGCACCGAGGGTGACCGCACCGATGGCCGTGACTTAACGGCGCAATGGCAAGCGGCTTACCCCAATGGCACCTATGTGATGGATCAAGCGGGCTTTGATGCTATCGATCCTGCCAGCACTGAACGCATCTTTGCGCTATTTAACGAATCGCACATGCAGTATGAGCAAGACCGAAGCAATGATATCGCCGGTGAGCCGTCGCTCGCGGCGATGACGGAAAAAGCCATTGATGTTCTTGATAATAACGACGAGGGCTTCTTTCTGACTGTAGAGGCGGGTCGTATCGATCACGCTCACCATGCAGGTAATGCCTATAATGCGCTTCACGACACGGTGGAGTTGGCCGAGGCGGTGCAAGCCGCGATGGAAAAGACCAACACGGATGAGACCCTGATCATCGTAACCGCAGATCATAGCCATGTATTTACCATTGCTGGCTACCCTAAACGAGGTAACCCCATTTTAGGTAAAGTGGTTGCCGTTGGCAGCGACGAGCCTACCTTGGCAGCCGATGGCATGCCTTACACCACTTTGGGTTACACCAATGGCAACGGCTTTAAGAACCTTGGCGCACAGACCAATGCTGATGCTGGCTACAACGGTGAGATTGTCACTGGTCGTGTGGATTTGAGCACCATTGACACCACCACAGCTGGATTCCACCAAGAAGCACTGGTGCCACTTAGCTCAGAAACTCATGCGGGTGAAGATGTGGGGGTGTATGCCCAGGGTCCTGGAGCCCACCTAGTGACCGGAACTAATGAGCAAAACTATATCTTCCACGTGATTAATCACGCTGCAGATTTAGTGAGTAAAGCAGAAGCCAAGCTAGGTAATTAATCACCTAAGGTCGAGGGCATAGATTGCTATGTCCTCGGCCCTAAGTGGAGGATAAAATGATGAAGTATGTCAAATTAGCCACGTTGGCAGTCGCCATGTGTAGTGCCAGTGTATATGCGCAACAGCAATGCCAAGCGAATGCGCAGGTGTTAAAAGCCAATTATATACAGCAGCAAGGCGCTCAAGAAGAGCAGCTATTTTCGCTTTGGCGGCTGCATGATCAGGTAGCGCATCAGGCCAACAGCCAGGGGGTCGTTGAGCTCTGGCAACGTCTATCTAATCAGCAAGTGCGGCCTATTCGTTATTTTGAGCATTACCAAAGAGGCATTGAGTACCAACCTGGTGAGCTAAAAGAAGGCGGGCAACCAGTCAGTTGGTCACAAAAATACCAGTTAGTGCACAGTGACCTACTTTCACAATCGCCATCACGTACGCAAGGTGAGGGCTGCGGCCAAGAGCAGCACTTCGAACGCCAGCAAAATGGCTATAAAGTGACCCTGGTATGGCTGCCAGCATTGCAGCTGGTCAAGCAGCTTGTGGTGGCACGTGAAGACGCTGACCATCAAGACAGGTGGCAACAAATAAGCAGACTAGCGTTGCAAAGTTACCAGCTTAACCCGCAACAAGTGCAGCAACAATTTGCTCATTGGGACCGTTATCAAACTACGGACTATGCCGATGTGGGCGATAATGAACATGATCCATTTTTGGCGAAAATGATAAATCAGGGCTTTATTGAGCACGGTGCATCAGGGTTTTATCACAGTGATGGCCAAGCTATGTCAGGCGGCCACCACCATTGATCATGTAGATATCTAGGATAATTTGTCGCGACCAACCAAGCAGTGCCTATAATAAAATAATTTGTGGTGTGCTGGAGAGAGCATGAGTCGCGGCTGCCTATTTCTTGCCTTGTTGTTTCTAATTTCACCTTGCCAAGCCGAGCGCGTGGTTATTGCTGCTGAAGACGCATGGACTCCGTATGCCAATGCCGATGGTACGGGCATGGCGAATGATATAATCACGGCCGCTTTTGCAGCGGTAGACGTGTCAGTCGACTACCATATTTACCCTTATGCGCGGGTGCTGCATTACCTCGATACCGGTGCCTATGTAGCGGGGTTCAATGTGCCTATCGATGCTATCAGTAAAGAAAAGTACTTACTCGGTAGTACACCTCTTTATAAGGCTTATTCTGCGTATTATCACAATACCCAACGGGCTCTGAAAATTACTAATCGTGCGCAGTTTAATGGCGAGTTAGTAGGTGTTGTCAGAGGATATGGCTATGGCGACCAGTTTCTTACTTTGGTGGCCGAACATAAAGTGGTGGCGGCGTATGCCAACTCCGATTTGCCTAACATGCGAAGGCTGATGTTAGGGCGCTTAGACAGTGCGCTTATTTTCATTAAATCAGCAAATTATCTACGTCGTACCCAAGGGATTAGCGATAATATTCAAGTGGCATTTATTAATGAAGGAACCGATATCTTTCTTGCTTTTTCTCCCCATCACCCAGATGGCGAGCGGCTGCAAAAGTTATTTGAACAGGGGCTAAAAAAGATAATCGAGAATGGCGCTCGTGACGCCATTCTCGCTCGGTATTAAACCCTATTAGTCGGCTTTAACCGCACGGTAGCGTAACGTGACATTACCGTAGGGCAGAGGGCCAAGAATACGGGCTTTCCACTTTCCAGCAGCAGGGTTATCAAAGTGACATTGCTCTGCAGTCCCCCAGTTACGTGAGGCACAATCGGCACGGAAAATAGACGGGCGACGTTGGTGGCTAACGTACAGGTCAACTTGACCCCAGCCACCCACGAGCTCGATATCTAGCGTTTGGTAACCCTCTGGTAAGTCGATAGTAAAGTTGCGAGGCCAAAACCATCCACTAAGGCCAGTAAACTCGCCCACAAGCTCTTCGGGCTCAGATTGCTCGGCAGCAATGGCGACGATGACGGGGTCATGATCTGAGGCGCGGTATGCATGCTCGGCATACAAGCTGGCCTGCTGTGCCTGGGTTTTGTACTCTAAGTTGTAGTCTAACACCCGAGGCTCATCAGCATTAATATGCCAATCGGTAGCAGCGACCACTTTGTTCATAAGGCTGGGTGATGCCAAAGCGTGGTCTAAGCTGCCTAAGCGGCCTTGGAAGTTATATGAGTAACCCAACGTATTGCCTTCCAGCGTAGGAATGACATTGGCAAATCCGGCGTCGGCAAAGGTTTGCATGGGGTCTTCCTGCGCATAAGCATTCATATCACCGACAATGATCACATCGTCATCAGCCACACCAGTGGGTTGGCTCGCTAACCATGAAGCGAACTGCTCGGCACCGGCTACGCGCGTTGCGTTATAGCAGGCTTGACCATCATTTTGGTCTTGATCGAGCCCTTCGGCACGGCTACAGCCACCTTTAGATTTTAAGTGAGCGACAGCAACGGTTAACACTTCATCACTTTCAATATCACGGAAGCTCTGTGCGATCGCCGCGCGGTTACCATAGGATAAGGCGTCTTCATCATTGATGCTGGCTGTGCCAACTTCTTGTACGCGGTCGCTACGGTAAATGAGCGCGGTAGTAATGGCGTCGGTGCCAACCTCGGCTACGGCAAAATCAACGAAGGCATATTCGCCGTTATCGGTTGCATCGTTCAGTGCAGTGACTAACGAACTTAGGGCACTGAACTCGCCAAAGCCATCGTTTTCAATTTCCATTAAGCCAACAATGTCGGCATCCATGGCGGTGATGGCGGTAACGAGCTTTTGCTCTTGGCGAATAAACTCTTGCAAATCATCGGCACCGCGAGAGGTAGGAAAGCCGCCTTGCTGGCCATCACCATTGAAGTAGTTTAAGACATTAAAGCTAGCGATTTTAATATCGCCCTGCTCATTGAGTACGGGCGCTTCAGTGCGAGGGTTGCTGGCAGTGAATTGTACAGCCGTGGTTGGATGTAAACGGTAGCGATCAAAACCATAGCCTAACACCCCGGTGAGGCCTTCTACACTATCGCCTAAGCGCACGGTATTGTAGGCATCCAGTCCAGCTCCAGGATAAGGAATCACTTCAGGGTTTTGCTGTGTTGAGCCATCATCAAGTAATAACTGTTTTAGCTGGTTTTGCGCTTCCAGCGCATTGGCGGCATCACCTGGTAGCGCCACTTGGGTGCCTTGATATAAGCGCTCTGTTGCTAGGCCGAGCTCTCCATAGCGTGCCAAATTATAGCTATCTACTACGTACATTGGCTGGGCGACACTGATGAGCATGCCTTCATAGGCTTCAAGCTCGTCGATATTGTCAACCGGTAGCGTGATTTCAGTGATATCAGCTTGTGCAGTACCACAACTCTTCAGCGCCGTCACATTCTTTAATTGTGTGGCGCCGTAGTATTCATCAACGGTGGCCTGAAGTCGTACACGGTCACCGACATTAACGTCATCATCACTGTGATAAACAAAAATACCTTCAGAGGTGAGGGGATCATTATCAGCGTTGAGTGATGCTAAGAAAAAGCCATTAAGGGCGTCACTTTGTTGGTAATCAGCACTGACCACCGCTTCGACAATAACTTGTTCGCCTTGCAGGGGACTGGCCATGCCTGGCCCTTGGATTTCGCTAATGGTAGTGGCTGGATCAGCACATGTGAGCTCGGGGGTTGGCTCTGGATCAGGGTCGACTGGGCCGGAACCTCCTTGGTAGGTGCCCAGATCACTGAAATCGTCTTGCTCATAGCCAGTAAAGAAGTCGCTAGGGATATAGGCGGTGTCTAGGGCGGTGCGAGCACCGGTGCCATCAATACGGCGCAGGGTATTATTTTGCGTAGAGGTGAGTCCTTCACCCCATTGCGAACCAGGGTCGAGGCCAACCTGACCAAGGCTATCAATGACGTCACCCTGTTTACGAAGCACAATGGCATCATCGCCGTTGAACCAACCACCGCCTGCAATTTGATCAGCGACTGCCAGAATTGCAGAATCTGCTGATTCATGTGCGGCAACAAAAACGCCTTCAGCTGCCAGTGAGCCTGAGAGATCGAGAGTATAACCAGCCGTAGTGCTGCCGTTAAAGTAAAACTCAATACTATATTGGCTTAAATCGACTGACTCTGAATTGGGGTTATAAAGCTCGATGGCTTTATTATTGCTACTGCCTTCGACATATTCTGATATTAAGATATCTGCTTGAGCGCTGAGCGATGCCAACGAGGCCGCCACCGCTAGAGCGATAGGTGTGACTGTGTTTTTCATTAGATAGCTTCCCGTGTATTGTTATTTATCCCTAAAGGGGGACATATTATGCCCCCAATAAGTTACACGAAAATTTCAAGTTGTTAACTTGTTAGCGCTTTTTCTCAGAAAAAAGTTGGGTGTTAAGCTTAAGATTCGTTAAGCCACTGCGCCGCGCGTTTAGCAAAATAAGTGAGAATACCGTCAGCCCCTGCACGTTTGAAGGCAAGTAAAGACTCCATAACAATGGCTCTTTCTTCTAACCAGCCGTTTTCAATAGCAGCCATGTGCATGGCGTATTCACCACTGACTTGATAGGCGAAGGTGGGCACGGAAAACTCATCTTTAACGCGTCGAACAATATCTAAGTAGGGCATGCCTGGTTTCACCATGACCATATCAGCGCCTTCTTGTAAATCCAGCGCGACTTCTCTGAGGGCCTCATCGGAGTTTCCAGGATTCATTTGGTAGGTCTTTTTATCAGCCCCTTTGAGGTTACCCGCTGAGCCGACCGCATCGCGAAATGGGCCATAATAGCTTGACGCATACTTGGCAGAATAAGCCATAATTTGGGTATTGATCAGGCCTTGCTCTTCTAGCGCCTCACGAATAGCGCCGATACGACCATCCATCATATCTGAGGGGGCAACGACATCGGCACCCGCTTGGGCGTGTGACAGCGCTTGTTTCACCAACACCTCGGTGGTGATGTCATTGATAACATAGCCTTGCTCGTCAATGATGCCGTCCTGACCATGCACGGTGAAGGGGTCCAAGGCAACATCGGTGATCACCCCTAGCTCAGGCAGTTCGCTCTTCAAAGCGCGCACCGTGCGTTGTGCTAACCCCTCTGGGTTATAGGCTTCTTCGGCATGCAGCGATTTCTTTTCACTGGGTGTGACTGGAAATAGGGCAATAGCGGGTACACCTAAAGCGACCAACTCTTTAGCTTCTTCAATCAATAAGTCGATGGACAAGCGCTCAACTCCAGGCATAGATTCAACCTGTTCGCGGCGGTTTTTGCCTTCCAAGACAAACACTGGATAAATTAAGTCATTAACGCTGAGCTCATGCTCTTGAGTTAAGCGTCTAGAGAAGTCATTTTTACGTAAACGACGCATACGCGTATAAGGAAACAGGTCGAGTCCTGATTGGGCCATAATGCTCTCCTAAGGCAAAGATTGTGAGCTAATTACTTGATTACGACCATGCGCTTTAGCATGGTATAGCGCCTCATCCGCCATATGGGTGATGTCGCCAGCGTGAGCGGTGGTTTCCCCGTAAGCGGTATGCACGCCAATACTAACAGTTAATGAAAATTGGTGCTCTGAGAATTCAACCTGTTGTTGACCTACCTCAGTGCATACTTCTTCGCCCAGCTTGAGGGCGCCCTCGTGCGTGGTATTGGGTAAAATAACGGCAAACTCTTCACCGCCGTAGCGGCACACATGGTCAAATGGGCGGCGTAAACAGGCTTTGATAGTTTGTGACACCAATTTAATAGCTGCATCGCCAGCGGGATGACCATAGCTATCGTTGACCTTTTTAAAGTGATCTATGTCTATCATTAGCAGGCTCAACGGAGCGTCATCCCGTTGTGAGCGCCGTAACTCATGCTCTAAACGCTTATCGAAAAAGCGGCGATTTTTGACACCCGTTAATGGGTCCTCGTTATTAATGCGCTCTAGCTCTGTGTTCTTTTCTTCTAATTCCCGTAGGGTAATTTGTAGCTCTATGGTGCGCTCTTCTACTTTATTTTCTAGTTCTTCTTTAGTTTGTTCCTCTAGTGCCAGCTGCTGAGCCAGTAATTGGTCTCGTGTTTGCTGCTCCGCCAGTGCTTGTTGCTGCGCGCGCATGCGTTCACTGTGCTGGCTTAACAAGTTGCGAATAACTACAAAACAGACAAGTAAGGCACTGCTCGCAGGGGGCAAGAAAAGCCACCAACTGGTTTTGTTAATCGGCAATGCGAAACCAAAATAGTTGAGACAAAAATAGCCCATCAGCGCGAGTAACATCAGATTGGCAATACTGAGTACCCATAACTGTTGTTGTTGCTTACGATACCCCTGCCAAGCACTATAGACCGCGCCGAATAAACAAAATAAGGTACTCGCAACAACTACGATCGGGTCGGCAATAGCGGCAGGTAATAGGTTTGGAAGTAGGCCGATAACCACAGTAATGAGCATGACAGTAATCGACGTTTTACGTTTTATTGGCGCTATCAGTGTTTGATTCAAAGCAACTAAGAGGCTTGGTGCAGCTATCAGTAGTAGGGGCAGCACCGCCGTTTGTAGCCAAGGTGTATCGGGGTGCAAATAGCGATAGCCATAGCCAAATACGTAAATACCTATCAGTGCCAAAGCACTAATGTATGCCGTGGCCAATAAAAAGCGGGCTTGTCGTGACAGAATAAAAAAGAATAAGGTGGTCAATATCAGCGTTGCCGCGAGGCCCATCACCGCCCCGAATAGGCTATTGAAGCTGCTTTTGTATTCAAAGTAGCTCTTCAGAGTATGCACCTGAACCGGCATTCTAAAGCCGTCACTGGCGATCACTTCGATGTAGACCCAGTGCTCCCCAGGGCTACGGGTATCAATATAAAAGGACAGTGATTCATCTTTAAAAAGTCGATCTGCACCATCAACTTGACTACCTATAGTACGCGTATTGATTAGCTTATTATCACGTAAATGAAACGCTTTGAGGCTATCTATTAATGGGTTATCGATGGCAATAATATATACGCTGGGTGGGTGTTGGTGAGAGCTTAAATTCACCCGCAGCCAGCCATAACGCACTTTGTTGCCCAAGTTGATAAACGGCTTATTAAGGGGTTGCCAATGGGGTGAATTTTGCGCTGTTGCTAAGGAGTCTGCTTCGGTATTGATACTCATGCTTGAGGCGAGCGCTGAGCACGACCACAGCAGCATCATCGCCCAAGCAAGCACACGCATAACTAACGCAGCTCCACATTAAACAATTGGCTAAAATTATGTTTGGTCTGCGCGATGATCTCTGCCTCAGTGCATGCGTAGCGTTGAGCTAAGTGGGTGACTACGTAGCCAAGGTGATGGGGTTCACAGCGCCGTGACTTTGGTTTTGGCCGTATTGTCCGAGGCAAGAGGTAAGGAGCGTCAGTCTCAACTAGTAATCGCTCCCTAGGAATATGCGCCAAGGCTTCATTGAGCGCTTGCGAGCGACGTTCATCACATACCCAGCCTGTGATCCCTAAATACAGGCCCAACTCAAGATAGTGCTGAGCCTGTTCAGCATTGCCGGTAAAGCAGTGCAAAATTCCACGCGGTTGGTACTCTCGCAGCAGTGCTAGCATATCCGCACTAGCATCACGTTCATGTAAATACACGGGCAGCGCTAATTCATTTGCCAAAGCTAGCTGGCGAGCAAAAATCTCGCGCTGTACAGGTCGCGGTGAGAAGTCGCGGTTGTAGTCGAGGCCGCATTCACCAATAGCCAGTACTTCACTTTGACTGGCTAGCTGGGCGATAACTTGCTCGAACTCGGCGCTTGCATCTTTTGCATTGTGGGGATGAATACCGGCGGTGCAAAACAACTGATGGCGACGTGCCAGCTCAACTGCATGCTGGCTATCGCGCTCGTCACAACCAATCACTACCATATTGGTGATACCTGCGTCGCGCGCACGAGCAACCACAGCGTCAGTATCTGCTGCAAATTGGCTGCTTGTGAGATTGACTCCGATATCTATCATGGCAGCTACTTAATCAACGCGTTTAACACGGATAGACTTATTTGCACCTTGTTTTTTCAGTAGGAAAGAGTTGAACATGCCACGGCTAATAATCACTGTATCATTGCTATTCAAACGAAAATGTTCGGTGCCAATTTGGCGCCATTTTTGACCGTTGTCGAGAGTCAGGATAAGCTCGCCATAAGGGGCTTCATCAACTTGGCTCACACGCGCGCGAAGCTCGTTATTATCGTCTTTTTGTTCTTTTTCTTTTTTATGCTCTAGGCCAAAGTCTGCTTTATTGGCTTTGCTATGTTTTGCTGGCGCACCGGCAACACTTGCGGCTTGCGCTTTTTTATTACTTTGCGGTGCAGCGTTGGTGTTTTTCACTTCGCCTTTAGGCATAGCATCAATAGGTTTGCCGGCCATGATGTTGTCGTAGCACAGCAGGCGACGAAAATCATTTTCAATAAAGCTACAGGCCTTTAGCGCTTGAATATTCACGCCGTCATTGGCTATGGCTGCGGGAGAAAGTGTTCCCACCCAAGCGGTGAGCACGGCGGATACTAAATATTTTTTCATTGTTTTTCTTCCTGTGGTGATTTAGCGCTATAAAAGGCGGCCAAAATCAGGCCGAGCTCAAATAATAACAGCATCGGTAAGGCGAGCAAGGTCTGTGATAACACATCGGGGGGCGTTAGAAACATCGCGACCACAAAAGCCCCAACCACGATATAAGGGCGCTTTTGCTTTAAACTCGCGGTGGTCGTGGCCCCACTCCAACAAAGCAGCATGATGGCTACCGGAATTTCAAAGGCAATACCAAATGCGAAAAATAGCTTTAATGCAAACCCTAAATAGCTGCTGATGTCTGGCGTCAGCGTCATAACCTCAGGGCCAATACCGGTAAAGAAGCTGAGTACGATGGGTAGGACAACGAAGTAACAAAAAGCGATACCACCGTAAAAAAGTAAGACGCTTGAAAGCAAGATAGGGATCAGCATGCGCTTTTCGTGTTGATACAGTCCCGGCGCAATAAAAGACCATACTTGATGCAAGATAAAGGGGATGGCAGCAAATATGGCAACAAAAAGTGTAAGCTTAAAAGGCGTAAAAAACGGTGCGGTAACATCGGTGGCGATCATCTGGCTGTTTGCTGGCAAATGTGCAAGCAGAGGCGCTGCAACAAAGGCGTAAATGTCGTTGGCAAAATACACGAGCGCAACAAACACCAACAATACGCAAAGCAATGAGCGCATCAAGCGATTACGTAATTCGACCAAGTGGGCAATAAAGCCGCTCTGTTGGGGTTCACTCATCTTTGTTACTGCTGTCTTTTTTTGGTGCGTTGTCATAACTGCGAGTGACTGATTGCGCCGCTTTATGCAGCTCTGCCACCGAGTCTTTTACATCGTCAGGAAGGTTTTCCATATTTTGCTGCTCAGCCTTTTTAAGGTTCTGATGTAGCTCATGTACACGCAGTTCCTCGTTGACCTGTGCAGAAATATTGTTGGCCATGCCTTTGGCTGTTTTTACCCAGCGGCTTACCGTTCGAATGGCCACAGGTAAGCGTTCGGGGCCAAGGACAATAAGACCTACTACGAACACCACCAATAATTCCCACATGCCCATGGGTGGCTACACCTTATCTTTGTCTTTTTGACTAGGGTTTTCTTCAGCCTGTTGTTTCGATTCAGAAATTTTAGCGTCATCTGATTTTGCATCGGGCTTATTATCGTCATCCGATACCGCTTTTTTAAAGCCTTTTACAGCATTACCCAAATCACCGCCTATATTACGCAGCTTTTTAGTGCCAAAAAGTAGCACGATGATCGCCAATACGATCAACAACTGCCAAATACTAATACCGCCAAAACCCATAACTGTCTCCGAAATGTCCTACTAAACTGTGGCGAAGTATACCGCGCACAAAGATGATGTCATAGTGCTGTTAGCCTTTACGCCAAGCAGCAAACAGCGCTGCAAACCCGGCGACGGCACTGACTGCTGAAAATACAGGATGTTGCGCCAGCGCGACTAAACAAGCAACGATCAGTCCTGTGCAGCCAGCTAACGCTAAAATAATCGCTTTGTGATTGGTTGCTGGTGGCGCAGGAGGATGCTGTTGACGCCTCAAATTATGGTAGATCAGATCCGGTAGCTCAGGAAACTTCTCTGCCCAAAATGGTAAGTTGGCGTACATTTGTTTGGCGACCGCCCAAGGCCCTACTTGCTGTTTAACCCAGTCTTCTAAGAAGGGTTTGGCGGTTTTCCACAGATCTAGCTGAGGGTAAAGCTGTCGCCCTAGCCCTTCGACATAAAGCAGTGTTTTTTGCAGTAGTACGAGCTGTGGCTGCACTTCCATATTAAAACGTCGAGCGGTATTGAATAAATTAACCAATACATGACCAAACGAAATTTCCGCTAGCGGCTTGTTAAATATGGGCTCGCAAACAGTGCGAATAGCAAATTCAAACTCTTCAATACTGGTATCGGCAGGGACCCAGCCAGAATCCACATGCAGCTCAGCAACCTTACGATAATCACGATTGAAAAAGGCGATAAAGTTTTCCGCTAAATAGCGTTTGTCTTCTTTATTTAAGGTACCAACAATGCCACAGTCGATGCCGATATATTGCGGGTTATGAGGGTTATCAAAGGAAACAAAAATATTGCCAGGGTGCATATCCGCATGGAAGAAGCTATCGCGAAAAACTTGGGTAAAAAAGACCTCAACGCCACGTTCTGCCAATAACTTCATATTGGTACCTTGCTTTAATAAGGCATCGGTGTCGGATACGGGAATGCCATATATACGTTCCATAACCAGCACATTGGTGCGGCTAAAGTCGCTATACACAAAGGGGATATAAAGTGATTCCGAGTCTTCAAAATTACGTCGTAGCTGAATCGCATTGGCGCCTTCGCGCATCAGATCGAGTTCATCGAGAAGGGTTTTCTTATACTCCTTAACAACCTCCACCGGACGTAAACGGCGGCCTTCTTTAAGCAGTTTGGCGACAACTCGGGCGCATTGCTGCATCAGCGCTAAATCGGCATCTATTTGCTTTTTGATGTTAGGACGAATGACTTTAACGACCACATCTTGGTGGTCACCGTCGTTGTCAATGAGAGTGGCCGTATGCACCTGCGCAATTGATGCGGAAGCCAAGGGAGTCACATCAAACTCACTGAACACGTCGCTGATATCATTAACTTCCAGTGCTTGCTCGATAATGGCTTTGGCCTGATCACCTGCAAAAGGAGGAACTTGGTCTTGTAGCAGAGCCAGCTCACTAGCGATTTCCGGTGGTAGCAAGTCACGACGGGTAGAGAGCATTTGCCCAAACTTAATCCACACCGGCCCTAATGTTTGTAGCGCTAAACGTAAACGCACGCCTGCGGGTTTATCCTTATGGCGATTACGTAACCAAAAAATACTGCGTCGAGCCAATTTGGCAAACCAAGGAAGCTTCTGCTGTGGCAGCAGTTCATCGATGCCATACTGCAATAAGGTTTTAGTGATGAAATACAGTCTTGCCGCAGACAAAGGGCACCTCTTTACTGTGTTTGCTGAACGTGCGTCAACAACGCATCTATACGTTGTTCAAGATGCTGGACGTCGGATTTTAGCTGGCGACTCTGGCGCGTGAATTGTTCTAATTCTAGCGGGTGAATACTCACTTTAAGTTCATCCTGCAAGAGCGTGAGCACGATATGGTCGAGTTTAGTGAGGCTCTGTTGAGCTTGCGCTTTACCTTTACTGAGAGTTTGCCATAGCAACTGTGCTGGCGCATCACCTATATATTTAGACCAGTGCTCGGGCCAATCAATATCTAAATCGTTAAAGGCTTGGCTGTAGGCTTGGGCCAGATGAATATCGCCTTCAAGGTCGAGCTTATCTTGGCGGATAAGCTGGGTGAGCAAAGAGGGATCCTTTAGCTTCATTAATGTATCAGTATCAGCGCTAATAAAGCATTGGTGTTGCTCGGGTGCTTCATTATGGGCTTGCAGCATTAGCCCTGCATCACCATAGTGAACACTTACATACTGCTGCCAGTCACGAATGTGCAGTACCAGCACTTGAGTGTTTATCTGTTGCAGCCTTTGCTGCAACTGCGGATCAAGCAGTATCAGTCGGTTAGCCAGCTTTTCAGCGCTGGCTACAGCAAAGTGAGAGAGCATATTTGCCTCTTAAAATTTAAAGCCACGGTGGAGGGCAACAATGCCCCCGGTCATATTTTGATAACTGGTTTGCTCAAAGCCCACTTCTTTCATCATGGCTTCCAAGGTGTCTTGGTCCGGGTGCATACGGATTGATTCTGCTAGATACTTGTATGACTCACTGTCATTGAGTACCGCTTTACCGACCTGCGGTAAAATGTTGAATGAGTACATATCATACAGCTTAGTAAGCACTTCATGTTCAGGCTTGGAAAACTCAAGAATCAGCAATCGTCCACCGGGTTTTAATACGCGAAACATCGAAGCGAGGGCTTTGCTCTGATCAGTCACATTACGTAAACCAAACGCAATGGTGATCACATCTATGCTGTTATCGGGAAATGGCAGCGCTTCGGCGTTCATTTGTACATATTCAATGTTGCTGACTAGGCCTCGGTCGCGCAGTTTATCGCGACCCACTTTAAGCATTGAGTCATTGATGTCGCCGAGAATCACCTTGCCAGTCTCTCCCACTAGTTGGCTAAACTTAGCGGTTAAATCGCCTGTACCACCGGCCAAATCTAGTATGGTTTGCCCTTTGCGGGCTCCTGAACTGGCAATGGTAACCCGTTTCCACAAGCGGTGGATGCCAAAAGAGAGCAAGTCATTCATTAAATCGTATTTGGCAGCAACAGAGTGGAAAACATCCGCTACGTGGTTAACTTTGTCGCTTGTAGCAACCGTTTTATAGCCAAAGTGGGTGGTTTTTTGCTCAGCTTCTTTCATCTAATTTAAGCCCAGAGGGAGAGTTTGTCATAGTGTACTTGAGGCCCTGTAACAGCTCAAGGATTAAGCCGTTTTTAGCAAGCGCAGAAGCTAATGAGTGGATGAGACGAGGGCGCTAAAGTTAGGTTCTTGCTGGCGATGTATGGTTTGGCATTGAAACGCCACACCAGGGAGCTGTTTACCACTGCGTGAACTTACAAAGCGAAGCTTACTGATGCCGGCTTGTACTTTTTCGGCAATGAGGTCCACGGTTTGTGCCTCGACGTCGGCCATCATAATGGTAAATTGCTCATTCTGGGTGCGCCCGCAAAAACCACTTTCTTTGACATATTTGTCTATTTTGGTGGCTACTTTTTCGAGCATTAAATTACCAATGCTGTCGCCGTAGTCATGACAAAACTGTTGATAGTTTTCGACATCAATACGGATCAAAGAGATTTGATGCTGCTTCTTGGCCCAATACTGAAATTTTTTATCGAGATAATGACGGTGATAAAGGCCGGTGAGTGGGTCGAGATGGTGTTTGTCTTTAAGGCGTTTTAGTTGCGATTTAGTACTAAGGTATTGCTGCTTTATTTGTTCCAGTAGTTGCTTAAACTTTTGCATTTGCCCTTTTAACACTAGGGTATGCTCGGCTAACTTACGCAGCTGGTGTCGGCTTTTATCAACATCATGTTCATCTAAAGCGCGAGCACAACGATCAATTTCGAGGTGGTAATGGTCGATGTGTTTTTGATTGCTTTTGCTATTGCGCTCTAGATTACCTATCAATTCGCTAATACGTTCAACCATAGCGGTCTGCTTTTGATGATCCGGTGTGAGATGTTGTATATACAACTCTTCCATTAACACTGAATCAATGATGCGGCCTTCGGTTACAGCAGCTTGTAAGGCCTCACTCAGTGCACTTTCGCCTTCACTCACATGCTGGTACAGCACATGGTAATTTAAAGGTGTTGGCGGCAGCGCATGCAGTTCGAGCAAATGACAGACTTGGGTCATTTTCTCTTGCGCGTTGGCCATGGAGTCATGGAACATCATAATCACAATCACCAGGTTGAAATGGAGGTGCAGCCAATCCTAGCTTGCTTATACATCCCTTGGCGGTATTAAAAAGCAAATTGTTCTCTTTTGGAATACTCTGGTTACATAATTGCGACCAAGCGCCCACTTTATGCGCAGAACCGACATTTGGACGCTGGTCGCAAGCGGTTGGCTCGCGCGCTGTGGTAGGCTAGAGTATGGCGAAATGCACAATCAATGAGAATAAAGCATGAACCTAGGAACACATATTAAGCAACTGGCATTGGCCTGTGCGATTCCCCTTGCTTTGGGTGGCTGCGCAAGCTCAGCACACAAGACCAATACCAATAATCAGTTCACCACATTGGCTGAGCAGGTTGTCAGTTATCGAGAAAGCGTCAACCCGTATAAGCAAGAGGTTGACGGGTATTTGCTCCCCAATTTATCGCCTGAATTCTTAAAGCAGCAATACCAAGATAAAACAGCATTATTGAATAAGCTTAAAGCTATCGATAAAAGCACGCTCAGTGAAGAGAATCAGATCAATCTGCAAATTTTGACTGCGCAGGTGCAAAACAGTGTCGATGAGTATGTGTTCAATGCGCACTATATGCCCCTTACCTCCGAATACGGTTTTCACTCATCCTTGTCATTTATGGTGCAGCGTGGAGATTACAGTTCTGCTCAAGGGTTTGAAACCTACTTAGCGCGCCTGCGCCAAGTGCCTCGGTTCTTTGAGCAAAACATCTATTGGATGAAAAAAGGGCTCGAAACAGGGTTAACGCAACCTAAAGCCGTGCTTGCCGGCTATGAGGAATCGATAAGCGCGTATTTGGTCGATGATGTCACCGAGTCTACATTTTATGCCCCTTTCAAGCGTAACACCGCAGGGGTGAGTGATGAGGCCTTTGCTGAGCTGCAAGCGCAAGCTAAGCGCGTTATCGGTGAGCAGGTATTGCCAGCATACCAAGGCTATTACGATTTCTTTACGCAAACCTATCAGCCAGGTGCACGTGAATCGATAGGGATTTCTGAAGTGCCAAATGGCAAAGCGTATTATGCTAATCGAGCGCGTCATTACACCACCACGCAGATGACTGCGAAAGAAATTCATGAACTCGGTCTGCAAGAAGTGGCTCGTATTCGCGGCGAAATGCAGGCGATTATTGATGATTTAGGATTCGAAGGCAGTTTTGCTGAGTTTATTGAATTTTTACGTACCGACCCACAATTTTACGCTAAGACACCGGAAGAGCTATTGAAAGAAGCCTCATTCATCGCCAAAAAAATGGATGCGCAGCTGCCTAAACTATTCAAGCAGTTACCACGCAAACCTTACGGTGTCGCTCCGGTGCCAGCGAGTATTGCGCCAAAATACACCACAGGTCGTTATGTGGGGGCAAGCAAAGATGATGAGCCTGGTTACTACTGGGTTAATACCTATGCACTGGATAAACGGCCATTATATGTTTTAGAAGCTTTGACCCTACACGAAGCCGTACCGGGTCACCATCTACAAATTGCCCTCAATGCTGAGCTTGATTACCTACCTAGCTATCGACGCGACGCCTATTTATCGGCCTTTGGCGAAGGTTGGGGGCTGTACAGTGAGTATTTAGGCTTAGAAGCGGGCTTCTATCAAGATCCATACAGTAATTTTGGTCGTCTCACTTATGAAATGTGGCGTGCAGCGCGTTTAGTTGTTGACACAGGCATGCACATGTTCGGTTGGAGTCGTGATAAAGCGCTGAACTTTATGCGTGATAATACCGCGCTGTCGCTGCATAATGTGAAAACCGAGACTGATCGCTATATCTCATGGCCGGCCCAGGCGCTGTCATACAAAATTGGTGAGCTCACCATTAAGCGCTTGCGCGCTAAAGCGGAAAACGCTTTAGGCCATGATTTTGACGTGCGCGAGTTCCACTATCAGGTCTTGCGCCATGGCTCAATTCCTCTTAATGTACTGGAACAACAAATAGATAACTATATCGACGAGGCACTTGCTAACAACCAAAACGGTGCCAAAGCGAAGTAAGGGAAGGGCGCAACTGCGCCCATAAGTATACTAATAAGGCGAGCTATGCCGATTATTTTAAAGCGTGTGCTACTGACGATACGCAATCATATTGACCAACTTAGTTGGCAGGTTGTTGTGTTTGTCACTTTGGCACATATGGCACTCACTTGGGTGCTATTGTCAATTGCTGGGGAGCATGCGCTTACCTCTGCGAATACCTTTTTTTATTATTATGTCGTGACTACCTCAACGGTGGGTTACGGCGACTTTAGTCCGACTACAGAGATGGGCCGCTTATTGGTGGCTTTGGTTCAGATCCCCTTCGGTTTGGCCTTGTTCGGCATGTTGCTGGGTAAAGCAGGGCAGTCCATCACACATTTAATAAGGCGCGCTATGACAGGTGAAAAAGACGTGACTCATTTTGCTAATCACATCATTATTTTTGGTTGGCACCCAGTGCGCACCAGAAAAATGGTGCGCTATATTCTTGCTGATGAAAAGCGGGTAAAGCGTGAAATTGTACTCGCGGTAACCGATGATATGGAGCATCCGTTTTTCTCCGAGCCCGATGTCAGCTTTGTTAAGCTCAGTAGTTACACCGATGAAGAGCAACTTAAACGCGTAGGCATTGCCACAGCAGATAAAATAATTGTTGAGGGAGCCGATGATAACCAAAGCTTCACTACGGCGCTAAAGATTAGCAAGCTGGTAAAGGAAAGTGCCCATATTTGTGCTTATTTTGACGATGAAAGCAAGGCACAGATGCTAGGTGAGCATTGTGCTAATGTGGAGTGCAGCTCTAACCGCACAGCGGAAGTCTTAGTGCGCTCTATGGAGGACCCAGGGGCAAGTCGGGTGCAACAGGAAATTATGTCTAGCCTGCATGGGGATACCCACTTTTCTATGATGATCCCCAATGATGTCGGCCAGTTTACCTACAACGATATTTTTACGGTATTTAAACACCAATACGACGCCACTATTTTAGGGATTGCTCATAATCGCAGCGCCTTAGATATGGATTTAAATCCGCCGTTGGATTATGCCATCCAAGGTGGCGATATCATTCACTACATTGCCCCTGAACGGGTGTTGGCATCTGAGGTTAAATGGCCTTAACTATTGCTTGTACTCATAGCAGTTCTTGCTGTTGTACAAGTAAATAGCTTGCCAGTATTGGACTGCGGGCCCAGCCCCATGGGCTCGCGGTTGACGCTCTTTCCCCTAATGCGCTGAGCTGTATCGCTTGCTGTGAGAAGGGGTGTATTTTCATCGCGGTGATAAAGCTCACTGCAACTCGCACTTTCGCTAAATAAAATGACGTCTACGGAGAAGGATATTAGCCCTGCACCCCATGCTTTGTTAGCTGAGTGGGCCGACATGGCTGATGTGCGTGCTTACTATTGGCTTTTGCGCTACACGTTTATATGAGCGATAGCGGCAATCAAGCGTTATTTATTTTCAATATACGTGAACCTTTGTAAGCCATAGCGCGTCTTGCTAATAAACACCTGGAAAGGCTATGAAACAATCTTATACGGCATTGCTGGTCTTAGCGGCGCAGGGCGGTGATAAGCAGGCGTTTAACGAATTATGCGAGCTACACTATCAAGCGAGTTATCGTTTTGCTTACAAGCTGTGCCAATCTCCCCAAGATGCTGGTGATATTACTCAGGAAGTATGGAGTAAGGTAGCCAAAGATATACGTTCGTTGCTGGAGCCCGGAGCATTTAAAGCTTGGTTATTTCGTGCTATTTACCGGCGCTTTATTGATGTAATACGGCGTCAGTACAAAGAGCAGGGTATAGCCGAAGCACCGTTAGTGGCGGCGCAACCTATAAGTTTGGAGCAAAGCCTAGATATGTTGAGTCTGATAGCCAGACTGCCTTGGGGGGAGCGTCATACAGTGTATTTGTTTTACCTTGAAGAGCTAGCCATTAGCGACATTGCAGTGGTGTTGGATATTCCTCAAGGCACAGTGAAGTCACGCTTGCACAAGGCCAGAAAAAGATTAAGCCAATGGGCACAGCAATAGGAGAGAGCATTATGAGTGTAGAGCAACAAATTAAAGCGAGTTTACACAGTGAGCAAGCGCAGTTAGATCAGATTTTATCTCGTGAACAGGGCTTATTTAATCGCCTTGGGCACATCTATAGCGGCTCTATGCGCCGCTGGGTTTGGCTTTCGACGCTGCTTGCACTACTCGCGACGGCGGCTTTTATTTATGTTGGTTACCGATTCTACATGGCCACCGTTATCAACGAGCAGGTATTTTGGGGAGTGTGGTTTATCGCTGGGCTGTTGGTACAAATAGCCATCAAATTGTGGCTATTTATGGAAATGAACCGCACTTCAATATTACGAGAAATAAAGCGCAGCGAGTTAAACTTGCAGAGCGCGGGCGCGGCGTCGCGACAATCAAGCTAATCACTATGCATGCGTCGGCAGGGCATGTGTGAACGGTTTAGGTAATGCAGGCCGACTGGGCGTCGGCCTGTGAGTGCGGTTAGTCTAGTGCTTTAAAGCGAATGGCGGTGCCGCCGCTTGGCGCCAAGCGCAGGGTTAAGCTATCTTGGCTGCTCACGTTTTCGGTGTGAATGTCCATGCTGTAGGGGTTGTTGACCCACTCGGCATCTTCACCATCGGCATATATCTGCGCTTCAAAGCGCTTTCCTGGCTCAAGGAAGTCAAGTTTAATGGTGATGTCTCGAGCTTGCTCATCGGTGATAGCACCGAGGTACCAATCCTTGCCAGAGTAGTTATCCCGTTGACGCTCTTTACGAGCAAAAACCACATATTCACCCATTTCGCCAGCAATGGCTTGGCTCTTTTCCCAGTCGGTCGGTACATCTTGGATAAATTGAAATGCTGCTGGTTTGGCGAGATAGTTCCGTGGCAAATCGGCGGCCATTTGAATCGGGCTGTATAACACCACATACAGTGCTAACTGCTTTGCCAGCGTTGTTTGCGGGCGATTAGTGTCAGCCCCTAAGCCGTTGAAGCCCATATCGAAAATGCCCGGTGTAAAATCCATAGGTCCGGCGAGCATACGCGTATAAGCCAGCATCGGCGTGTGCGCGGGGGGGTTGGGCGGCGTTCCCCAGGCATTAAACTCTTGGCCTCGGGCTCCTTCGCGAGTGATCCAGTTTGGGTAGGTACGGCGCAAGCCGGTTGCTTTAATTGGCTCATGGGTATTGATACTGAGCTGATACTCGGCGGCAAGTTTAATATTGTGGAGATATTCATTGACCATAAATTGGCCGTCATGCCACTCATAGCGAGCAATGCCTTGTTCATCAAGGCGCTTGATATTGCCACCATCGGCAACATAACCGGTTTTGATCTGGCTAACACCATGGCGCTGATAGAGGGCGAAGGCGGCGTCCATTTGTTGGCGATAGTTACTGACATTGCCGGAGGTTTCATGGTGACCAATCAATTTTACGCCACGCTTTTCGCCGTATTTGGCAATGGCCTCAATGTCAAAATCATCGTAGCTCTCGGTAAAGCTGAATAAGTCACCGTTATAGAACCAATCACCATCCCAGCCTTGGTTCCAGCCCTCAACCAACACTCCGTCAAAGCCATATTCACTGGCGAAGTCCATATATTTGCGGGTGTTTTCGGTGGTAGCTCCGTGCTTGTCGCCACTGCCCCAGGTGTTTTCATTGATGTGCATACCCCACCAAATACCAACATATTTACCGGGTTTAACCCAAGATACATCACCGAGTTTATTGGGTTCATTGAGGTTTAAAATCAGGTGTGAGTTGAGTAGCCCAGTGGCTTTATCTGCAATTTGGATGGTCCGCCAAGGAGTGGTGAAACCATTTTTTGTTTTCACCGCGATACCATCAGACCAAGGAGTTAAATCGGCCTTGAACGTGCCTGGTCGACGCTGGTTTAAAGTCATGCCCGCATAGTCGACCAGTGCTGCCTCGTGAATACTGATGTGAACACCGTTTTGCATTTTTACGGTAAAGGGGGTGTGTACATGGGCGGCTTCAGCAGTGTTAGTGCGGTTGTAAACATATTCATAGCGATTCCAGCCTCGAGCTGGGATCCACAGCGCTTCATTGTCTTGGCCAGCAAGGGCAAATTCGGTGAGCTCATCGGTAATACGGTAATCGGGGCGCTCTTTACCGGTAAGCTCGTAGCGAAATCCAAGGCCGTCATTAAACACTTTTACGCGCACGGTATAAGACTGCTCAGCTGCCTCTGGGTCGCTAAAAGTAACCGCCAACTCATTATGATGATCGCGAATTAAACGTTGCTCACCCCAGGGTTGTTGCCAGGTGGTGTCGGCACTGTGGCGTTCGCTGTGGCTAATAGTTAAGTCATCACCTAGCGGGGCGGCATGGGCAAAATAAAAACCCAGTTTAGATGGGTTAATCACCGCTTTGCCAGCGTAACTCACATGATAATGTGGCGCCCCTTCGTCGCTTAATGTAAGCGTGATTTTGCCATCGGGAGAGCTAACATCGACTGTTTTTGCCAACGCCAAAGGTGAGGCCAGTAGTAAGGGAAGTAATAATCGCATCAACCTATCCTGCTTGTTATACCCGAGGCTAAAGCGATGGCTGTCACGTGTGCTGGCAAACGCAGGCCTACAGGTACTTGTATTGGAAGCATTAAGAGTAAGGGGGTTAGCGATGAAATACACGACTCTGCATACGTATTCACATATTACATAGCGAGAGTCAGGGCGAATAGTCGCCCATCTGATTAGCCTTGCTGATTGAAGGCCTTGGTCATAAAAGGTGGCTCCGCGAGCGCACCTTGGTGTACGCCCGGCGTGTAATATAAGGTGTTGAGGGCGTCAGGGTCACAGGCTCTAAAGCCGTCAAAACCCAGGCCTTTGCGTGCTAAGGTGACTGACCACAGCCCCGATGGGTAAATCGGCTGTGGAAAAGGCAAGGTTTGCAACGCGCCAAAACCAACCTGCTTGATAGCCGCTCGCATTTCCAGGAGCAATGGCATATGCATAAGCGGGCTTTCACTTTGTTGCACCAGTACACCGCCTGGACGTAATGCTGCGAGGCAACTTTGATAAAAAGCATGATTAAACAAGCCTTCGCCGGGGCCTACAGGGTCAGTGCCATCGACAATAATGACATCAATCGACTCGGCTTGCGCATCGCGCATGTATTTGATGCCATCATCAAAGAGCAAGGTGGCACGGGGGTCATCATTGGCACTGCACAACTCAGGGAAATATTTCAGCGACATCTCTGTGACAACTTGGTCAATGTCGATTTGCGTGACAGTTTCAACACTCTCATGTTTTAGCACTTCGCGCAGGGTTCCGCAGTCGCCACCGCCGATAATCACTACGTTTTTTGGGTTCGGGTGGCTAAATAGCGCTGGGTGGGCGATCATTTCATGATAAAAGAAGTTTTCTCGGCTACTGACCATAGTGCAGCCGTCGATCACCATCAGGTTACCAAAATCGGTGGTTTCATACATTGCCACGTGTTGAAACGGAGACTGTTGCTGTTCAAGCAGCTTATTAATACGCAGTGAGAATGCGCTACCGTCACGGTCGCTTACCTCGGTAAACCAGTGGTTTTTATCTAAACTTGTCATGTGCTCAATAATCGCCAGTAAAGTGGAGGGACAATTTTGCCAGTGAGCGTCATAATGCTCAATGAAATTTTAGCCCAATCCGTACGATTTTCTATTCGCTAGGAACACTTTAAGGTATTACACTAGCGGCAAATTCACAGGTCAATATTGAGAGTGCTTTATGCAATGGGGTTACCAGGCTGCTCAGGCCGTATATAACGTAAGTCACTGGAGCGACGGTTACTTTGATATTAATCCGCAGGGCGAGCTCGTGGCGTATCCCGATGGCGATCATAGTCGCCCAGGTTTGCCTTTAAATAAGCTGGTGGAAAGCTTTAAAGAGCAAGGTCTGACGTTACCGGTATTAGTGCGCTTCACCGATATTCTGCAACACCGAGCTTCACGGCTTATCGGTGCCTTTGCCAAGGCGAATGAGGCGAAGCAGTATCAAGGCGGCTATACCTGTGTTTATCCAATTAAAGTGAATCAACAGCGCTCGGTGGTGCATAAGTTATTGGCCCATGATAGCAACCAAGTCGGTTTAGAGGCGGGCTCTAAGCCAGAGTTAATGGCGATATTGGGACTGGCACAAAAAAATATCACCATAGTGTGTAATGGCTATAAAGATAGTGAGTTTTTGCGTCTCGCATTAATTGGTCAAGCCATGGGCCACAAGGTTAATATTGTTATCGAAAAGCTCTCTGAATTGGATGCCTTACTCAAAGAAATGGCGGCCATGAACCTTGAAGCAGCAATAGGTATACGTATTCGCCTCAACTCTGTGGGTAAGGGCAAGTGGCAAAATACCGGCGGCGAAAAAGGCAAGTTTGGCCTGACCGCCTCGCAGGTACTGCAAGCGGTCGAACTGCTACGCCAACAAAGCAAGTTACATTTGCTGGAGCTCGTGCATTTTCATATTGGCTCACAGGTTGCCAATATTCGCGACATTCAACGCGCGCTCAAAGAGTGTGCACGCCACTACGCGCAACTATCGCAAATGGGCGTGCCGCTACAAACCGTTGATGTTGGCGGTGGCTTAGGGGTGGACTACGAAGGTTCGGGGTCGCGCAGCAGCTGCTCTATGAACTACACCGTGGAAGAATACGCGCGCAATGTGGTGGCCGCATTTAGTGAGGTAAGCGACAGCCATGATTTAGCACATCCACATATCATTACCGAGTCAGGACGAGCGCTGACGGCTCATCATGCCGTGCTGATTACCGATGTGGTGGATGTGGAGCGCATCCCAAATAACGATGTAGCCATCGACCAGTACCAAAATTTGCCTTCTGTAGTGATAGAAATGCGGCACACTTGTGAAGCGGTGAGCAGTCGTATGGCCTTGGAGAGCTATCACGATGCCATGCACTTATTTAGTGAGGCTCATAGCCAGTATGTTCATGGCATGCTGGGCATTATGCAGTGGTCGTTAGTGGAGCAGCTCTACTTCCGCACCTTACATAAAGTACGTGATTGCTTACGGGATTCGGTGCGTGCCCATCGCGAGGTATTGGATGACCTTAACGAAAAGCTCGCTGATAAGCTATTTGTGAATTTCTCGCTGTTTCAATCCCTGCCTGACGTGTGGGGTATTGGCCAATTATTCCCGGTACTACCCATAGAAAACTTAGATAAGCCATTGGAGCAGCGTGTGATTATCCAAGACATCACTTGTGATTCCGATGGTCAAATTCGTGATTATGTTGACGGGGCGGGGATTGAAACGAGCCTGCCGATACCGCGTTATGAATTCGGCCAACAGTATCATGTCGCTATGTTTATGGTGGGTGCGTATCAAGAGATTCTTGGCGATCTCCATAACCTTTTCGGTGATACCGACTCGGTGCATGTGCACAGTGATAATGGCGAGTTTAAATTAAGTCATAAACTCAAGGGCGACAGTGTTCAGGACGTATTAAAATTTGTGCATTACGATAGCGATGACTTAGCAGCAGTCTATCACCAGCGTATCAACGCGCTTGATATCGATAGTGACATCAAAAAGGCGTATATTGAACAGCTACAACAAGGTCTGAGCGGATACACCTATTTCGAAGATTAACTTTGTTGTTAGTAACACCAACAGATCGGTTTTCTGTTGTCGATAAAAAGCGCTATTATTAGCGCTTGTTTTTTATACCTATATAGGAAAGTCGTTTTGCGCGCTGTAGTAGCTGTAGTTAGGCAAGTTTTAAGTGTTAGTTTGTACACGATTAACACCCTGTTTTGGTTTTTCCCCATTGTGCTTTGCGGGTTACTGAAATTATTGCCAATCAAGCCTTGGCAAAAGTTAATGAGTGCGGCGGCAAAAGCCATGGCAGGGTTATGGGTGGGTGGTAACTCATTGAATCAAAAATTGCTCACTCCCTATAAGATGACAGTGAGTGGCCTTGATAAGCTACGCAAAAAAGATTGGTATCTCGTGATTGCCAACCATCAAAGTTGGGTCGATATTTTGGTGATGCAGCGCATCTTTCGAGGCCGCATACCATTTTTGAATTTCTTTTTGAAAAAAGAGCTACTGTACGTGCCTTTTTTAGGCCTAGCCTGGTGGGCGTTAGATTTTCCCTTTATGAAACGCACCAGCAAGTCGCAATTAAAGAAAAACCCTAAACTGCGTGGTAAAGACATCGAAACCACACGCAAAGCCTGTGAAAAGTTTAAAGAAATGCCGGTGTCTATTGTCAACTTCGTAGAGGGAACGCGCTATACCGAGGACAAGCATCAGCGCCAACGCAGTCCGTTTAAGCATTTACTGAAGCCTAAAGCGGGTGGTGTCGCGTTTGTGCTGCAAGCGATGGGAGAACAGATCAGTAAGATAGTGAATGTGACCATTCATTACCCCGGTGGCATCCCCACATTTTTGGACTTGGCTGCAGGCAAAGTGAAAGAGGTTGCTGTGCATGTTGAGGTACTCCCGCTTGATAAAAAGTTGGTGGGTGACTACAGCAATGACAATGAATTTCGGGTATCTTTTCAGCAGCACCTTAATGATATGTGGCATGAAAAAGACCGTGTATTTGACGATTTAGCAAAGCATAACAGGAGTTAACTATGCTCAAGCGATTTCTACCCAATTGGTTAGCAGGGATTTTAGCTGGCTGTGTGTTGCTAGTGAATACACTGGTGTGGGGAGTAATCGTATTCCTCTTAGGCTTAGTGAAGTTAGTGTTGCCTCTGCATGTAGTAACCGTATTATTACATAGCGCCTACAATGGCTGGCGTGGTGGTAATCGTTTAGGGTTAAAGATCGGCTGTGAGAACTTTGATGTGTCGTTCAACGGTGAAGTGCAAAAAGGCGCTTGGTATTTACTGATATCTAATCACCTTAGCTGGCTTGATATCGTTGTACTTAGTGCGGTGAATGAGCTACCCGCACCGAAGTTCTTCCTCAAAGATGAGTTAAAATATGTGCCACTGATTGGCAGCGGTGCATGGGCTATGGGTATGCCCTTTATGAAGCGTGCGAGCAAAGAGCAAATAGCCAAGAACCCAAAGCTCAAAGGTATGGACGTAGAGCGAACCAAACGCAGTTGCCATAACTTTAAACAGTATCCATCGTGTATCGTTAATTTTGTCGAGGGTTCACGTTTCACTGCCAGTAAACATCAACGCCAAGAGAGTCCATTTCGCCATTTGCTAAAGCCCAAGGCTGGCGGTATCGCCTTTGCACTGCAAGTGCTAGGGGAGCAATTTGACGGTCTCTTAGATGCAACGTTGCACTACCAATCACAGGGCAGCCATATCTGTCGCGATTTTTTAACTGGCCGACTTACTCATATTGAACTCTCAGTAGAGGTGCGAGAAATTGCGCCACAACTAGTGGGGGATTATCAGCAAGACAAAGCCTTTCGCGTTGAGTTTCAAAAACACCTCAATGTTATGTGGCATCAGAAAGATGCGTTGATTGCTCACAATCATGCACCTGTCACTGAGGTGTGTCCTGACGTTGCGAACTCATCAGGTGAACTATGAATGAGAGCCAGTTACAAACCCTGATCGAGCCTTGGTTTGAGGGCATGGAGCAAGCCAGTTTATTCAGTGCGATTACCGCCACAGGTTTGGGGATGCTGGCTATTCTGTTGCTGTATTTTTTCCTGCGCAGCTTGATGTTGCCAGGTGTACAGTCGCTGGCCGCCAAGTTATCACCAGAGCGCATTACTATGCTGGCGCCGTTGCTACAAAAGCTGAATCGTCGCGTCGCCGGTATTATTTGCTGTGTGGTGTTTTTAGCCTTTTTCCAGAACGTTTTTCCAAGCACCGAGCTGGTTGGTGGCGTTGTACGGACCTTAGCGCAAATAGCGCTTATTGTGTATGGCGGCTTTATCGTCAGTAGTGTCGTCAGTGTTGGTGGTGCTATCTATAATCAGTTTGAGTTTGCCCGAGAAGTCCCGATTCAAGGTCTTATCCAGCTGGTAAAGCTGGTGACTTTTATAATCTGCGCCATCTTAATCTTCTCATTACTGCTGGAGAAGTCTCCCACCTATATTATCTCTGGTTTTGGTGCTATTGCAGCGGTCACTATGCTGGTGTTTAAAGACACGATCTTGGGCTTCGTTGCCAGTATTCAAATTGCCGCTAATCGCTTGGTTACTTACGGAGATTGGATTCAGGTTGATAACTACGGCGCTGACGGTGAAGTGATCGATCTTGGCCTGAACACCGTTAAAGTGCGCAATTGGGATAACACTATCACCACCATTCCAACTTATATGCTGGTGGCCGGCTCATTTAAGAATTGGCGCGGTATGCAAGAGTCTGGTGGTCGCCGGATAAAGCGCTCGCTGAATATCGATATGAACAGTATTCGCCTCGCCGACGAGGCATTGCAGCAACGTATCAGCGACAGCATTAATATTGATGATTATGTCAAAGCCAGTAACTTGCCGGAGCAGGTCACTAACCTCGGGTTATTTCGCCGCTATGCCGAAGGCTACTTGAAGCAGCATGAGCGCATCAACAATGAGCTGACCTTAATGGTGCGCGAGATGCAGCCACTAAACCACGGCCTGCCTATTGAATTTTACTGCTTTAGTGCCGATAAACGCTGGATCTCTTATGAGCACTTGCAGGCTGAGATTATGGATCATTTGCTCGCGATGCTGCCTGTGTTCGAATTACGCCCATATCAGAGTATTACTGGGCAAATGAGTAGCCCTAACTAATCGGTGATTAGGGCAACTTTGCCAGCAGTAGCCCTAGCGCTGCAAAACTGGCGATTACCATAAGTATTGGCGGCTTATACTGGCGCAACACCCACAGCCCGATAATGGCAACAAGACCATACCACCATTGGCTTACGCCTGCGGGGATGATCGGGTTGTATAAAGCGGCAGCAATAAAGCCCACCACTGCAGCATTAATGGCTTTGCTTACCCCAGCAACGAGTGGGTTGCTCAATAACGACTGCCAGTGGCGATGAAAGCCGATAACCAACAAAAAACCAGGCGTAAAAATGGCTAAGGTGGCTAAGGTAGCACCTAGCAAAGGCGCGTGCGGTGTCATGATAGCACCAAGGTACGTAGCAAAGGTAAACATCGGCCCAGGAATGGCCTGGGCGGCTGCATAGCCGGATAAAAATGCATCGCTGTCAACATCCGTTAGAATAGTGTCTAACAGCGGTAACACCACATGGCCGCCGCCAAATACCAAAGATCCCGCTTGATAAAACTGTCCAGCCAGTTGCCAATAGCCAGAAGCAGCGCTAAAGGTAAGTAAAAACAGCACTGAAAAGAGCAGTAAAGCCGGCCAGTTAAGTCGTGTAGGCGACTCGGACTCGGCGCACTCCATCGGTTTTAATAACCAAGCACCGGTTACGCCAGCTACGGCTAAAATGGCCAGTTGCGTGTAAAGGGAAGGAACAAAAATAAGTGCCAAGGCACTGAGCAATGCTAACGCTTTTGTTTGCCAGTTAGGGCAAAAGCTTTTAGTCATCGTTATCAGTGCATCAGTAACAATGACGACTGCGAAAAGTTTTAGGCCAATGATCAACCCAGACAGCCCCCAGCCTAATTGCTGCGCGCCAACAGCCAATAACACCATAATCAACATAGAGGGCAAGGTGAAGCCAACAAAAGCAACGATGCCACCAAGCACGCCCGCATGGTGTAAGCCAATTGCGAAGCCTACCTGCGAACTGCCGGGACCTGGTAATAGCTGGCTGAGCGAGATCAAGTGCCCGTACTGCTGCTGTGATAACCATTGCTTGTTTTCAACGAAGTGGCGTTGAAAGTAACCTAAATGTGCTGCTGGGCCACCAAAGCTAGTGCAGCCGAGGAGGAAAAACTGGTAAAATAACGATAAAAGTTTCATCGCTAAACTATACTTCGATTAGTTGTCATTAATATGACAGTACAGGCACAGCGGTGTTGGTTGCAAGGGGCACAGGTGGTAGTAAGAGCACGCGTCTTTTTTTTGCTGATAGTTACGTTGGTATATTCGCTTTGTGCCAGTGCTCGCACGGTTGTTAGTGTGGCCGTCGATCATGCGCCGCCGTATAGCAATACCGAATCGAGCGCACCTAAAGGGCTGATTATTGATATCCTGCGCCCGATAGCACAAGAGCTAAACTTCGATATCAACGTAATTGCATGCCCGTTTTCTCGCTGTGTTTACTTACTCACTCATAATGAAGTCGATATAATGGGCGGGCTAATACGCACCCCAGCCCGTGAACAACAACTGCAGTTTGTCACGCCAGCTTACATGGCATTGCACTCATCATTTAGCTTCTATTCGCTAAAGACACCCAGCTTTAATATCGAGCACTACAACGACTTGTATGGGAAACGTATTGCGGTGATGCGCGGAGCGGCGCACTTTGCGCGCTTTGACAATGATGAAAAGCTGATAAAAGTACCAGTGACGTCAGAGCAAATCGCTTTAGATATGTTACTTAAAGACCGCGTAGACCTGTTTATTGGCGTTGAAGCGACGGCAGAACATGCCATGGGCGTACTGCAACGTCCGGCACATCAACTTATGAAGCACCCATATAGGTACCAAGACGCCATTTATGGTCATATGGCGTTTGCATCGCGTTTTGCTGGCAGCACACTGGCTGAGAAAATTAATCAGCAGTACCAGAAAATGCTTAACAGTGGCGAGTTAAGTGCGTTGGTCAAACCTTATGCGCTACCTCCAGTGATGCCTCAAAACGGAATTAATTAGCACGGTTTTAACCTCTAGTTCATTAATCTTTGCTAGTATCACCCGCATACTCAACTATTTAGGAATTCACAATGGTTAAACGTATGACTCGTTTTTCTACAGTGGCTACAGCAGTAGCGGTAACAGTGGTGTTGTCAGGTTGCCAAGCAACCAATACGCAAAAAGGTGCAGGTATCGGTGCCGGCATTGGCGCCGTACTAGGTAAAGCGACGGGCGATCATGACGACAAGCGTATTTTTATCGGCGCCGCCATTGGCGCCTTAGCGGGTGCTGCGGTGGGTGACTACATGGATAAGCAGGAGCAGGCTTTTCGAGATGAATTAGCGGGCTCGGGCGTGGAAGTGGTACGCGAGGGCGATAACATCCGTTTAGTGATGCCTTCAAATATTACCTTTGCCACCGATCAATCTTATATCTCTAGTGGTTTCCACCGTACTTTAGACGCAATTGCCAGTGTTATGAACAAGTACGAGAAAACCTACCTGAGCGTTCAAGGTCATACCGACAGCACCGGCGCCAGTGATTATAACCAACGTTTATCTGAGCAGCGTGCTCAGAGCGTTAAAAATTACTTGGTGAACAAGCAAATTTTAGCGGCGCGTGTGAGCACTCAAGGCTTTGGCGAAAGTCGCCCTGTTGCGGATAATTCCACGTCTAACGGTCGCGCCTTGAACCGTCGTGTAGAAATCCAAATCGTGCCTAACGTTAAGAACTAGATAACTGCGAAGGCTGATTAAATTGCAACTCGCATAGGCGCTGATACAGCGCCGATTGTTGCAATAATGTCGGGTGGTCACCAACGGCCACCACTTTACCTTGGTCCATGACCACGATGCGATCCGCATGCATCACCGTACTTAAACGATGGGCAATAATTAGCGTTGTGCGGGATTGCATGAGTCGGGTCAGCGCGGCTTGCACATGAAACTCACTTTCGGCGTCTAAAGCGCTGGTCGCTTCGTCTAAAAGTAAAATATTAGGGTCTTTTAAAATCGCACGAGCAATGGCAATGCGCTGTTTTTGCCCTCCCGATAGGCGCACCCCCCGCTCCCCTAAAAAGCTACTGTAGCCATCAGGTAAGTCGTTTATAAATTCATGTGCATAGGCTTGTTTCGCGGCAGCGATAACTTGGGCTTGTGTGGCGTCTTCGCGCGCATATGCGATATTGTGGTAAACATCGGCGCTAAACAGCACAGGATGCTGGGCCACCATGGCCATTTCGTCACGAAGCGCGTGTAAAGACAAAGTGCTAAGTTCTTTGTTGTGCAACTTAATTTGGCCACTGCTCACGTCATAGAAACGCTGTAACAACTCAAACAAGGTGCTTTTCCCCGCCCCCGAAGGGCCGACAATTGCAATGGTCTCGCCAGCGTTAATGGTTAGGTTAAATCCATCAAGGGCGGGTTTATCTGGTCGCGAGGGGTAGCAAAAACTCACCTCATTAAAAGCTAAGATGGCCGTTTCGCTTTGCTTGTTGCCAAAGCGGGCCGGATTCGTTGGGTCGATTATATCGCTGCGTACTTGCAGTAGTTCTACTAGGCGCTTAGCGGCCCCTGCTGCGCGTTGCAGTTCGCCATATATTTCCGCCACTGTGCCTACCGACATCGCCACCACCACAGCATAAAAAACAAAGGCTGCCAGCTCACCGCCTGTCATAGCGCCATTGAGAACATCCACGCCGCCGCTGTAGAGCATAAAACTGATCCCCGAGAAGGTGATAAAAATCACGAGGGCTATCAGGATGGCGCGCTGAAGTATTCGTCGTTTGGCGACTGAGAAAGCTTTATCTACCTCACCATTAAAAGCGTTTTGCTCCATCGCTTGGCGGTTAAAACTGTGAACAGTTTTGATGTTTTGCATGACCTCGCCAGCATAGGTGCTGATATCAGCGATAGCGTCTTGGGAGCTACTTGCTAACGTGCGTACGCGGCGGCCGAATAACTTCATAGGTAAGAGCACCAGCGGTACACACAGTAGTACGATCAACGTCAGCTTCACATTAGTGATAAACAACATAATGATGCCGCCGACGAGCATCAACGCACTGCGCAGTGCCATGGATAAAGACGAGCCGACGATGCTTTGCAGTAAGGTGGTATCGGTGGTTAGGCGCGACATAATTTCGCCGCTGCGATTCTCTTCAAAGTAACTTGGGTGCAGGGAGACAATACGCGCGAACACCGCCTTGCGAATATCGTTACTAACGCGCTCACCTAGCCACGACATCATGTAAAAGCGGCAGAAAATTCCCACCGCCATGATCGCGATTAGGGCAATAAGCACCATCACAGATTGTCGTAGCTGAGTAATTGAACCAGCAATAAAGCCGTCATCAATCACTTGCTTGAGCCCCTGTCCCAACGAGAGGTTAATACCTGCGGTCAGTAGTAGCGCTGCGAGGGCGGCGATAACCACCCACTTATAAGGCCACACAAATTTAAAAATAGGGCAGAGGTAGCGCAAAGCGCTTTTTTCGTTACCGGCTGTGTTCATATGCGTACTTTGCTGCGGATTAAGTGCTCAGTGTATCAAACCTGTGCACTGGCGCCATGGTTGCTATGATACCAATGTTGCGTTGTTGGTGGTTTTTCTATACAACTAGAGTACAAGGACTAACCAACAGGAAGCCACCATGCAAGCAACAGGAACTTTTACCGTTAAATTAAACCCGCAACAAAGTTATGCCACTGGGGTAGACGGTATTGATTTAGGAAGAATGTCGATAGATAAAACCTTTAGTGGTGAGCTCCACGGTATTAGTCAGGGTGAAATGCTCAGTGCCCGAACGCCAGTGCAAGGCTCCGCTGGTTATGTCGCCTTAGAGCAGGTCACTGGGACACTGGCTGACAAAAAAGGCAGCTTCGTACTCCAGCACTTCGGTACCATGAACCAAGGCAAAGATACATTGTTCCTTGAGGTGGTGCCGGATTCAGGTAGCGGCGAATTGCGAGGCTTGAGCGGGAAAATGACCATCAATATGGACAATGGCGCTCACCATTACGTATTTGACTACCAGCTAGGTAGTACTAATGAGTAGTGAAACGATTTTACACAGCGCGCAATTTAACCCCAAAGTGAAACAATACTGGTTGGTCTTGTGGTTATTGGTTGCCACTGTGACCTTGTTTGGTATTGTTTTTATCCCCGTTATTGCCATTGTTGTGTGGCTCGTATCAGGGCGTATGTTGGCGGCCATGTCGGCAACCTTGAGTGAAAAAAAGCTGTTTGTTAAACGCGGTATTTTGGTGCGCACTGAAAAAACCATTCCCCTTGATAAAATTACCGATGTGGGGTTAACGCAAGGGCCATTGATGCGACTGTTTGGTATTCATCAATTGAGCTTTGAAACAGCGGGCCAGTCGGGTACCGGTGCGTTAGTGTCACTCATCGGAGTGGTGGATGCACAGCAGTTCCGTGAGGCCATTTTGGCACAAAAAGAGCGTTTAGCTGAGCACCAACAAACACAATCAGAGTCTATGTCACAACCTAGCGACCAAGCGCTGTTGGCACGCTTGGTCGAAGTTGTAGAACGGATTGATACGCGACTCAAGCATCTCGAGCAGCGTTCAGATTAACTTATCAGCTGACGACTACCGGCATTCACCGATAACTGCTTTGAACGTGTTGAAAGCACTTGGTAATTGCTGTCTTTTACCGTGTTGATGTAATGCCACTGCGCCTGTGCCTGCTCGGCGGTGAACGTCACCGTAAGATAACCCCGATCCACTAAGTTATTGTAGGTAAGGTCGTCAATCAGCAAGGTGATGACCTGCTCTATTTGTGCTACTGCCTGCGGATCCTGAGTGTTCAGGGATAAATAACTTTCAAGTCCAGGGGAAGAAACCGAAGCGGTGGCAAATTCAACGCCAGCCGCTTGGTTAGCAGCAATGGGATTAGTGGCGTCGGTTCGCAATTGACCTGCCCAACCATTATGGGTATCGCCAGCAAGTACAACTAAATCCTTTTGCGCAGCTACGGCGCTGGCGAGCAACATCTCGCGCTCATAAGCGTAACCGTCCCAGGCATCAAGGTTGTAGGGTACTTTGGTTTCTACCCGGGCGCGCTCGTTGGCACTGACAGTGGGATCCCCAGCTAGTATGCGTGTTTTTATTTGCGCCAACTCAGCGAACAATGCATTGGCTTGGGTGAGCAGGGCGCTTGTATCTTCGCCACTAGCCAAGGCTACTTGCAGGCTCCCGAGCAGCTGTAATACTTCCACCGGCATATGCATCTTCGTCATCAGTACCTGCTGTGCGAGTACTTGCCATTGGCAGTCAGAGGTCATAATGCCATCTTGTAGCCAAGTTAATTGCTCGCTACCTAAAAGAGCCCGTGATGAGGAGCTAATAGCACTGGCAAACTGCGCTTGTCCTGGGGCGCTAGCAAGATCAAAATCAGCAAAGCTAAGTTGCTCATCGCGGGCCAGTACGCGGGTATCCAGCATGTACAAAGACACTAGGTTAGCAAAATCAAAACGACGATAAATACGCTCTTTGTCGGCCACATTACGTATGGGCATCCATTCGAAGTAAGCTTGTAAGGCATAAAGCTTACGTTGAGTGAAATCCCCTTCGTCCTCACTATGATTTTGGGCACCATCACGCCAGGTATCATTGGTTATTTCATGGTCGTCCCACACCACAATAAATGGACAATGGCTGTGCGCTGCTTGCAGGTCGGTATCTGTGCGGTAGTGTGCATAACGTTTACGGTAATCTTCAAGCGATAACATTTCTGTGCTGTTATCTTGCGGTAGTAGGCGCCCAAGGGCCGCTGCATCGGCAGTGGCATAACCGTCATTACCGTACTCATAGAGGTAATCGCCAAGGTGTAATACCGCGTCTAAGTCGGGTTGTTTGGCAACCTCGCCATATACATGAAAATAGCCAGCAGGGTAATTTGCGCATGAAAGCACGGCGAACTTAACTTGCTCGATATTGCCTGTTGGCAGCGTTTTCCCCTTACCTGTAGGAGAGGTTTTGCCATATGCCTTGAAGCGGTAATAGTACTGAGTATTCGCATCGAGACCTTGTAAGTCCACTTTCAGTGTAAAATCACTGTCGGCACTTACCTGCGCCTCGCCATCATGGCTGATGTTGATAAATTCGGGATCGGTCGCCGCCTGCCATTGCACTTTGAGGCTGCTAACTGGCTGTTGCGGTGTTACTCGAGTCCAAATAATGAGGGCATCGCTGAGTGGGTCGCCGCTGGCGACACCGTGATCAAAGCTCACATCGACGCTATCGTCATCGTCACTATCGAATACACAGCCACTGAGGCCGAGCGATAAAACGGCAGCACCAAACCCGGCTGCCGATGCCTTTAAAAAACTTCTCCGCGTTAACGTCATTACTCTGTACCCATTAACCTAAAAATACAGAGCATATCGGAGTCATGTTACTGTTAGGTTAAAACACCTGACAAATATGATCGGCCTTACAGGTTATGACGGTGACATTTTTGTAGCCAACGCGCGTGAGCTGCTCGGCACTTAGTGTCGCCCGCGCACTGCTGGCACAGTGTAAGTAGATAGGGCGGTTGGCGTCTTTTTCAATTTCCATCAGCTTCATTTCCAGTAGCCCCCGAGGAATATTAATAGCGCCAGTGGCGGCTTTGGTTGCATGCTCGGCGGGTTCGCGTACATCAATCAATAAGCCATGATTATCACTTAGCTCCGCTTTCGCTTGCTCGGCGCTAATGCGGCGTTGATTAGGGGTGATGGTTTTTAGTAAATCTGGGATTGGGGTCAGCATATTATTCCTCCATGCCTAGCTTTTTTAATATATACATCATAGGACACCAACCGCTAAATGCTGATTGGATAAGATTAAGGGCAATAAATACAGTAAAAAATAGCCAGTTAGAGTCGACGAAATGCGCCAGCAGTAAGGATATCAGGACCATAACGCCAGCAATCAGTCGCAGCGCAGCAGATATATTCATAGCAATACACCTTGTTAGAGATGAGAGACTATATTCAGTATATTAGTAAAATCTAAATTAGCAACAATTAATATTAGACAAGGCTAATATTCCTTTCTATACTTCTGCCATTCTCAGTTCACAACAAGAGCGACACGTGGATTTCAGTAAAATAGCCGACAGCGCTGAGCAGGCACAAAGCCTGCTGAAGATTCTGGCAAATAAAAACCGTCTAATGATCCTATGCAGTTTGCAGCAGGGTGAACTCAGCGTATCCCAGCTCAATGATGCAGTGCCGTTAAGTCAGTCGGCATTATCACAGCACCTCGCTGTATTGCGTAACGAAAACATGGTGACCACGCGGCGTGAGAGTCAGACCATTTACTACCAGTTGTGTGATGATAACGCTAAGGCCATTTTGCAGACTTTATACACGCTATTTTGTCAGGAGTAGGCTGTGAACGCCTTGGATAAAACAGTAAAAGCGAGTTTGAACGGCCCTTTTGCGTTGGTGGTTTTCATTGTGGCCTTGGTGCTTGGTGCCTTAGCCTTAAGCTATACCCCGCGTGAGGAAGAGCCACAGATCACCGTGCCTATGCTTGATATCACGGTGGCCGTGCCCGGAATTGAGGCGCCACAAGTCGAACGGCTGGTGACCATCAAACTAGAGAAGCTGCTGGCGCAAATTCCAGGGGTTGAACACATCTATTCCACCACGGCTAATGAGCAATTAGTGACCACACTGCGTTTCGAGGTAGGTCATTCCCGCGAGCAAGCTTTGATAGACACTTATGCAAAATTATATGCCTATCAAGACACCATGCCTCAGGTGGTTAAGCAGTGGCAGATTAAGCCCATATCGGTCGATGATGTGGCCATTGTGATGTTGGGCTTATATAGCGAGGCACCGCAGCTCTATAACGATTATGACCTCACCCGCATGGCGCAGGAGTTAGCCACCAATTTACAACGCTTGGCGGATACGAGCGAGGTAAAGGTGGTCGCTGGGCGTAAACGCAGCGCCTATGTTTATCTCGATATCAGCGCGCTCAATGCCCATCAAACCACGGTACAAGATGTTCTCTATGCGCTGGAGGTATCAAATCAGTTGCATGAAGTGGGTCGAGTCAACGATGCTCAAGGCCCATGGCGGGTGCATGTTCAAGCCGGTGATGCATTACGTGATCAAGCGCAGCTCAGTGAGTTAGTGGTTAATGTTGTCAATGGTCAGGCAGTGCGCTTAGATAGCGTCGCCGAGATCACCGTTGGCCCCAGTGAGCCCAGTCATTACCAGTGGTTACAGCACGGCGATCACCAGCAACTGCCCTTAGTGACCTTAAGCGTGGCAAAGCAAGGGGGTAGTAATGCGGTAGCGGTTGCCGATGCGGTGCATCGAGAAATGGCGCGGTTGCAACAACAGCTGTTGCCGCCAGAAGTCAAAGTGGTGACGCTACGCGACTATGGCCAAACAGCGAATGACAAAGTCAATAACCTCGGCGCCAGCCTGGCTTTTGCCATTATTACCGTGGTGCTCTTTATTGGCGTGTTTCTAGGGTGGCGTCCAGCGATCGTGATTGCCTTGGCCTTGCCTATTTGCTATGGCCTCACCCTCACCTTAGATTGGGCATTTGGTTACACCATTAACCGCGTCACCTTGTTCGCGCTCATTTTAGCCTTGGGGCTATTAGTCGATGACCCAATCACCGGCATAGACAATATCAGTCGCTACCTTAATCGCTCTGGTGATCGAAAAGATAACATCGTCGCTGCCATCAGCGAAATTCGCACGCCGCTGTTGATGTCAACATTGACCATTATGGTGGCCTTCTTTCCACTTGCCTTTATTACCGGAATGATGGGTCCCTATATGGCGCCCATGGCGTTTAACGTGCCAATCAGTGTCGCGCTATCGACGCTGGTGGCATTTTTCGTAACGCCATGGCTAGCTATGCGTATCCTCAAGCCAGAGCAAGGTCTGGCGCTCAGGGAGCCAAGCAAAGCGATGCAGAAATACACGCAATTGCTGGGTTATATCCTTAGCCAACCACGCAGAGCCAAATGGGTTCTGTATACGGTTTTAGCGTTATTTGTATTCAGTGCCAGCTTACCAGTGATGCGTGCCGTACCGCTGAAGTTACTGCCCTATGATAATAAAAGTGAGGTGCAGGTGCTCATTGACATGCCCGAAGGGACGGCATTGGAGCATACAGCGGCGGTAACCCGGCAGGTTCAGCACAAGGTGTGGCAGCTCAAAGAGGTCAAGGCCATTGCCGCGTACGTCGGCCAGCCTTCGAGTATGGACTTTAATGGTATGGTGCGAGGTTATTACCGCCGCGTTGGCGAGCATCAGGGGGAGTTACGGGTATTACTACACGATAAATCGCAACGCCAGCATCAGTCCCATGCCGTGGTGTTACGGCTGCGTGATAAGCTGGCCGAATTTAATCAAGATGGGATCACTATTAAATTGATTGAGGTGCCGCCCGGACCTCCGGTGCTGAGCACTTTGGTCGCCGAGGTCTATGCCAAACCGTTTATTGATGCGCAACAGCATCGTGAGGCCGCACGCCAAGTGATGGCGCGGCTGCGCCAAGAGCCCCATGTTGTTGAAGTTGACAGCTCCATGGCCGCCGCGCAAACACAGCTGCGCTTTGTTACCAACACTAGCAAAGCGGCACTGTCGGCGGTAGCCAGCGCCGATATCGCTACGGCGCTAAGGGTGGCATTAAAAGGTCAGCAGGTCGGTCAACTTTATGTTGATGATGAAATCAACCCGCTGCCTATCGAGGTGACGCTGCCATATCGCCACCGTACGCAAACACATGTTGGCGCCCTGCAGGTGAAAGGTCAGCGCAATATTAGCCAAAGTAGCTCGGAGCTTGGTTTATCTAGCGCTCCTCAGCCTATGGTGGCGCTGTCCGAGTTGGGCGAGTTTTACTCATTAGCGCGACCCCAGCCCATTGTGCGCAAAGACTTACAACGGGTTATCTATGTCATGGCTGAACTCAATGGCCGTACCCCGGCGGAAGTGATTGCCGATGTCAGTGCCGATAAGGACGTGGCAGAATTACAAAGCACCCCTTGGCAGCAGCGTACTTTTGTTGATTCGGGTGGCACTCAAGCATGGCACCTTGGCGAGGGGATTGATGTATCTTTTAGCGGCGAAGGGGAGTGGCGCATCACCATTGATGTGTTTCGCGATATGGGCATTGCCTTTGCCTTTGCCTTGGCGGCCATTTTAGTGTTGTTGCGGGTGCAAACAAAATCCATGAGCTTGGCATTAATTATTATGTCGGCCATTCCGCTTACCATTATTGGGATTATGCCCGGCTTTTGGTTACTGAATCAATTGGGTGAGCGCGCTATTGCCGGCGCGCCGGAGCCGGTGTTATTTACCGCCACGGCGATGATTGGCATGATTGCCCTGGCCGGTATCGTCATACGTAATTCACTGATCCTCGTGGAGTTTATTGAACAATCACGACGCCAAGGTGAAGCCATTAAAACGGCGCTTATTAACGCTGTGCAGGTACGTATGCGACCAGTGCTGTTAACCGCTGGGACCACCCTGCTGGGCAATATAATGATCATTTTTGATCCCGTCTTTAGCGGTCTCGCAATCGCGATTATTTTCGGCATTCTCGCCTCAACCCTATTCACTTTGCTGGTCGTGCCTTTGGTGTATTACCTGGTCTTTGCAAAAGAGGAAGCAAACAATGCGAACTAAGTTAACAGCGGCGCTCGTCATAGCTATTTTAGCCGCCGTAATAGTGTGGTTTTCTGGAGTGCTTACTCAGCATATTGCGCCAGGAGTTAAAACCGATGAACAATCATACCGAGGCGCCACCCATCAGGTTGAGCTTAGTGCCATAAATGTGGCAGAAGTGGTGCCAGGGCAGGTTATTGCCAAGCAAAATACCCAAGTTTCAGCACGGGTATTAGCACAGATTGAGCGCTTTTTAGTGCGTGCAGGCGACACCGTAAAGCAAGGACAAGTGGTGATTGAGCTTGATAAACAGGCGCTACAAAGCCAAGTGCAGCAAGCCCAAGCGCAAGTAAATGCGTTGCAAGCGTCATTGACGCAGGCCAGTAAACAGCTTCGCCGTGCTAATGAGCTATTTGCAAAGGGGTTGATTTCGCAAAACGATATTGATGTAGCTACCGCCAACCATGACAACCTCAAAGCCAGTGTTGAGCAGGCCCAACAAGCGTTGCAACAAGCGCAGATTGCCTTACAGTACGCCACCATTAAAGCACCTATTGCTGGGCGCGTGGTCGAGCGTTTTGCTGAGCCGGGCGATACTGCCAGCCCAGGGCAGGCGCTACTGGCCATTTACAACCCGCAGCAACTACAGCTTGAGTTTGCGGTGCGTGAAGGCCAGGCATTAACCTTGGATATTGGCACACAGCGACGAGTTTCAATCGCCGCGTTAGCGCTACACGCAGACGTGCCGTTGGTGGAGGTGGTCCCCGCAGCGGACAGTGGTTCGCGCTCACTGTTGATGCGCTTTGCGGCGCCACAAAGTGCGAAGCTGCTGCCAGGCTTGTATGCGCAGCTGGAGCTGCCAGCGTCTTCACGCCAAGGAGTGCTGGTGGCCCGCGAGTGGGTGCACCAACATGGTCAGCTGGACATGGTCATGGTGGTAAAGCAAGGACAATTGCAGCGCCGTTATGTTCGTTTGGGGCAAATTGTGGATGATCAGGTCGAGGTGCTTTCAGGGCTGAGCCCCGGTGAGATAATAGCCACCGAAGCGCAGCCCGCAGCGCTATAAAAATGTTGCTATCTCAGTCAGCGATTTTTTCTGTAAAGCGTGGTTAGGCACCGTGGCATCGTCACTTGGGTAGCCAACCACGATAAGCATATAGGGACGTTCATTGTCCTTGTTACGGCCGCAAATTTCGCTCAGGAAGCTCATCGGCTTGGGAGTGTGCGTGAGGGTGGCTAGCCCGGCGCGATGTAAGCCTTGAATTAAAAAGCCTGTGGCGAGCCCAACAGACTCGTGAACATAATAATTGGGTTGCTGCTCATCGGTGTGTAAACCGCCTTTTTTCTGGCTAAATACCGCGATTAACCAAGGCGCATGTTGTAAATATGGCTTTTGCGCATCGGTGCCCAAAGGTTTGAGTGCATCTAGCCATTGCTGCCCAGCCCGGCCCTCATAAAACGAGCGCTCTAACTGCTCTGCTTGCTCGCGAATTTGCTTTTTTACGGCTTCGGAATTGATAGCGACAAAGTGCCAGGGTTGGTGGTTAGCTCCACTCGGCGCTGTGCCTGCCGCCTGAATGCAGGTTTCGATAATGCGCTTATCAACCGCACGGTCGCTAAAACTACGAATACTGTGGCGACGTTTGGCTGTGTCTAAAAACTCCTGCGCACGCGTCAGCATTTGCGCGGCAGGGTACTCAATAAAGTCGGTTAACGGAGTATGTTGGTGGGGCTGCATAGTGTACTCGCTCAATGGTGTTGGTGAATTTAGCCTAGGTCCGAATGGTATTTCTGTCTACATCATATTTACTTACATATTAACGTCGCGTTCATCTTTGTACCCGCTTTGCCCTGTGGTATAACCCTAGGCACTAATAATAAATATAAAAAGGAATACCCCGTGCTTTCGATTCAAGGCCTTACCAAAACATATGGCAATGGCGTGCAAGCGCTCAAAGGAGTGAATTTAACAATCCCTAAAGGCATGTTTGGGCTCCTTGGGCCGAATGGTGCCGGAAAATCATCATTGATGCGCACCATTGCAACCTTACAAACAGCGGATAGCGGCACCATCGAATTTGATGGACTGGATGTATTTAAACAGCCGCAGGAAGTGCGCCGCCGCCTGGGTTATCTGCCACAAGATTTTGGCGTCTATCCCCGAGTTAGTGCAGCAGATTTGCTAGATCATATGGCGATATTAAAAGGTTTAGACAACGCCAAAGAGCGTAAAGAAGTGGTCGATGGCCTACTTGCGCACACCAATTTGTATGAGCATAAACTGAAAGCAGTGAGTGGTTTTTCAGGAGGCATGCGCCAACGCTTTGGCATTGCTCAAGCGCTGCTTGGCGACCCTGACCTACTGATAGTCGATGAGCCGACTGCGGGCTTAGACCCTGAAGAGCGGAATCGCTTTCACAATCTATTAGTTAGTTTGGGTGAGCAAAAAGTGGTGATCTTATCAACTCACATTGTTGATGATGTCAGTGAGTTATGCCCTAACATGGCGGTGCTAGCGGGTGGCGAAATTCTCCTGCAAGGCAACCCTATCGATTTGACCCATCAGCTTAATGGCCAGATTTGGCGAAAAGAAGTGGCCAATCAACAGCAGGCGTTAGAGCTTGAGCAGCATCTACCGGTGATTTCTAAACGCTTGTTTGCTGGCAATACTATTTTACATGTATTTGCCGATGCGCCGCCGGAAGGATTTGAGGCCGTGCCCAGTAACTTAGAAGACGTGTATTTCTCGACTTTATACCAGCAACGTGCAGCGGCACAGGCGTAGGAGGGCATATGTTACTTAAAATGCTCACCTTTGAGCTGCGCTATTTTTTGCGCCAGCCATCTTTTTACGTTTGTAGTTTATTGTTTTTCCTACTTTCGTTTGCCATGACCATGAGCGATAACCTCCCGTTGTGGGGTTCTAACGTGCATCTCAACGGCCCGTTTGTGAATGCGTTTGTGCAAGTTGTGGCGTTGAATTTCGTGCTTTTTGCGGTGGTGAACTTTGTCGCTTCATCCAGCTTACGCAACGATACTGAAAACATGCTAGAGCTGGTGTACACCAAGCCCTTTAATAAGCAGGCTTACACCTTGGGTCACTTTTTAGGCTCTTTTGTGGTGACTGCGGTGGTAATGCTGTTTGTACCTTTAGGTGTGTTTGCGGGGAGCGCTTTTGGCGTCATGCTTGGTTGGTCGCCAGCCGAGCTGCTGGGCGAGCAGCATTTATCTCACTACCTGCAGCCTTATCTGGTTCTCGCTTTGCCCACCTTGTTTGTGATTGCGGTGTTTTGTCATGTAGCGGCGCTGCGTTTTCGTACCATGATGGCTGTATATATTGCCGCCGTGATTCTATTTCTCACTTATTCGACTCTTTCGGTGTATTTTGAAGAGCCGTCGGTACGGGTATGGGCGGCATTATTAGACCCCTTTGGTTATGGTGCATTTGCAGATGTAACGCGTTATTGGACCACGGTTGAGAAGAATGAACTGTTATTACCTTTTTCCAGCTACCTGCTGTATAACCGCGTGCTATGGCTCGCTGTCGCAGGAGTCGTGTTTGCGCTGCTAGGACTCAAAAGTGGTTATCAAAGCCAAGGTAAAGATAAAAAGCGCCCAGGTGTATCGCAATCAATGCGTAAGCGCGCGCAACAAGCATTAGCCAACAATATCTCGGTGCGAGTACAGAGCATTAATACCCGCAGTCAGTTTATGATGCGCACCCGTTTTGAGTTTGCTCAGGTATTAATGAGCCCAGCGTTTTTGATTTTAGCGACCATCACGCTGTTTATGCTGATTGCTCCGCTACTCGCACCAGGGGTCAGCTATGGCGTATCCAACTGGCCGCTGACACAAACTATGGTTCCGCTTATTCAAGGGGCCATGGGCGTGTTGATGGTCATTGTGTTGGTGTACTACTCTGCTGAAGTGGTATGGCGCGAACGCAACTCAAAGTTTGGCGATATTATCGATTCTTACCCAGCACATAACTTAGTGTTTTGGGGCTCGAAGTTAACCGCTGTGACCGCTGTATTAGTGATGTTATATGTAGTGGGGATGGCGCTCACTATTAGTTATCAGCTGATCAAAGGCCACTTTAATATCGAACTGGGTCAATACTTATTCCGCTTGGGTTACTTAACCTTAGTGCCTTTATTTATGACCACAGTGTTGGCCTTCTTCTTCCAAGTGATCAGCCCCAATAAATATGTGGGCATGGTACTGTTTATTGTCTATTACGCCGTAAGCTTGATCCTTAACAACTATGGCTTTAGTCATAACATGTATGACTTTGCCGGCTCCCCAGCCGCGCCTTATTCTGATTTGAATACTTACGGTCACTTTCTTAATGCAGTGCATTGGTACAATGTGTATTGGTTAGGTATGACCTTAGCTTTGGCAGCATTAGGCTACGGCTTATGGCACCGAGGTCCGCAACAAAGCCTATTGGCGCGTATACGACTGCTCAGTTATAACTTAGGCAGTAAAGGACAAGTATTGGCAGCCTGTGGGTTGGTGATGTTTGTCGCCAGTGGCGCGTGGATATACCATAACACGCGAGTACTGAACGAATTTCACACCAAAGATGATATTCAAGCTCTGCAGGTGCAATACGAAAAGCAATTGGGCCAATATAAAGAAGCGCCTGTGCCTATGTTAACTAAGGTGGATATTGCCGCTGATATCTATCCGCAGCGCCGACGTATTGAAGCACAAGCCGATATCACGTTCACCAACCCAACTGAGCAAGTGATTGAACGTTTCTTGGTGAGTAAACCGCAGTACAGTGAACAATGGCAGGTGCAACTAGAAGGCGGTGCCTTAGGTGAAAAGATTGATGACTTAAACACTTGGTGGTTTGAGTTCGAAAAACCTTTGCAGCCAGGGGAGGTGCGTCAAGGCACTTTAACTGTGGTACGTGCCCACCAAGGCTTTAAAGATAGCGGCTTTGATACCAGCTTGGTTGAAAATGGCACCTTTATTAATAACGCGGAACTATTACCGGTATTTGGCTATCGCCTTGATTACCAGTTATGGGATCGTAACGAGCGTCGCAAGCGTGATTTACCCGAGCTTGAGCGTGCCAATGACCTCGAGGATAGTCGCTATTATGGGCAAAATTTCTTTGGTGCCAACGTCGGTTTTATTGATTTCAGCGCCACGCTGAGCACTGATATTGACCAATTTGCTATCGCCCCAGGTTATTTGCAAAGTGAACAAGTAGATGAAGAACGCGGACGCCGGACTTATCGCTATGAGATGGATGCGCCTATGGTGGACTTCTACAATATTATGTCGGCCCGCTTAGAGGTGAAGAAAGAGCGTTACAAAGGCATCAATATTGAAGTTTATTATCATCGTGACCACCCGTGGAATGTCGATACGATGATCCAGTCTACTAAGGACTCGATCGATTATTTCACCAAAGAGTTTGGTCCTTACCAGCATAAACAGCTACGAATCCTCGAGTTCCCAGGTTACCGTGGCTTTGCGCAGAGCTTCGCAAACACCGTTCCTTATTCTGAACGTATTGGCTTCATCACCGATTTGCGAGACCCCGATGATATTAACCTGCCTTATTATGTAACCGCTCACGAGGTTGCGCACCAGTGGTGGGGGCATCAAGTTGGTGCCGCCAATGTGCAGGGGTCGGCGGTCATATCTGAAACCTTATCTCAGTACAGTGCACTGCAAGTGATGGCGGAAAAATATGGCGAGCAGAAGCTGCGTAAGTTCCTCAAATATGAGTTAGATCGCTATTTACAGGGCCGCACTATGGAAAGTTATCGCGAGATGCCGTTATATCGCTCTGAAAATCAGCAATATTTGCACTATCGTAAAGGCTCGGTGGTGATGATGGCGGTTGCTGATAGGTTAGGCGATAAGCGCACCAACACGGCATTGCGGCACTTTTTACAGGAGTTTAAGTACCAAACGAACCCTTACCCCACAACTCTTGACCTGTTGCGTCACCTCAAAGCGCAAGCGAATGAGCAAGAACAGGCCTTTATTGATGATCAGTTTAAACGCATCACTTTGTATGAGCTAGCGCTAGAAGATGTAGTCGTGAGTGAAACAAATGAGCAAAGCGGTAAGTTTAAAGTGACCTTGAGCATTGATGCCAAAAAAGTATATGCCAATGGTGAGGGGGTCGAGACAGAAGAGCCCATGCAGCAGCTGGTGGATATCGGCTTGTTCCACTTTGACCCTGAACAGTTAAGTGCCAACGATTCAGTGATTTACTTACAAAAGCATGAGCTGGTCTCAGGCGCCAATACACTAGAGCTGTACGTTGATGAGCGGCCAAGTTTTGCAGGTGTCGACCCACTCATTAAATTAGTCGATCGTGATAGCGCTAATAACGTGAAAAAGCTATAAACTTAACGATACCAATATCGGGTTATGATCTGAGCTCTCGCGTGCCAACGCTTGAGCTCTTTTTATTTTTACCCCTCGGGTCCACACTTGATCCAGAGCGTAGCCAAAAAAACGCGTGCGCTGGTCAGGGGATAAGGTCACCGGTGCTAACTGCAAAGGAGTTAATAGCTGCTGTACTAATTGTTGACGGGAGTGGCTCCAGGTATTGAAATCGCCAGCAAAAATAACAGGCCCGTTATGCTGAGCAATGAGCAGGGTTAAGGTTTTTAGTTGGCGTTGATAGTCTTCGGTGCCCCAGGTAAAGTTGATACCGTGGAGGTTCACCACAAGTAAACTGCCCCCCTGCGCTAGCGCATAACGGCTTATACTTGATGCCTTCGGTGTTCGCAGCCAGGGTTCGCGTTGGTAAAAGCGACAATAGAGCTGCGGCTGAAAATCACTGAGCAATAAGGTACCGGTTTGTTTTGACCACCCTCGGAAGCCGGGGGAAAAGCGTGCATAAGGCTTGATAGCAAAGAGTTGTTGGTCGCGAAACGCCTCCTGTAAAAGCACAAATTCAACGCCCTGAGACAGCGCTCTTAAATCCGGTAGCAGCTGTTCATGTTGTGCTTTATAAATATTCCAACTGAGGACTTCAATACGCTGTGGTAGGACGTCAGTGTGCGTGATGATTGGTTTTCTGAGTTGCTGCGCGCATTGCCGTGGCGTTGAGACAATGCCCTGGATGTCTTCACTGGCAGCTGGTAACACCCACTGTTGCCAAAGTAGAAATGCGCTGTAAAACACCAAATATAAACTGATCACGACAATGATGTACCTTGAAGGGCTGCCAATGGGCTGTGCTATAGTGGCAAAAAAATATCAGGTTGCAAAGTATGGCACACAGAACAATTTCGCCTTTAGTGTTAGGGTTTTGGCGCATGCTCGATTGGCAGCGCAGCGCCCAACAAAACCTCGCGTTTGTAGAACAATGTATTGAGCAGGGCATTGTCGATACAGATCATGCTGACATTTATGGTCAATATCGCTGTGAAGCGGCGTTCGGAGAGTTATTAAAGCTCAAACCCAGCGTACGTGAACAAATTCGTATCATCACCAAGTGCGGCATTGCGCTGCAGCAGGGTAAGCGCGCTGTGCCCGGGCATGTTAATCACTATAACTCCAGCCGTGAGCATATTATTGCCAGTGCTGAAAAGTCACTGCAGCATTTTCACACCGATCGTTTAGATTGCTTGCTGATCCACCGCCCAGACTACTTAATGCAGGCAGATGAAGTGGCTGAAGCATTCAATACCTTGAGAGCGCGTGGTGATGTATTGCACTTCGGCGTTTCTAACTTTACCACCAGTCAGTTTGAGTTATTGCAGTCGCGGTTGGATTTCCCGTTGCAAACCAATCAAATTGAGTTCTCTCCCTATCAGATGAGTGCGTTAGATGAGGGTACTTTAGATCAGTGTCAACGTTGGCGCATAAACCCGATGTGTTGGTCGCCGCTGGCGGGTGGCGAGATATTTACGAGTATGACTGAAAAGGCGCAAAGATTACGGCAAACACTAGAGCAAATCGCACAGGAAATCGGGGCAAGCGGCCTAGATCAAGTGGTATATGCGTGGTTGTTGAAGCACCCAAGCAAGCCTGCTGTGGTGTTAGGTACGGGGAATATTGAGCGTATTCGCAGTGCAATTGGCGCTCAGCTGCTAGAATTAAGCCATGAGCAATGGTATCGAATATGGCAGGCATCTAAAGGCCATGCAGTACCTTAAATATCACATCTGGGTGTGGCTAATTGCAATGAGTCTTAGCTTTAGCCTTGTTGCGCAGCCCCAGCTACAGCTTTATACCGAGCACTGGCCGCCCTACAACTACCTTAATGAGCAGGGTCAGGTGGTTGGCCGGGCAACGCAAGCTGTGCGTGGGGCTTTAGAAGCCGCCAATATTGATGCTGATATTCACCTTACTACTTGGGCGCGAGCCTATAATTTAGCTAAAACTCGCGCTAACCACGGTATATTCGCAATTTATAAAACCGCACAGCGGCACCAGTTGTTTCACTGGTTTTGTCCCATCAGTGCGCCCACTCCTATGTTTATCTACAAGCGCAGTGATGATCAGCGCATAAAAGTGCATTCATTGGCTGATGTTAAGCAGTATACGCTCGCAGTGAGTCGAGATGGCTGGACTCATCAGCATTTGCGGCAACAGGGGTTTAGTGATGAGCGGCACTTAGATGTGGCGGCTAGTATTGAGGTCAGCATGACTAAATTTCTAGCTGGAAGGTTAGATTTAATTTTAAATACAGAAGCTGCGATGACCTTAGCGTTGCGCCAAAGGGAGTTATCGGCCAATACAGTAATTAAGGTGTGGGAGTTACAGCAAAGTCAACGAACGCCATTATGCTTGGCAGTGAATAAACACTCTGATCCTCAATTAGTGCAAGCTCTGAAGCAGGTTTTTGATGAGAAAAATAAAAGATAAAGGGCCTGACGGCCCCTGGTTTGCAGCAACAATAAGTCGGTAAATACCTACAAATCAAAGTCCATACTGTAGGACACGTAGGCTTTTAAATCGTCATCGGCATCAAGATCAGTTTGCAACAGGCCAAGTGTGAACCCGGCTTTACTGATGCTAACGCCATAATCTAAGTAACTATCATCTTCACCATACCACTCCCGAACGGTGTCACCACTTGAGTGGCCTAGGTGGAATGCGAGCTCGGTGTCGGTGAAAACTGGAAAGCTGGCATTGAGCTCTAAATAAAGCATATCTTCTTCACTGGTTGCATCGTCTTCGGCATTAAGTAGGTAGCTCGCTCCTGCGCTCAGCCATTGCCAGCTTAGTGAACCATAAACCTCACCAAAGCCAATGTCGTCAGCGGCATCAGGGTAGGCATAATAGATATAGCCAACGTCATAACCGATTTCTCCCGCTGTGCCGCCAAACCCAGCGTACAAATCCATTTCATAACTAGTACTTGCGGCTTCGCCGAAATCAATATTGGATAGCCAAGTTCCCATATAGAAGCCACTGTCCGTAGCATAATCTAAGCCGCCCGATACTGCGGCTTGATCATCACTTTGTGTGATCCCTCGCCAATAATAGTTTGAACTAGCCGCCACATTCGCAGTTAGACTGTTCTTAGCATGGCCTGTCATAGGCAACAGGGCGAGACAGAGTAGCCCCGAGACTTGCCAGCGTGTTGTTTTTATCATTGTTTCATTCCCGTTTTCGCGCTGTGTTGGCATAAACAGGGCAAAGGCCATGCCAGAGTATGAAATAAATTAATAATTAAATATTTTTCAACAGCTTGGTATTGATTTTTGGAAATAGCCAGATTTCACAAAGTGATCTGTTGCACGACCCTGGTGCATATTTTATGCGGATGCACCGAGATAATTCACACCATCGTGACTCGTTATGCGCTGGTACTGTTGCTGCAAACCAGGGGGAGGAGCTTGATAAGCTGGAGCGCCGAGCGGCGCTCTGTATGGGATGAGGGGTTAACCGAAAATGGTGCGCATCAAGGTGAGGGTATCATTGATGCTGCGGCCTTTCTCAACTTCGGCGATGATAGAGTCGCGCTTGGCGCGAATATGCTCTGGGATATCATCTTCGGCTAAAGCTCTATCTACCAGCGTTGCTGCAGACTCTTTGCTGCGCCTAGGTGCTTTGCTGGAAGATGAACGCTTCGGCTTATGGAGCAGCTTGTAGTAGTTTGATTGCTGCGCACTATCCTCGGCGAAATAGAAAAATAAGCATGGTAAGAGTGCTTTGTTGGCACACAAGCGTTGCTCTAGGTCATTGTCGCCGCTGGCCATAGTGTACCAGGGTAGGCGAGTTATAGTGCATACCAGCTCCTGCCAATATCGTTCGAAGTCGCGGTTACTCAATTTGGCAACACCTAGCGCAGCGCACAAAGTATCTAATTTAGCTTGGCTGGCAGGAGTGAATACATCGGGTCGGCGCATGGCTAACAGGCGCGTTGCCGGAGCAAGTGTAGGCTTTTCATCGGCATCGATGAAGATGCTTTGATAGGCTGTAACAAAGGCACTGTAATGCTCGCGCGTTACCTCTCCTTGTAGTGGAATGTGCGCCAAAGCCTGATCAAAAAGAGCTGGGAAATCAGCCAGCAATTGGTGAAATGCTTTATTGCTTCTCGTTGCAGCAAAGAGCTCGACATCAAAGCGGTAGACTGCTGGGTCATGGCTGTTGAGGTGTTTACCCGCGACTACAAGGCGGTCCTCTTTACTGAGTTCAGCTAACGACTGTTCCCGTAACCTGTCGATGTAGTCACATAAGGCTAAGTGTTCATCTAATAAAACGCGTGATTGCTGCTGTTGCAGGTATTCACATAGCACTGGCCAGGGAGTAATACGCAAGGCCTTCAGTTGCAAAAAGCTAATGGCTTCAGTAAGCAGTGTGTGTAGCTTCTTTACGCAAGGGAGCTGCTGAGGCTCTAGTAACTCGTAGTTTAGGCGGTTATTGAGTGCGTCAAGTAACTCATAACACCAACCTAAGAACTCGTCTGGGTGGTTTTCAACCTTCACCGCCATTAGATTTAGGCTGATATCGGTCGCCTGTTTTAAAATATTTTGATAAATCTGACTTTCTTGTTCACCCAGCGCCATTTTTGATGGGGATATAAGCAACTTCTTCATGCTTGGTACTACAACTCCACTTGATACAACACAGCCCACTTTGAGCGGGGCTGTGCATCATACTGACATTGTGTGTTGATGCAATATTGACTTTGCTGTTTTAAGTAGCTTGGAGGCTTATCTACTATAGGGAGCACACAGATAATCATAGCGTTGTAGGTTGAGCCCCCATTGACGATATGAATCCGTGTGCGTAAACCCAAGTTTTTGCAAAATGCGTACAGAGCCCGTGTTGGCACTATCTACTTCGGCATAAATTCCCGGTAATGCGAGGGTGGTTAGCCCATATGTCATGACGCTTTGTGCCGCCTCATAGCCAAGACCCTGTTGCCAATACTGAGGAAGCATGCGGTAGCCTAAATCAGCAAGCTGTTGTTGTGGGTTGAACTTAAAACCACAAAATCCAATTAACTTGTTGTGTTGCTTGTGTATCAAGGCATAACGAGCGTAACCATAACGTTTGTATTCGTGTAACCAAACGTCTTTGATGAGGCGCCGAGCCTGTTCGCTGGTGCTTATCTGAGCGGGGTCTCCGGTATACCGAGTGACTTCGGTGTTGGCATTAAATGCGCGCACTGCTTCGGCATCAGCAAGCCGGAAATGACGCATCTGCAGCCTTGGTGTGTCTATTAATAGGATCATGTTAGCTCCTTTTCGTTTGACAACCAGTGTAATGGCACGTAAAAAAGCAAAACAGACACAATAAAAATGAAAAATAAGCAATACAGATGCCCAGTTTTATCTATCAGCGAGAGGCCGAGGTACTAGCTAAGTCAATTAATAATGGCCAATTAAAACAGGGTGATAGGCTTCTTTCTGTCCGGGATTTCGCTCGTGAAAGAAAAGTTGGGATATCGACAGCTGCTAAAATTTATGAACATTTGCAAAGACAACAACTCATTGAGGCCCGGCCGCGCAGTGGTTATTACGTTTGTGCTCGTCAACAAAGCACTGCGCAACAAAACTTTGGTGATAAATTAATCCCAAGTGAGCTGATTTCCATGCCGTTACACAAAGCGGTGCAATACAGTTTTAACGACGCAGATATAGTGCCGCTATCCTGCACTGGGCCAAGTACGGTATTAGACAACGAAGCGCTACTCACGCGGGCGCAAAAGCGTGTGCGCAGGCAGCGTCCATTTAAATTACTCCAAGACAATCGCGAAGCCGGTATTGATTCGCTGCGCCAAGAAATTGCGACACATTATGCGTTGAGTCAGCAGCTTATAAATCCAGCCGAGGTCGTCATTACCCATGGACGCAGTTCGGCACTTACTTTGGCGTTAAAGGGGTTAGGGTTGAGTGAGCATAAGGTGGCAGTTGAGTCTCCAAGCTCATTTTTTATATTGGCGCATTTGCACCACAGCGCTCAAGCTTATGTGGGTGTCCCTATACAGCCCGACTTCGAAACCGAATTGGCATTATTGGAGCAGGCTCGACAAGAGCATGACATTCGCGCTTATATTTTTAACCCTAATTATCAAGATCCGACAGGGCGCCTGCTGAGCGAACAACAAAAACGTGCATTGTTGGCTTGGGCGCAGCGCCATGATGTTGCGTTAATCGAATATGACCGTGGTGAGCTTAGTTTTAGTGAGTTTCGACCTCCGTCAATTGCGAGCCTCTTAGATGAAGATAGCTCTCTAGCGGTGATCAGCATATGTGACTACAGTGATACACTGTCCTTTGCTCTAACCTTGGGGTATATGCTCTGCCGTAATTGCGCTGCTGATATTATTTTGACTAAATCGGTGCTTAGTGAGGCGAGCGACATCGCGAGCCAAGAGCTGGTTACTCATCTGTATCGCAGTGGTGACTATCGCCGTTTAATCCGACGTTTACGAGCGCAACTATTAAGGCAATACCAGCAGGTTGATGAAATTTTCAATCACTTTGGCGTTGCGCATTTGTACCAAGACATCGGTGGTGGGCCAAGTTTATGGTTTGAGCTTCCTCAAGGGGGCTGCAGTGATGAGCTATGGCAACGGTTGATTACTCGGCGTATCGCCATTGCGCCTGGCGAACTCTTTATGCCACAAATCGATTATGCGCGTTTTTTTCGTATGACCTTCGCCCTACCTTGGGAGAAAACCATGGCGCAAGCAGTGCATACACTGGCTCAGCAACTATCATCCTATATTCATGAACTTTAACTACAATTACACAGATAACTACTTTAGGTTATGCTAAACACATTTGCTTTAATGGAACGAGGTTCACCATGAAGACCCTAGCCAAGGTTTTGGGCGTAATCATAGTCGTAATTATCGGCTTACTCATCGCCATTCCTTTCTTTATTCCTGTCGATGCCATCTTCAATAAAGTGTCAGAGCAGGTACAAAACACCACTGGGCGCACACTGACGATTGCCGGCGATAAAGACTTAGCGATTTTCCCTTCACTGCGATTAGAGCTTAATGATGTTAGCTTTAGCAATATGGAAGGGGGATCGCGAGCCAATATGGCGACGATGAAACAATTGGATGTGCATATCCCCTGGAGCACCTTATTCTCTGGCGAAGTGAAGCTGGATAAGTTTGTTATCCGTGAGCCGGATGTGTTGCTGGAAACAAATGCCCAAGGACAAGGTAATTGGCAGCTCTTTGATAAGGTCGCAACTGAGCAATCGCAACAAAGCACTGAGCAAGGCCAAGTCAAGCTGCCAGACAACTTTGATATTGAGCTTGGAGAAGTGGCTATTTATGGTGGTCAGTTCACCTATCTGGACGGGCAAACTGGAAGTAAACAACAAATTAGCGACTTGGAATTAGCGATATTACTTAAATCGTTACGCCAACCTTTAGAACTAGAAGGGGGCATAACGTACATGGGTGAGCGGTTTAACCTTGATATAGAATTGGATAACCCAATCAAAGCCATCGAAGGTCGACCATTTACACTTACGCAAAACTTAACATCTACGCTTGTTGATATGGAATTTAAAGGCAACATTGCTGAGCAGGGTGGAAATATTAGCGGCACCTTGATGTTGCAAGGGGATTCGGTGAAGCGCATTGCCAAGTGGCAAGGCGTTGAGCTCAATGCCAAAGACAACGCGTTTAATGATTTCCGTTTAGAGGGCAGTATGCAGCTGCAAGGGCAGGCTTTTACTATTAATAAGCTCGTGGCGACGTTAGATCAGCTTGCCATTGAAGGTATGAGTACGATTCACCTTGGCGAGCGTTTAGCGCTTACTGCCAATGTAGATTTGGGCATGCTAGATTTAAACCCTTACTTACCGGAGCCTGCCGCGAATACCGAGCAACCAAGTAACGATGATTCTCAGGCTCAACCCTTAGAGTGGGATGATACGCCGATAGACCTTTCTGCCCTGAATGCCCTTGATGCCGATATTGTGGTTCGCTCAAGTGGCTTAAAAGCGCGTGATATTACACTCGGTGAGAACCAATTCAGTATTAAGCTTGATAATGCCGTAGCCACTCTCAGTATGGATAAATTCGCTGCCTATGAAGGCCAGGGAACCGGCAAAGTAACGCTGAACGCAGCGCGACAGCCTTACCACATCGATACTCAGTTTGACCTCAGTGGTATAAATGCTGAGCCTCTTCTTAGCGATGCGGTGAAGTTTGATAAGTTAATGGGTAAAGGGGCGCTCAATTGGCAACTGACTACCGAAGGGCAAAGCCAACAAGGCTTCGTTGATGCGCTGGCTGGCAAATTAGCATTCAGTTTTGCCGATGGTGCTGTTAAAGGAGCGAATATTGCTGAATTGGTGCGAAAGGCGAAGGAACTCGTTAAGGGAAATACATCCGCACTTTCACAAGGCCTTAATACTGGCTTTGATAAGTCACAGCAGACAGACTTTACCGCTTTGACGGGGAGTATGAACTTTACCAAAGGCGTTGGCGTCAACTCAGATTTATCGTTGCTAAGTCCGCTCATTCGTATTACTGGTGAAGGTCAAGTGGATCTCCCCGCGACCAAGGTAAACTACCGCTTAGTAACGGGGATTGTGGATTCAATCGAAGGTCAAGGCACCACCGATGACAGTACCGGTTTCAAAATTCCGGTTCGTATAAAAGGTCCTTTCCATGACGTGGCGGTTAACTTGGACGTTGGTGAGGCAGCCAAAGAGGAAGTGAAAGAAAAAGCCAAAGAAAAAGTAAAAGACAAACTCAAAGGCTTGTTTGGCGGCTAATCCCCCCCATATATACATGCAGCATCAAGGCACTTTTGTGCCTTGATGCTTTTATAAGCAATTGATGGTGCGAAAAATAGCCTGTTTTCGATAATTTTCTGTTCTCACCTTAGGGCTCTCAGAGCCTTTATTAACCGAGCTAAGTAAAGAAATTAATTAAAAATTAGCCTACCTTTTGCCCGCCATTACTGATACAATTGCCCGCCCTCAGCACACAAGTAACCGAAAAGTTGCCTGTTAATTGAGCGGATAATTTATTTAATGCCTTAATTTCTAACGGAATTATGGCGAGTTGTAACTACACCGGAGCACATTAAGATGATCCAAATGCAAACTCAGCTGGACGTTGCAGATAACAGCGGCGCCCGCAAAGTGCAGTGTATTAAAGTCCTTGGCGGTTCACACCGTCGTTACGCATCGGTTGGTGACATCATTAAAGTTGCTGTTAAGGAAGCGATTCCTCGCGGCAAAGTTAAAAAAGGTGATGTTAAAAACGCGGTTGTTGTGCGTACCAAAAAAGGCGTTCGTCGTCCAGACGGCTCTTTGATCCGTTTCGATAGCAATGCGGCTGTTATTTTAAACGATAGCAACCAGCCAATCGGAACCCGTATCTTCGGCCCTGTGACTCGTGAACTTCGTACTGAAAAGTTCATGAAGATCGTTTCACTAGCACCAGAAGTACTATAAGGAGTCGATCATGGCAGCAAAAATCCGTCGTGATGACGAAGTAATCGTACTGGCCGGTAAAGACAAAGGTAAGCGCGGTAAAGTGCTTTCAGTTGTTACTGAAACTGGTCGAGTATTTGTTGAAGGCGTAAACCTTATCAAGAAGCACCAAAAGCCTGTTCCTCAGTTGAACCAAGCTGGCGGTATTGTTGAGAAAGAAGCGTCTATCGACGTATCAAACGTTGCGATCTACAACTCGGAAACGGGTAAAGCAGATCGTGTAGGTTTCAAGATTGAAGACGGTAAGAAATTACGTATCTTCAAATCTACTGGTAAAACTATTTAATAGTTGGAGTAGACGATGGCGAAACTGCATGAAGTATATAAAGACAAAGTAGTCGCTGAACTTCAAAAGAAGTTTGGTTTCAGCTCTGTCATGCAAGTCCCTCAGATCGAAAAGATCACATTAAACATGGGTGTGGGCGAAGCCCTAGCTGACAAGAAAATTCTAGAAAACGCTGTTGCTGATCTAGAAGCAATCTCTGGTCAGAAGCCTCTTATCACGAAAGCACGCAAATCAGTTGCTGGCTTTAAGATCCGTGAAGGCTACCCAATTGGTTGTAAAGTAACCCTACGTGGCGAGCGTATGTGGGACTTTTTTGAGCGTTTGGTTTCAATCGCTATCCCGCGTATTCGCGATTTCCGTGGTGTAAGCGCTAAGTCTTTCGACGGTCGCGGCAACTACAGCATGGGCGTACGTGAACAAATCATCTTCCCAGAAATCGATTATGATCGTGTAGACCGTGTACGTGGTCTAGACATCACTATCACTACTTCTGCGCAGAATGATGAGGAAGGCCGTGCGTTGTTAGAAGCGTTTAACTTCCCATTCAAGAAATAAGGGTAGGGTTATGGCAAAGAATTCAATGAAAGCGCGCGAAGCAAAGCGCACTAAACTAGTTGCCCAATACGCTGAAAAGCGTGCGGCACTAAAAGCTATCATCAGCGATGTTAATTCATCAGATGAAGAGCGTTGGGACGCGGTTCTGAAGCTTCAGACTCTTCCGCGTGATTCAAGCCCTGCACGTCAACGTAATCGTTGTAACATCACGGGCCGCCCACATGGTTACCTTCGCAAGTTCGGCCTAAGCCGTATCAAAGTTCGCGAAGCAGCTATGCGCGGTGAAATTCCTGGCCTTAAAAAGGCTAGTTGGTAATAGAATCACGGGAGTAAGACAATGAGCTTGCAAGATCCTATTGCGGATTTGTTCACACGTATCCGTAACGGCCAGACTGCGAAGAAGGTTTCTATCTCAATGCCATCTTCAAAGCTGAAAATAGCAGTTGCTAAAGTACTAACTGATGAAGGTTATGTTTCTGGTTACTCAGTAACAGAAGGCGCTAAACCTGAACTAAACATCGAGCTTAAGTACTTCGAAGGCAAAGCTGTAATCGAAAACATCCAGCGTGTTAGCCGCCCTGGTCTACGTATCTATAAGAAACGTGACGCATTACCTAAGGTAATGGGTGGTCTAGGTATCGCTATCGTATCAACTTCTAAAGGCCTGATGACTGACCGTGCTGCGCGTAGCGCTGGCGTGGGCGGTGAAATCATTGGCTTTGTAGCGTAATCGGAGGGGACTATGTCGCGTATAGCAAAGGCACCTATTAATGTTCCAGCCGGTGTAGAAATCACGCTTAAAGGCCAGGACATCACAGTTAAAGGTAAGAATGGTGAACTTAGCCGTGCTATCAACGAAGCGGTTGAAGTTTCATTCGAAGACAATGTAATCACCACTAAACCTGTAGAAGGCGTTGCTAACGCTTGGGCTCAAGCTGGTACTGCACGTGCACTTATCAACAACATGATTGTTGGTGTGAACGACGGTTACGAGAAGAAGCTACAGCTAGTTGGTGTTGGTTACCGTGCTGCGGTGAAAGGTAAAGTACTAGATTTAACGCTAGGCTTCTCACACCCAGTCAACTTCGAGATCCCAGAGGGCATCACGATTGAAGCTCCGAGCCAAACTGAGATCGTTGTTAAGGGCGCAGACAAGCAGCTAGTTGGTCAAACTGCTGCAAACATTCGCGCATACCGTGAGCCAGAGCCTTATAAAGGTAAAGGTGTTCGCTATGCTGACGAATACGTGCGTCGTAAAGAGGCTAAGAAGAAGTAAGGTAGGACGATGGATAAGAGAACAGCACGTCTACGTCGCGCTAAGCGCTCACGTAGAAATTTTATTGAACAGGGCAAAATCCGCCTTGTTATCCACCGCACGCCACGTCACATCTATGCTCAGGTTATTAGTGCTGAGGGTAGTGTACTGGCTGCTGCTTCTACTGTTGAGAAAGCAATTGCTGAAACAGTTAAAGGCACTGGCAACATCGAAGCTGCTCAAGCAGTGGGTAAAGCAGTTGCAGAACGTGCGGCTGAAAAAGGCGTTAACGAAAGTATCGCTTTTGACCGCAGTGGCTTTAAATATCACGGCCGTGTGAAGGCGCTTGCGGATGCAGCGCGTGAAGCCGGTCTGCAATTCTAGGAGTAGACAATGGCTAACGTAGAAGCAAAGCAACAACAGCCTGATTTGGCTGAAAAGCTAATCGCGGTAAACCGTGTGTCTAAGGTGGTTAAAGGTGGTCGTATCTTTAGCTTCACTGCACTTACAGTAGTAGGTGACGGCGCAGGTAAAGTAGGTTTTGGTTATGGTAAAGCACGTGAAGTTCCAGCTGCTATTCAAAAAGCAATGGAAAAAGCACGTCGTAACATGATCAAGGTAGAGCTTAAAGGCAATACACTTCAGCACCCTATCAAGGGTCGTCACGCTGGTTCTAAAGTGTACATGCAACCAGCATCTGAAGGTACTGGTATCATCGCCGGTGGTGCGATGCGTGCAGTACTAGAAGTAGCTGGTGTACAAAACGTATTGTCAAAAGCCTACGGTTCGACTAACCCGATCAACGTTGTTCGCGCAACTATCTCAGCACTAGAGAACATGAAGTCTCCAGAAGCAGTTGCTGCGAAGCGTGGTCTTAGCGTTGAAGAAATTTTGGGGTAAGACACCATGGCAAATACAGTAAAAGTAACTCAAGTACGTAGTTCAATCGGCCGCTTGCCGAAGCATAGAGCTACATTACGTGGCCTTGGTTTACGTCGTATCAACCACACTGTAGAGCTAGAAGATACGCCTTCAGTACGTGGTATGATCAACCAAGTTTCTTACATGGTTAAGGTTGAGGGGTAATTCGAATGAATTTGAATACACTTTCACCTGCTGCAGGTGCAAAATCAGCCGGCAAACGTGTGGGCCGTGGTATCGGTTCTGGCCTAGGTAAAACTGGTGGCCGTGGTCACAAAGGTCAAAAATCACGTTCTGGTGGTAAAGTACGCGTTGGTTTCGAAGGCGGTCAAATGCCTATGCAACGTCGTCTACCTAAGTTTGGTTTCACTTCACGCAAGTCTCTTGCGACTAAAGAAGTGAATCTATTCGAAATCGCTAAAGTTGAAGGCGATGTGGTAGATCTAAACGCGTTACAAGCAGCTGGTCTGGTTAAGAAGAACATCCAGTTCGTTAAAGTAGTTAAATCTGGTGAAGTTTCTCGCGCCGTCACTGTTAAAGGTCTTAAAGTGACCAAAGGTGCACGCGAAGCGATTGAAGCTGCCGGAGGCAAGGTAGAAGAGTAAGGAAGTACTTTATGGCTAAACCAGGTCACGATATGCAAAGTGCACAAAGCGGGCTTGCGGAGTTGAAGCGTCGTTTACTATTTGTACTCGGTGCTATCATTATTTACCGTTTAGGTTCATTCGTGCCGATCCCTGGGATTGACGCCGCTGTACTTGCCGAATTCTTCGAGCAACAGAAGGGCACCATTGTTGAAATGTTCAACATGTTCAGCGGTGGTGCGCTTGAGCGTGCTTCGGTACTTGCACTGGGTATTATGCCCTATATTTCGGCCTCAATTATCATGCAGCTACTAACGCATATACATCCTGCGATGGTAGAGCTGAAAAAAGAGGGTGAACAGGGGCGTAAGAAAATCAGTCAGTACACGCGTTATGGTACGCTCGTGCTTGCTACGTTCCAATCAATCGGTATTGCTACTGGCTTACCGAACATGATGGACGGGTTAGTTGTTAACCCCGGCTTTGGTTTCTACTTCACTGCTGTAGTGAGCTTAGTAACCGGCTGTATGTTCTTAATGTGGTTGGGCGAACAAATTACAGAGCGTGGTATCGGTAACGGTATCTCAGTTCTGATTTTTGTTGGTATCGTAGCTAACCTGCCGTCTGCTATTGGTTCGACAGCCGAAATGGCGCGCCAAGGTGAATTGAACATTTTGGTACTGGTATTGATTGCGGTAATCGTGTTTGCCGTTACTTACTTGGTGGTTTTCTTTGAACGTGGTCAACGTCGTATTGTTGTTAACTACGCAAAGCGCCAACAAGGTCGTCAGGTGTACGCTGCTCAAAGCACACACTTGCCGTTGAAAGTAAATATGGCTGGGGTTATTCCACCAATCTTTGCTAGTAGTATCATTCTGTTCCCTGGTACAATTGCAAGCTGGTTCGGCCAGGGTGAAGGTCCTGTAGCTGACGTGTTACAAGCCATTTCCACAGCATTGACTCCGGGTCAACCGCTGTACGCAATGGTCTTGGCTGCTGCTATTATCTTTTTCTGCTTTTTCTACACTGCGTTGGTTTTCAACCCGCGTGAAACTGCAGACAACCTGAAAAAATCTGGAGCTTTCATTCCAGGTATTCGTCCAGGTGAGCAGACATCGAAATACATTGATAAAGTAATGACACGCCTGACATTGGCAGGTGCCTTGTACATTACCTTTATCTGTCTAGTGCCCGAGTTTATGACCATGGCATGGCAAACGCCATTCTACTTCGGCGGTACATCAATCTTGATTATCGTTGTTGTGATCATGGACTTTATGGCACAAGTACAGACCCATCTGATGTCACATCAGTATGATTCTGTGCTGAAAAAAGCAAACCTTAAAGGCTATGGCCGATAAGGTCGGTTTACGGAGTTGAGTAATGAAAGTACGTGCTTCCGTTAAGAAAATCTGCCGTAACTGCAAAGTAATCAAACGTGCCGGCGTTGTACGTGTGATTTGCAGTGAGCCTAAGCACAAGCAAAGGCAAGGCTAATTAAACAAGTCATGCAGGCTGAGTGGTATGCTCGGCCTGTGTTTTTCATTGTAGTTTGGTCATCACTTGAGTATCCTAACGGGCTTTTCGAGAAGATGATTACCAAATTTAAACTATAGGAGATGTGTTAGTGGCCCGTATAGCTGGCATTAACGTTCCTGATCATAAACATGCGGTTATTGGTTTAACCTCAATTTATGGTGTAGGTAAAACCCGCGCTAAGGCGATCTTGGCAGCGGTAGGTATCGCAGAAGATACTAAAATCGGTGAACTAAATGACGAAACTCTTGACACGCTTCGTGAAGAAGTTGGCAAGTACACTGTAGAAGGTGATCTTCGTCGTGAAGTTACTTTGAACATCAAGCGTCTTATGGACCTTGGTTGCTTCCGTGGTTTACGTCACCGTCGTTCGCTACCACTACGTGGTCAGCGTACTAAGACTAACGCGCGTACTCGTAAGGGTCCTCGCAAGCCTATCAAGAAATAAGGTGGGGTAAATTATGGCTAAAGCACCAATTCGTCGTAAGAAGGTCAAAAAGCAAGTTGCTGATGGCATGGCTCACGTTCATGCGTCTTTCAACAACACTATTGTTACGATTACAGACCGTCAAGGTAATGCACTTTCTTGGGCAACTGCCGGTGGTTCAGGTTTCCGTGGTTCACGTAAATCTACACCATTCGCTGCTCAGGTAGCTGCAGAGCGTGCAGGTACTGCTGCACAAGAATACGGTTTGAAGAACTTAGAAGTATTCATTAAAGGTCCAGGTCCAGGCCGTGAGTCTGCTGTACGTGCATTGAATGCTGCTGGTTTCCGTATCACAAACATCACTGACGTGACGCCAATTCCACACAATGGTTGTCGTCCACCGAAGAAACGTCGCGTATAACAATAGGTTAGGAGAAAGAACATGGCAAGATATTTGGGCCCTAAGCTCAAGCTAAGTCGTCGTGAAGGTACTGACCTGTTCCTTAAGAGCGGCGTACGAGCTATCGACTCTAAGTGTAAACTTGAGACAGCACCTGGTCAGCACGGCGCCCGTAAGGGTCGTTTATCTGACTACGGTCTACAGCTACGTGAAAAGCAAAAGGTTCGTCGTATGTACGGCATCCTTGAAAAGCAATTCCGTAACTACTACAAAGAAGCTGCTCGCCTTAAAGGCAATACAGGTGAAAACCTACTTCAGCTTCTAGAGCAACGTCTAGACAATGTTGTATATCGCATGGGTTTTGCAAGCACACGTGCTGAAGCGCGTCAGCTAGTAAGTCACAAAGCGATTATGGTTAATGGTCGTGTTGTAAACATTCCTTCTTTCAACGTTACTCCTGAAGATCAGGTAGAAATTCGTGAGAAGTCGAAGAAGCAAGCACGTATCGTTGGAGCTCTAGAATTGGCTGAGCAACGTGAGAAGCCAACTTGGGTTGAAGTTGACGGTAAGAAAATGGAAGGTACTTTTAAGCGCCTACCTGAGCGTTCTGATCTGTCTGCGGACATTAACGAACAACTAATCGTCGAACTTTACTCGAAGTAAAGTTAAGAGTTAAGAGAGGATAAAATGCAGGGTTCTGTAACCGAATTCCTAAAACCAAGGTTAGTCGATATCGACGCTATCAACCCAACTCGTTCAAAAGTGGTACTAGAGCCGCTTGAGCGTGGTTTTGGTCACACTCTAGGAAACGCTCTACGTCGTATTCTGTTGTCATCTATGCCTGGATGCGCAGTTACTGAGGTAGAAATTGATGGCGTTTTACATGAGTACAGCGCGAAAGAAGGCGTACAAGAAGACATCATTGAAATCCTGTTAAACCTTAAAGGTCTAGCAGTTAATATCGAAGGCAAAGATGAAGTTTTTCTGACCCTGACTAAATCTGGTGTAGGCCCTGTGACTGCGGCAGATATCCAGCACGATGGTGATGTAACAATCAGCAATCCTGATCACGTAATTTGTCATTTAACAACTGACAATAGCGAGATCAGCATGCGCATCCGTGTTGAGCGTGGTCGTGGTTATGTACCAGCTTCTAGCCGCGTATCCTCTGAAGACGATGAGCGCCCAATCGGCCGTTTGTTGCTTGATGCATCATTCAGCCCAGTTGAGCGTATTGCGTACTCGGTCGAATCAGCACGTGTTGAACAACGTACTGACTTAGACAAGTTAATCATTGATATGGAAACAAACGGCACTTTAGATCCTGAAGAAGCGATCCGCCGTGCGTCGACCATTCTTGCTGAGCAATTAGAAGCATTCGTAGACTTACGCGATGTTTCTGAGCCAGAAGAGAAGGAAGAGAAGCCAGAATTCGATCCTATTCTGCTTCGTCCAGTTGATGATCTTGAGCTAACAGTTCGTTCAGCAAACTGCTTGAAAGCCGAGCAAATTCAATATATCGGTGATTTAGTACAGCGTACCGAAGTTGAGCTTCTGAAAACACCTAACTTAGGTAAGAAGTCTCTAACTGAGATCAAAGACGTGCTTGCATCACGTGGTCTGTCTCTAGGCATGCGCTTAGAAAACTGGCCGCCAGCAAGCTTAGCTGAGTAATCTAAATCACTATATTTAGTTTAGTTAGAAGGATAGGGTCATGCGCCATCGTAAGAGTGGTCGTCAATTAAACCGTAACAGCAGCCATCGCAAAGCGATGTTCAGCAATATGGCTGGTTCTTTGGTGAAGCACGAAATCATCAAAACAACATTGCCTAAAGCGAAAGAGCTGCGCCGTGTAATTGAACCTTTAATCACACTGGCTAAGACTGATAGCGTTGCAAATCGCCGTTTAGCATTTGCTCGCACGCGTGATAAAGAAGTTGTTGGTAAGTTGTTTAGCGAGATTGGTCCTCGCTACGAAGGCCGTCCTGGTGGTTACACTCGTATTTTGAAGTGTGGCTTCCGTGCAGGCGACAACGCACCAATGGCTTACATTGAACTAGTAGATCGCCCAGTTGCGAGCGAAGACGTTCAAGAAGACGCACAGTCTGCAGAGTAAGTCGTAAAAGACACAAAAAGCCGAGCTTATGCTCGGCTTTTTCTTTTTATGGCCAAAATTAAATTTCAGCTCTTCTATATATAGCTATTTAGCTAAACCCTTCTCTATATAAAACATCTTAAATGTAGCAATTTAGATCTTAAATAGATCTATAACTGTTAAATACAGTAGTTTTAGTTTTATTTTTGTTCAAACGATCCGTTTTTTGCAGTTTTCTTTAAAAAAGGGGTTGCGTGGAAATCGAATCTCCCTATAATGCGCATCCACCGACACGGCGGACTGCTTACAAACAAGCACTTCAACGAGTTGGGTGAGTCAAGTAAAACTGAGTTTTAAAAGACGCATTGAAAAATGCAAACTTCTTAAAATAAAGTGTTGACAATAAAGTGGGGTTGAGTAGAATGCACAGCCCTGAACGGGAGCAAAGCTTCCGAGGCAAAAGCCTAAAACGTTCTTTAAAAATATGAAGCAATCATCTGTGTGGGCACTCGTACAGATTGAGTTCTAACAGCCGATTCTAGTTCGCTAGATGACGCAAACAAATTTAGAGTCTCAATTGAGCTGAGTGACCAACGGAATAAATTTAATTTATTCAGCACAGTCAATTCGATATCGATAGATATCAAAATCAGTATTCATTGAGCTGAATCTTCGGATTCAAAAAACTTTTAATTGAAGAGTTTGATCATGGCTCAGATTGAACGCTGGCGGCAGGCCTAACACATGCAAGTCGAGCGGAAACGAAGAGGTGCTTGCACCTCTGGCGTCGAGCGGCGGACGGGTGAG
>NZ_JAKRFR010000008.1:0-140103 GCF_022347865.1 Pseudoalteromonas sp. CNAT2-18.1 | reverse complement strand
TTGGTGATAATAGCGTTCTGGACCCACCTGACCCCATGCCGAACTCAGAAGTGAAACGGAACTGCGCCGATGATAGTGTGGGTTCGCCCATGTGAAAGTAGGTCATCACCAGGCTCCTAATTAGAGAAACCCGTTGCACCAGTGCAGCGGGTTTTTTTATACCTTTAGGCCAGGCTTCAGTCTTGCAACACCCTAGTCAGGGTAAACCCTGACCTACAACACCGTACCCCAGTCAGGATAAATCCTGACCCACAACACAAGCTAGCCTGGCAATATGCCATTCTTCCTTCGCAGAGCGCCTCTAGGGTGCTATCTTACTGTTTACTATAGAGCAATTGAGTATTGAGAAATGGGAGAACTCTATCATTGGTTTGACTTGCTAGGAGTCGCAGTCTTCGCTATTTCCGGCACTTTGTTGGCGCACGAAAAATCAATGGATGGCTTTGGTGTTATCGTACTCGCTTCGGTCACAGCAATAGGCGGCGGTACACTGCGAGATCTCATTCTCGATATGCCAGTGTTTTGGGTGCATGACACCAGTTACTTTATAACTATATTAGTGACAGTGGCGATAACTATAGCGTGGTTAAATATCCGCCAGAGCTTTCCTCATTTCTTACTGCAATTGGCAGATGCGCTGGGGATAGCCTTCTTTGCAATCATGGGGGCGCAAAAGGCATTGGGAGCAGGGGTGCCAGTGATGACGGCGGTGATCATGGGAGTCTTGACTGGCTGTTTTGGCGGTATGATCCGTGATGTGTTAGCAAGAGAAGTCCCTATGCTGCTTAAGGGGCCGCTTTATGCTATTGCCTGTGCTATTGGGGCTGGCTTGTATGCACAACTAGTTAGTATGGAAATAAACCAACAGCTTGCTATGTGGATTGGCGGGCTGACGACACTGATAGTACGCCTTGCCGCTATTAGATGGCAATTAAGCTTACATGTTTTCCGCTATCATAACTAAACTGTATAGAGAACTAACTAGTGTAGGAACAAGGATGTGTCACTGGCTCATGTATTTACTCGTGCTCAAGTCGGTATAGAAACACCACAGGTGACGGTTGAGGTCTATCTTGGCTCCGGGTTGCCCGCATTTAATATAGTTGGGCTTCCTGAAACCTCGGTTAAAGAAGCCAAAGATCGGGTACGCAGCGCATTGGAGAACAGTCACTTTGTGTTCCCCAGTCAAAGAATAACGGTGAATTTAGCTCCCGCTGACTTACCTAAGGAGGGTGGCCGTTATGACTTGGCTATCGCTATAGGCATACTTATCGCCTCTGGGCAGCTAACGGTGTCGCAACCCTTGGCTTGTGAGTTTTTGGCTGAGCTTGGGTTAGATGGTAAGTTAAGGCCTGTACGTGGGGTGTTACCGGCAATGATGGCGGTGAGAAATGCGCAGCGTACAGCATATTTGAGTTCAGAAAATGAAAGGGAAGCTGAACTTGTCGCTGATGCGCAGTGTAAATGTGCAAATTCACTGCACCAAGTTTGGCTAGACCTCAATAATCAGCAGTCGCTACCTTTGCTCCTGCCACAGTCCGAGATGGTTAATGCCAGCCCTGAACTGCCAGTTGATTTTAGTGAGGTGAAGGGCCAAGAGTTGGCGAAACGTGTACTCGAGATAGCTGCTGCCGGCGGACACAATGTCTTGTTTACAGGCCCTCCTGGTACTGGAAAATCAATGTTAGCGCAGCGCATGGCAACGATTATGCCCCGGATGACAACCGAGCAAGCATTACAGACCGCAGCCGTATATTCGGTTTCAGGACACGATATTGATTTGGCGAGTTGGCGGCAGCGACCTTTTCGTTCTCCACATCATACCTGCTCAGCAGTAGCCCTTGTTGGTGGCTCATCAAAGCCAAAGCCCGGAGAAATATCACTGGCACACAACGGTGTGTTGTTTCTTGATGAGTTGCCAGAGTTTGAGCGCAAAGTTATTGATAGTCTGCGCGAGCCCATGGAAACAGGTGTCGTCACTATCTCTAGAGCCGCGATTCAAGTTGAGTTCCCTGCGCGCTTTCAACTTATTGCAGCGTTAAACCCAAGCCCAACAGGACATCATACCGACAAAAGAGCCAATCCTGAGCAAGTGCTCCGCTATTTGTCTCGTATTTCTGGGCCATTTGTTGACCGCATAGACTTACAGATAGAGTTATCTAGAATCCCCAGCACTGAGTTATTGAAAGACAGTAAACAAGAGTCAAGTGCTACGGTCAGGAAGCGCGTTGAGCAAGCTTATGAATTCCAGCTGCAGCGCCAAGGGGTTGTGAATGCCTTATTATCCAATAAAGAGCTCAGCCAACACTGTCGGTTAGATGCGAAAAGTCATGAATATTTGGCGCTAGCTAGTGAGCGCTTACAGTTATCTCCGCGCTCGCACCATCGTGTGATAAAAGTAGCCCGAACTATTGCCGATTTGAATACGATGACGAATATCCAAGTAGAGCATATTAAAGAAGCGCTAAGCTACCGTGCCTTTGAACGTCTGCTGGCTCGGCTTGGGGAATAGCCATTGCGCGGTTATTTACCAGCTGTTAACATTGGCGCTTAGAACTGCTAGGAGTGAACAATGAAAGCGTGGATTTTAACCGTAGCGCTTGCCCCCATGTTAAGCTGGGGTAATGCCAATGAAGCGATGGACCTGTATTTAAATCAAGATTATCAACGCGCCTTTACTCTCTTTGAAAAGACGGCCGAGTTAGGCGATGGTCGCAGCCAATTTAACTTAGCTGTACAGTACCTACGTGGTCAAGGCGTTAAGGCCGACCCCGTTAAAGCGTATGCATATTTTTCTGTGGCCATGGCCAACGATTTCAAAATGGCGCAACAGGCCCGAAAGTCTGTTATTAAGCGTTTAAGCAGTGATGAATTACAACGGGCACAGCGCCTAGCTCAGCAGCTGATTGCCGAGATTGGTCGTCAAGGTAGCGCCACTGTACGCTATGAACTAAGCCGTGCACTGACATATAACCCCGCACCAAGCAAACGCATTAATCCACCCACTGAATACCCTAGCGGACTAAAGAGTGATGGGGTCCCTGGTGTCGCGAGCTATATTTTTGATATAGATAGTCAAGGTATTCCGAGGGATTATATTTTACTGCACAGCTACCCTGCACCAGAGTTCGCACAAAGTATTGCCGAAAAGCTGGATGAGACACGCTTTAGTTATTCAGGTGAAGTATTTCATAATGCGGTTATACGAGGGGTGTTTAGTGGCTCACCTGATAGTGAGGTGATGCAGCAGTTACGCACCAAGCAGCAACACTTATTACAGCAAGCCCAGCGTGGAGATGTTGATGCTCAAGCTGAGTTGGCTGAACTGCTAAGAGTACTCGATTATCAACCTGAGTTATGGCCAGTGGATAGCGACGTGCAAGTTGTGGCAAAGCAAGCGCCAATGGTTCGTTTTAATTCGATTACACAGCCTGATTTTACTCCTACAAAAACGATTGACCCCAGTTACTATAATTTCAACTACCTAGTGAACGTTGATAATCAGGGGCGAGTTCAAGAAGTATCGGCCTTTGAGCATATTGATATCCCCAGTCAATTAGACGAGCATGCGCGGGAAGTGATGAGTCAGTGGTCACTAGGTGCAGAGCAGGGGTTGTTGGGTGATAGCAACTGGTATTTAGCACGGTTTTTTTACAACAACCAAGAACAACAGGCGAGCTATGAGAACCACAGCGTAGTAGCTTACGCTGATGTAAAACCTTTGGTTAATAAAGAGAAGGAGCAGCAATGGCGCTATTGGCAGCTCAAAGCAGCGGCAGCTGGGCATAGCGATATGCTTTATCAGCTCGGAATTAACTGTAACCAACGATTGCTACTCGAAGCCGCCGAGCGCCAGCATAGTCGTGCCCAGCTCCAGCTTGGTCGCTGTTTACTTACGCAAGCATCAGGGCAACGAGAGCAATTAGAGCTAGCTCGCTACTGGCTTAATGAGGCCGCTAAGCAGGGTGAGTTAATCGCAATGCGAGAGTTAGCTGGGTGGTATGTTCGCTACTCGGATAATGGCGCACAGCTCAAAAATGCTATTGCCCTTGCGGAGCAGGTCAGTGATGAGACCGACCATCCTTTAGCGTACGCCTATTTAGCGGCCGCCCACGCGAAGTTAGGTAATTTTGATGAGGCGATCGACTACCAAGAACAGGCTTTGAGTGAAGCAGAAGATCAGTCTTATGCGCAACAGCCTTTTGAGCAAACTCTAGCGGCTTATCAAAAGGGGCAGCTCATTTTTTAGCTAGAAGAGAGCATATAACCCTTGCCACGAACAGTGACAATACGTTTTTGCTCTTTTTCATCCCCTAGCTTTTTGCGTAACCTGCCAATAAGAACATCTACCGTTCTATCGGTTGGGCTCCAATCTGGCTGGCCTATTTCTTCCGATACTTTTTCCCGTGATGTGGCCTTGCCAGCATTGGCAATTAGGCAAATAAGCACCTTGTGCTCGGCTTCGGTTAGGCGCATCTCCTCACCTGTTGCGGTAACGAGAGTGCGATTATCTGGATGAAGCTTGAAATCTGCATATTCAATGTACTCGGTAGAGTCTTCTTGACTTGCCGAGCCGTTTAAGCGCTTATAAACCGCACGCATTCTTAACTCGAGCTCTAACAAATCGACAGGCTTACAAATATAGTCGTCTGCGCCTTGTGCAAGTCCGGCAATACGATCGGATTGTGAGTCTCGGCTTGAGAGCACGATAACGCCGATTTCTGTCAAGGTAGTCAGCTCTCTAGCCAACATCAGGCCATCCTGCTCTGGTAGTACAATATCGACAATGGCCAGTTGAATCGGCTGCTGGCCAGTTGCTTGTGAGGCTTGAACCATAGGCAAAGCATTACTACCCGTAGTATCTACGTGGATAGTAAACTCAGTGCCCGTGAAGTGATTCTCTATGCGCTTTACCAGCAACTCATCATCTTCAACAAGTAATACATTAATCGACATTCAAATACACCTAGAATCAAACAGACAGCAGCGACTGCATTCAATATTATCAGCTTGCTCAATGGGAACAAATTTCAACCATACTTTACGATAAAGTTGAGGTTTTTGCATTATTCTCTGGCTGCATGGGGGCAGCATAGGAAAGAAGAATATCTGAATGTTGGTTCAATAAACAGTAGTTGGCACGCTTAGATTGTTAACAACTGTTTCAAAGGTGGGTTCACTCAGTTGCTAGCTTGTGTTGTTTGTTGTTCAAGCCAGACGAGTAAATCCTCTCGAGAAAGCGGCTTGCACACCAGTGGCCCCTGAACATACATATGTGGAAAGCGTTGAGCTAAGTAGTCTAACTCCTGCGTGCTGCTTAATCCAACGGCACATAAGCGTAACTTGCGGTCAGTGGCCAAATCATCCAAGCGATAGACTATCTGCTGCGCAAAATTGTCGCGTTCAATATGAGAAATGAGAGGTTGTCCCACTTTGATTTCATCAAGTGGCAAACTCCTCAGTTGCTCCTCTTCAGTAAAACCACTGCCGAAGTCGTCTAAAGAAAGCTCAAATCCACGCATCTTCAAGCGGCTAATGGTCTCTAGAATATGCTTATCATTAAGTGGCTGATGCTCTGTCATTTCAATTAAGATGTCTGCTGGAGCAAGCTGATTAAGTGATAATATTAACGCTAACTTGTCAGGACAACTAAGGTCTGCGAGCTGGCAAGGGTGGAGATTAATTGCCAATTTTAGGTGCGAGCCATAAGCGTGCCGAAAAGAACTTAAATCTTTGGCAGCCTCCTCAATTAGCTGAAAGGTCAATAAGTTAAGTAACTCATTGTCACGAGCAACGTCAACGAAGCACTCAGGCATGGAATCACTATCTTGATAGCGAGGCAGTATGCGTGACATCACTTCTAGGCTCACCACTTTACCGTTACTAATGTGGCGCTTGGGCTGGTAAAGAGGAAGGACACGGCTGTGACTAATGGCGTCTAAAAGAGCGATTTCAGAAACGGTGCGCAAAGGGTCTCTAGAAGAAGCATGTAAACATTCAAGTTTCTGAATTAGGTGCTCAACATAATGCAAGTGCACGGGTTTTTCTATATTTCCCAACAAATGCACTTGGTGCTGCCTAGCTACGCGTGCTGCAAGGGCTATGATCTCTGGATGCATCTCGGATACAATGACAACAGCTCCTCCGTATTTGAGCTCCCCGAGTTTACGCATAAAAGCCATACCGTCCATGCCGGGCATGTTCAGATCTGTTAACACAATATCGTAAAGACTAGGTGCTTTTTCGATCGCCGCATAGGCCGACTCAGCGTCATCGAATGTAGACACTTCCTCAATACCTAGCTCATTAAACACCGCGCGCAGCACCACTAAAATGGCTGGTGAGTCGTCGACGATGGCAACACGGTATTTATGTTGCAGATTGGCTTGCGTGTAGGTTTTCATCCATTCTCCCTCTAATCCCTTATTGTAATGTAGAAGTGGTTGCTAAGCCCTGCAACTAAATGACACGAGAATTATTGGTAATTATCTAAAAACCCATCCTTTCTTATTGCTTTATGCCACTGTCAGCAAAGTAACACTGATGTAGCCACCAGTGATGAGTAATTGAATGATACAAAAGCCCATAATGTCTTTTGCTTTTAATCCAGCAATCGCCAGTACAGGGATAGCCCAAAAAGGTTGAATAAGGTTAGTCCAAGCGTCTCCCCAAGCGACAGCCATAGCAACCGAAGCGATAGGGACTTCTAACGCTTGTGCGGCAGGAATAACAAGAGGTGCTTGAAGCGCCCACTGGCCTCCTCCTGAGGGGACAAATATGTTGACCAATCCAGCGCTCAAGAAACTTAAAAGAGGCAGCGTTTGGCTATTCGCTAAAGACATCAGTGCGGCCGATATATTCTCAGCAAGCCCGCTCTCACTCATTATGGCCATCAGCCCTGCATAGAAAGGAAATTGGATAACAATGCCACTGCCACTGCGAACAGCCTCATACAGATGCTCAAGCAGAGAGTGTGTGCTGTGATGTAGTAAAAAAGCGCAAAATAAAAACAGCGCAATAACGACGTTAAGATTAAGCCCGCCCTGCTGTTGCACAAAGAAATGAGCTAGGTAGCTGAGACCCAGTAAGCCAACTACAACACACGGCCAACGAGCGTGGTCTATTCCTTTCGCTGGCGGCTTTACAGTTTTATCCTTGGATTGTAAACGTGTACGGTCTACATAAACGCTGTGCTGAGGCTTAGGTAATAATAAATAATTGATAGTAGGTAGTAAGATAGATAATCCCAGCAATAAAGACAGGTTTAGGGTTGAAAATAGCGTATCACTCGTAGGTAAGAGACCAATTTCACTTTCGCTGAAGTGTCCCGGTGTCGCTATAGTCAATGGCACAGAACCAGAGAGCCCGCCATGCCAAACAATAAACCCTGAGTAAGCGCTGGCCACTAAGACGCGATAGTCGATACGGCAGTATTGTGCCACGGCTTTGGCAAATAATGCACCAGCGACCAAGCCAAAGCCCCAGTTAATCCAACTTGCTAGCATAGCTACAAAGGTTGTTACTATAACTGCTAAAGCAGGTGATTTTAATCGCCGCGCCACGGCATGTAAGTACTGTGATACAACGGGCGTTGTGGCCAATAGGTAGCCGCTGACTAACACCAATAACATCTGCATTGCAAAGCTCAGTAGGTTGCTTAAGCCACTTCCCCACATAGTCAATATGGCAGTTGGCGAGTGAGGTGTAGATAGCAAAGCACTGAACATCGCTAAGAATGTAAGCAAGATCACTATAACAAGAGGGTCGGGTAAGTACTTTTCCACTAGCGCTGCGAGTGGGCGAGATAATGTTGTTAACATAGCCTGATGATGTATTTTTATTCTGTATGAACCTGTATTAACATATTTCATGGTCAGCAAAAAAGGCTAACTTTTAGCATGAACAACTAAATTATGCTTTTGTTATCCAAGTGTTTATTTTTAACCTATTGAAAATAAGGCTATTTTTACTTGGCCTGAAACTTGATAAGTGAAAGAGAAACTAACTATATATTGAGGTAATTATGTCAGGACAAGGCTCTGGTGGTAATGTCATTGCGGCGCTATGTAACGTGTTTTTCCCTGGGTTAGGACAACTTGTTCAAGGTCGCATCTTAGCCGCGCTGCTTTTTGCGATTTTTGTTTTCGGTGGTGCGGCACTGTGGTGGTTGATTGTACCGGGTATCATCGCCGCAATTGCTTATGTGTGGGCCATTATCGACGCTGCGAAGTATCGCCGAGATTATTAGTGCTTATGCGGCTGGTCCTGTTTTCATGAAAGCAGAGCCAGCCATAAAACAAAGCTCACCACACTTAATAGCGTGCTGAGCACAACCGCACTGGCTAAGGTGGCTGACTCTCGTTGCAATTGTTTGCTCACCAAATACGCATTAACCCCTAAAGGAGAGGCGCTAAGTAGCACCAAAAGCAAGGTTTGCTCCTGAGCTAAAGCAAATCCGTAGGTCGCGGTTAGGTATACAAGCGTCGGCAATACTGCGAGCTTTAACAAGGTTAACGTAAGAGCCGATTTGATGCCTGGCTTGATCTGATAATGGTGCAGGTTTGCCCCAAGCACAAATAAGGCGCCGGCGATGGCTGGCTCTGCCAATAATGTCAGTCCTTCATTGATTACCTGGGGTAGCGCTAAATTGACTGCATTCGCTAACAGCCCTAAGGCAATTGCCAGTATTACCGGGTTGATAACTAATTGCCGGATGATGTTTGGCCAAGTAACGCGCTGCTCTTTACCGGCGAAGCTGTAAGTTAGCAAAAACAATAACGCACTATGAAAGGTGATGATGACGAAAACCGTTGCGGCTACGTGCTTACCGAGTGCTTGCATCGCGATAGGTAAACCGATAAGTACAGTATTGGAATAACACGCCCCAAGCGCGCGAATGGCGCTTATACTCCACTGCCCACAGCGGCACCGATAAAACCCCAGTACCAGTAGATACAGGCCGATAACGGGAAGATAGAAGCTAAGCATGACATCTAGGCTGACTGCTTTGCTGAGCTCAGCTTGGGACATATTAACAAACAAAAAAGCCGGAATGCTGATGTAAAATACAAAGCGGCTTATGCCACTAAGGTGTTCGGCTGTTAAAAACGAGCGTGCTGCACTAATGTAACCGGCTGTCGCCACGAAAATGAGTGGAAAAATTATTGCTAGGGTGTTGAACATAATCGATATAGGAAGCCGACAGGGTAGGCGTATACTAACATGATGCCGTTAGTGCTGATATCGCAGTACAATGAGCAGCTCGATTTAGCGTATCGATATTGCTATTATGCGCGCCGCATCTTTTTGGCAGCACTATTATGGAATACCAACTCTACTCAGACCCAACATGGGGTAAGCGGGTAAGAATATCTGACGAACACCGGCTTATTGCCCGTTGGTTCAATGACGAGCTCTATGAAAACGATGAGCTCATTGAAGCGTTTTTTACCGCTCTTGATAGCACTGCAGAGCAGCTCGTGCAGGGACGAGAAATGAGATTGCTACTCGGTGATGGTGAGGCGTGTTTTCAAAGTCATGGCTTATTTCATGACGACGAGCAGACATTGGCGCTTTATAGTGGTGACGACCTCGCACTTGATGAATCGGAGCTGCAAGCATGGTGCGGAGTCGAGGATTTACGTGCGTTAGCGAGTGCGTGGCGGCATTTTCGCTAAGGAGTATGGCGCTCTAACAGGCTACTGAGGCGGGCGATGCGCTCGCTCATACCGAGTATCAATTGATCTTTTATTTTCTCACGCACCACCACAGGTAATTTAGTTAAAGCCAGTGGCTCAATGGCTAACACTATGGTGTCGGTGAGCGCTTTGGCATTAGTGCTGCGCTCGCGGTGGGCAATAAAGGCACCTTCACCGACAAAGTCGCCAGGTCGAATATGGCCCAGTTCTTTATGGTCAGATTGGCGGAACACTACCAGCTCGCCGCTTAACACGATATATAGCTGCTGGCTTTGCTCGTGCAACTTGAATACGTAGCGCCCTTGTTGGCATAAGTACAGCTGCGAAAATGACTCTAAGAGCATTTGCCGCTCGGCTAACTCAAAGCTGCGAAAGAAAGGCACGCGATTGATAATCTCCATGCGTTTATACATGGCAATATGTTCAATCAGCTTCATGCCTATCCTCTTCGTCGGTGCGTCAATTGGCGTTTATATTGCGCTCTTTTAGCTTACGCGTCAACGTGTTGCGGCCCCATCCGATGCGTTGAGCAGCATCCTGTTTATGCCCTCCACAGCTAGCAAGGGCCGATTTAATCAGCCTGGTTTCCAGCTGTGCTTGAATTTCTGGCCAGACATTGTCTTTACCTTGCTTAAACTCATTGTTTAGCCATTGTTGGAATAAGTCCAACCAATCGGCATCAACTTGAGACGTTTGCGCATTGAGTATTTCTGGCGGCAAGTCTTCTGCGGTTACGTACTCACCGGGAGCCATTACCGTTAGCCAGCGACAGGTGTTTTCAAGTTGCCGCACATTTCCAGGCCAATTGAACAAGCGCATTTGATCACATGCTTGAGGGCTTAGCGTCTTGCTATCAATTTTTAACTCTTGAGCGCTTTTATTGAGGAAGTACTCTGCCAGTTGCTCTATGTCTTCTGGGCGTTCTCGCAAAGCTGGCAGCTTTAAGCGAACCACATTTAAGCGGTGGAACAAGTCTTCTCGAAACTTACCTTGTTGAGCTAAACGCTCTAAATCCTGGTGAGTGGCAGCGATGATGCGCACATCAACTTTTATACTTTGATGGCCGCCCACACGGTAGAATTCGCCATCGGCGAGTACACGCAGTAGGCGAGTTTGCACATCAAGTGGCATATCGCCAATTTCATCAAGGAAGAGCGTTCCGCCATTTGCTTGTTCGAAGCGCCCTTTACGAACGCTGTCAGCCCCAGTAAACGCGCCTTTCTCGTGACCAAATAACTCTGACTCCACCAAATCCTTAGGGATGGCCGCCATATTTAAGGCGATAAACGGATTGTCTTTACGTGGGCTGTGCTGGTGTAAGGCACTGGCAACCAGCTCTTTACCGGTGCCAGACTCGCCATTGATAAGTACGCTCATGCTTGATGCGCTCAATTTGCCAATGGCGCGAAACACCTCTTGCATGGCGGGGGCTTCACCGATAATAACTGAACGCTTTTGTTCACTATTGGCCTTTTTCGCTTTTTTCTGCGAATGCGCACGCATGGCTCGCTCAACAACACTAACAGCTTCTTCTAGGTCGAAGGGCTTAGCTAGGTATTCAAAGGCGCCTTTTTGGAATGCCTGCACTGCAGAGTCTAAATCTGAATGGGCCGTCATAATGATCACCGGTAGATTGGGGTTATCTTCGCTGATCTGCTCCAATAAGCGCATGCCATCCATACCCGGCATGCGCACATCCGAGAGCAACACGGCCGGTTTTGAAAACTCCAAGGCACTGAGTACATCATGGGCGTTGGCGAAACTTTCTACCTCATAGCCTGCACGGGAGAGTGCTTTTTGTAATACAAAGCGAATTGACGCATCATCATCGACTAGCCAAACAGATTTCATCGTATACCTCGTGGCCCAATTACAGTGGCAAGTATAGTGTAAACTCGGTATGGCCCGGCCAGCTATCACATTCGATAAACCCTTGGTGTTGGTCTATGAGAGTTTGGGCGATAGATAACCCTAACCCTGAGCCCCCCTCTTTATTGGTCACCATGGGGTAGAACAAGGTCTCTCTAACCTCCGGAGCAATGCCCGGGCCGTTGTCAGTTATTTTGATCTGCAGGGCTTTTTTTAGTGTCGTATCGTGTCGGCGTACATGGTATCGCACTCGGGTTTTAACATTAATATGGCCCCCTTCACTGAGTGCTTGCATAGCATTGCGCACGATATTGAGAAGCACTTGTTGCAACTTATCACCATCAGCCTTTACATCTGGAATGCTCGGATCATAATCTTTGTGCAAGGTAATTGCCTTGCTGCTATCCAAAGTGCAAAGGCGTAAAACATTCTCCAGTGTTTGGTGAATATTAATAGCCTGTTTTTGTAAACGCTGATTCGGGCCGAGTAACTTGTCTACTAAATGGCGTAAACGGTCAGCCTCATCAATAATAAGCTGTGCACATTCATCCCGCTCCTGCTGATCAACCTCATATTGCAATAATTGCGCCGCTCCGCGTATTCCTCCTAAAGGATTTTTAATTTCATGAGCAAGGTTACGAATTAAGGCACGTGCCGCTTGGTGTTGATGCATTTGGTTAGACGCCTGATCAAGGCGAATTTCTTCGTCGGTTTGGCGAATTTCAAACAGTAGAAAATACTGATCTTGGTGGCTTAAACGCCGACAGTTGAGCGCCAAATTGGCATGGCGAGAGTCTACGAATACCACGTCAGCTCTGTGTTGGTGGCAATCGACCCCTTGTTTAAGGGTATAGTCAGCGATGCGCTCTAATTCTACCGAGTGGTAATTAAATAATGCTTTGAAAGGCTGGCCCACGATGCGCTTTAAGCCTAGCCCAAGGAGTTCGGTACAGCTAGTATTGGCATACACCAGATTGAAATCTTGGTCTAAGACTAAAATAGCGGTATGTAGGTTTTCCCACATTTGTTGGAAAAAATCACGAGGAAGCTTCATTATTAATTTCGGTGTTGCACCAATTTGGTGCGAATTATCTTAGCAGTATTTAGCCGGGTTGCCCAATCGGTGCGCAACCCGGAGTGATATGCAGCTTAAGGGCCTGTGATCACTGAACGGCGATGCAGATAAAATGTCACAGGTTCAGAAGTGGCCAGCTGTTTACCATTGCCATCCACTAGGCGCAACCGTACTTGATGCGCCCCTCTATCAACATTACGCATAACAAACACCGTTGATGATTGTGGTTTATCGTAAGGCTTTCCATCGAGCATAAGTTGCACGCGGTGGCCTTGCATAAAGCGCGGTGATACTTGGCCTGTAACATGTACAGAGCCGGTGTTATCACGAATTGTTTCTTCTTGATTTGGAGTGGTAATAGCGACGGAGAAATTAATTCCTTGGTCAGCGCTATTATCTTGCTCAAGAATTTGCGTGTCAGTTGAGGGCATACTCATCGCTGGGGAGTTTAACTTTACCTTCTCAGCTCCTTTTCTTGGAGAGTCAGAAAAAACTAATACACCGTTCTCATCCTTCCATACATAGATGCTTTTATTGGTTGCGTTGGCGTTAAAGGCACTCAAACCCAGAACCATGAAAACGCATAAGATAGACCACTTCGTTGTCACGCTACTTCCTATTTTACGTTTATTATTCTTATAGTTAGCCGAAAATTAACCAATTACTTGGTTAAACCCTAACTTTAGTCTATTTACAACTTTTTTACCATAAAAAAAGCCTGCTAAGCAGGCTTTGAGAACACACATGATATAACTAAGTGGTAGTTATGCGGTTTACACGCTGTAGTACATTTCAAATTCTACAGGGTGTGTAGTCATGTTGAGCTTTTCTACTTCAGCTGATTTCAAGCCGATGTATGCATCAATAAGGTCGTCAGTGAATACGCCGCCTTGCGTCAAGAACTCACGATCTGCATCAAGTGAATCAAGGGCTTCTTGCAATGACGCTGCCACTGTTGGAATCTCTGCTGCCTCTTCTGCAGGTAAGTCATATAGATCTTTATCCATGGCGTCGCCAGGGTGGATCTTATTCTTAATGCCGTCAAGACCCGCCATTAGCATCGCTGAGAAGGCAAGGTATGGGTTCGCTGTAGGGTCTGGGAAGCGTACCTCAATACGGCGAGCTTTCTCTGATGGAACTACAGGGATACGAATAGACGCTGAGCGGTTACGTGCTGAATAAGCAAGCATAACAGGTGCTTCGAAACCCGGAACAAGGCGCTTGTATGAGTTTGTCGAAGCGTTAGCAAAGGCGTTAATAGCTTTGGCGTGCTTGATGATACCACCGATGTAGTAAAGCGCTTCTTCTGATAGACCACCATACTTGTCGCCTGCAAAGATGTTCTTACCATCTTTACCTAGAGACTGGTGACAATGCATGCCTGAACCGTTGTCGCCAACCACAGGCTTAGGCATGAAAGTAGCGGTTTTACCATACAGATGCGCCATGTTGTGAATAACATACTTCATCTCTTGAATTTCGTCCGCTTTCAAAACCATGGTGTTAAAGCGGGTGGCGATTTCGTTTTGGCCAGCTGTTGCTACTTCGTGGTGATGAGCTTCAACGACTTGGCCGAGTTCTTCAAGCACCATGCAAGTGGCACTACGCCAATCTTGTGATGAGTCCACTGGAGCAACTGGGAAGTAACCACCTTTGACGCCAGGACGGTGACCGGTGTTACCGCCTTCGTAATCTTTATCTGAGTTCCAGCATGCTTCTTCAGCGTCGATTTTATACATTGACCCAGACATATCTGTTTTGTACTTAACATCGTCAAAAAGGAAAAATTCTGGTTCAGGGCCAAACAGAATCGTATCGGCAATACCTGTTGAGCGCATATATTCTTCAGCACGCTTGGCCACAGAGCGAGGGTCGCGCTCATAGCCTTGAAGAGTTGAAGGTTCAACAACGTCACAACGTACGATAAGTGTGGTTTCTTCGGCGAATGGATCAAGCTTAGCGCTTTCAGCATCTGGCATCAGCACCATGTCTGACTCGTTAATGCCTTTCCAGCCTGCAATTGAAGAGCCATCAAACATTTTACCGTCTTCAAAGAAATCTTCATCAGCCTGGTGATGAGGAATAGAGACATGCTGCTCTTTACCTTTGGTGTCGGTGAAACGAAGGTCAACGAATTTTACGTCGTGCTCTTTAATAAAATCTAATACCGATTGTGACATGTGTCCTCCAACTATGGATTATTATTTGCTGCAATTTACTGCATTTGTGCATGGGTAAGCTTAAACCATGCCAAAAGTATAAGTGTCTGTTTAGTAGGGGGTTACTTTCTATTTGGTAATCTCAAACTTATTTTTTGCACCAATAGGGTGCGAACTTGCTACATTGTAGTGCAAATTTTTCAGGCTGCATTGTCATGTATCAAGGGATGACTCAAATAAGACAGTGAGCGCACTAAAAAAACACTGATAGCACAGTCTCGGTGTCATTTTTATGTCAAGCGACTAGGCTATGTTAGGCACGGAAGTAAATTAATTAGCTGGATAAACTTTCATCTAGTGGCGTTATAAGGGATAATACGCGACCTTTTAAACTCGACACAGGTGGCCCGCGCCGCTGGGTGTGGATCATTTAGGAAATATGGGGTTAGCCTCTAAGTAAATATATGAGCATCGAAAAGTTAAGAAATATCGCGATTATCGCACACGTTGACCATGGTAAAACGACTTTGGTTGATAAATTGCTTGAGCAATCGGGCACACTACAAACCCGTGGTGGCAACGAAGAGCGAGTGATGGACTCGAACGATCTTGAAAAAGAACGTGGTATTACCATCCTAGCTAAAAACACGGCAATCAACTGGAAAGACTACCATATCAATATCGTCGATACCCCTGGGCACGCCGACTTTGGTGGCGAGGTAGAGCGCGTACTTTCGATGGCTGACTCCGTACTATTACTTGTTGACGCACAAGAAGGGCCAATGCCGCAGACGCGCTTTGTAACGCAAAAAGCGTTCGCGCAAGGGCTGAAGCCAATCGTTGTTATTAACAAGGTTGATAAGCCGGGTGCACGCCCTGATTGGGTTATGGACCAAGTATTTGACTTGTTCGATAACTTAGGTGCAACCGACGAACAGTTAGACTTTAAAGTTATTTATGCATCAGCGATTAATGGTTGGGCAACGCTCGATTTAGATGAGCCTTCTGACAACATGGAGCCAATGTTTGAAGCCATCGTGAAAGAAGTTGAAGCACCAGATGCGGATCCAGAAGGGCCGCTACAGATGCAAATCTCACAGCTTGATTACAACTCGTACGTTGGCGTTATCGGCGTAGGCCGTATTAAGCGTGGTACTGTGAAAGTAAATCAGCAGGTTACTATTGTCGGTGCTGATGGCAGTAAACGTAACGGCAAAGTGGGCCAAGTGCTTACTTACTTAGGTCTTGACCGTCATGATGCGACAGAGGCAACTGCCGGCGACATCATCGCGGTGAGTGGCCTTGGCGAGTTGAAAATCTCCGATACCATCTGTGATGTCAACACGGTTGAAGCGTTACCAGCACTGAGTGTTGATGAGCCTACTGTTACCATGACGTTCTCTGTAAATACCTCACCTTTTGCTGGCCAAGAAGGTAAATACGTCACCTCACGTAATATCCTTGAACGTTTGCAAGCCGAGCTAGTTCATAATGTGGCATTACGCGTAGAAGAGACCGATAACCCTGATAGCTTCCGTGTATCAGGCCGTGGTGAACTACACTTGGGCGTACTTATCGAAAACATGCGTCGTGAAGGCTATGAACTTGCCGTGTCTCGTCCAGAAGTTATCTTGCGTGAAGTTGATGGTGAAATCCAAGAACCTTACGAAACAGTGACTATCGACTGTGAAGACGAGCACCAAGGCTCTATCATGGAGCAGCTGGGTTTACGTAAAGCAGAAATGACTGATATGTCTCCAGATGGTAAAGGCCGTATTCGTATGGACTTTATGATCCCAAGCCGTGGCTTGATTGGTTTCCAGACTGATTTCATGACGTTAACCTCAGGTTCTGGTTTGATGTACCACACGTTTGATCATTACGGCCCACACAAAGGCGGTAAGATCGGCCAGCGTATGAACGGTGTATTGATAGCGAATGCCCAAGGTAAGGCGCTGACTAACGCGCTATTTAACCTGCAAGAGCGTGGTAAGCTATTTATCGGCCATGGTGTTGAAGTATACGAAGGTATGGTTATCGGTATTCACAGCCGTGACAATGACCTTACGGTTAATGCCCTAAAAGGTAAACAGTTAACCAACGTGCGTGCTTCAGGTACTGATGAAGCGCAAACACTTGTGCCACCTATCAAGATGACCCTTGAGCAAGCGCTTGAGTTCATTGATGATGATGAGCTGGTAGAAGTGACTCCGGAAAGCATCCGTATCCGTAAGAAATTATTGACTGAGAGCGAGCGTAAGCGCGCATCTCGTGAGTCAAAGAAGAGCTAATTAGCCCTTAATTTGAAAAACCCGCACTGTGTTGCGGGTTTTTTTATGCCTAAAGCAAATGCTCTGGGTGTTGTTACCTGTGTGAAATCGTTGGAATAAAGTCTTGCTCATTTCACTCTTTTCCTAGATAGGCAAGAACATTTAGTGCTGGATATGCGGTTAACACATGTCGATGGCCAAGGGGCATGGCCATTCACCATGACTATTGAAAAGTTAGATAGTGGGGTGGGGCAGTTTACTGTAGTACAACAAGTAGAACATGCCCGCCATCATGCGGGCAGTGGGTTATCAAAGAGAGTTAGCTTTGATTCATTTGCTCAATAAAGCGGTTAGAGTCTTCGATTGAACGATTCATATCATCAATAAGTACTTGAATGTCGCGCTTAAGATTCGTGAATTCACCTTTTATCGCGGCGATTGCTTGCGCGTTGAGGTTGTGCTTAAGGTAGAGCACGTTGTCTTGTAAAGACTCTAACACGGGTTGCATCTTCGCCTCGCTGGCGCGCATAGAGCGCAGGAGCTGCTCAAATTGGCGTTCAGTGGCGCGCAACTTTTTACTGCTTTCGCGTTTTAGAGCGGCGCTTTGGTACTCTTCTAGTTCATCGGCCCATTCGTCAAATAAAGCTTCTGCCACATCTTCTACTTTATCAATGTTAGTTGAGACCTCATCAGCCGCCGCTAGACTTGACTCATAGTCATCATTGAGCTGCTCGTACGCGTCTTGTAAATCACCGCCATCGAAATTAATTAACGTACTTAAACGCTCCAATGCTGACTGAAATTCCTGTTGAGAATCCTGCTGTGACTCTTTAGTTTCCTCAACGCGATCAACAAGGATATCTCGTTTATGTACGCCGACAGATTCCATTGCCGAATAGTAAGCGGACTGACACGCTGTGAGCGTCATAAATGCAGTAGCTAGCGCGATTTTTTTAATCATTTTCAACCCTTGTATGGATACTTGATACTGTAAATTATGTGGTCGATTGCTATGATAAGCAAAAGGTTTTTCATATTTTAGGTAACTCATGCAGTTCAACGGTGAGAAAATCAAAGCGCAACTCTCCATTTGGGTAAAAGCACAGCCGCGCTGGTGGCGGTATTTTTTTACTCGGTGTATGGAAGATCAAATCACTGTTAACGCAGGCTATCTAGCCTATGTAACCCTGCTTTCCTTAGTGCCTTTAATTGCTGTAGGTGTGGCCATTTTCTCGGCTTTTCCTGGCTTTGAAGATACCCGTATTGCTATCGAAAGCTTTATTTTTAATAACATGGTGCCCACCTCAACGGATGTAATTAAAGAGCATATCGGCGCATTTACAGGGAATGCGAATAAAATGACCGCCGTGGGGGTCTCTTTCTTGGCTGTTGTGGCGTTATTTTTAATACGTAATATCGATCTCACCTTAAACCGGATTTGGCGCATCAAAAAGAAACGCCCTGCGGTTATTTCTTTCGCTATTTATTGGATGGTGCTGAGTTTAGGGCCGGTATTGCTTGGGTTAAGTATTGGTGCCACGTCTTACATTGTGTCTTTGGTGTCCTTTGCTGATGGTGGCATTCCTGGTTTTAGTGGTTTTGTTTTAAAGTCGCTTCCTTACGTTATTTCTACTGTTGGCTTTGTGATGCTCTATACTCTAGTACCAAATACACGAGTTCCATTTAGAGCAGCGGTTCCCGGGGCTATTTTTGCAGCACTGTTATTTGAGCTGACAAAAAAGGGGTTTGCTATGTACATCAGCCATTTCCCCTCATATGAAGTGATTTATGGGGCGCTAGCGACAGTACCTATTTTATTTGTGTGGGTGTATCTGTCGTGGGCTGTGGTACTACTCGGTGCAGAGTTCACTGTGTGTATCAGTGTGAGCAAGCCTCCTATCGATGATATTGTCGCCGAGGAGAAACGCGCACTTAAGGAGTAACAATGGCATTGAGCTATCCCGTTAGTGCGCCACGAAAAACCCACCATGTCTTGGTCGGACAAGGGCACCAACTAGAAATTGAGGAACATGGCAGCGGGGATGGCTTGCCGGTGATTGTCTGTCACGGGGGGCCTGGTGGAGGGCTCAGTCGCTTTGAATGCGCACACTTTAATCCCGAGCACTACCGAATTTTACTTTTCAGTCAAAGAGGGTGTGGTAATTCCACCCCCCATAGTTGCGAGCATAATACCCTGGAACACTTGATTGGCGATCTCGAATGCATTCGCCGTCATTTGGGAATTGGCCGCTGGGTTGTGTGTGGAGAGTCTTTCGGGGCTACCCTAGCGATGGTGTATGCTTTGCAACACCGTAAGCACGTAAGCGCTTTGATGCTTTGGGCCAGCTTTTTTGCAAGCCAACAGGATTACGACTGGTGTTTGGGGAAAAGTGGCGCCGGAGCACAATTTTACCCTGAATATTATCGCCAATTTAACCCGCAAAACCAGCCAACGTCAGCATTGATCGAAGGTTTCCATCAGCAACTTTTTAGTGACAGCGAGCCCACGCAGCTTAAAGCCGCCAAAGCATGGGTGGCCTGGGAGGAAACCTTATGTTGCGGCACGGCACCAAGTATTAAACTGCTAGAACCCGCTGCTCTTATCAACCGAGCACAGCTACAGCTGCACTACTTCAAACACCAGTTTTTTCTACGTGACGATATGCTCATGGACCATGCCAAGGAATTCGCAGGCCTGCCGGTATGGATGGTTCACGGGCGCCACGATTTGGTGTGTTCATACGCGCGAGCCCAAGCATTTGCCACGGCCGCACAAGCACATTTAGATATTTTTGAAGGCCTTGGTCACAGCTTGGCTGATGAGGTATATTGCCAAGCCCAATGTCGGGCAACCGACCATATGTATTTGAAGTTAAAGAGGCAGCAGTGCAAGGATTAATACAGCGCGTTAGTCGCGCCGAAGTCACCGTTGAAGGGCATGTAGTAGGGAAAATAGACCAAGGGATTGTGCTGTTATTAGGCGTAGAAAAGGCCGATAGCGAACAACAGGTCGACAAACTACTCCATAAAGTGAGTAACTATCGTATTTTTACCGATGAGCAAGGTAAGATGAATTTAAGCCTAAAAGACATCGGTGGTGAGCTTTTGGTGGTATCGCAGTTCACGCTTGCCGCCGATACTCGCAAAGGAATGCGTCCTAGCTTTTCCAGTGCGGCAACGCCACAACAAGCTAGACAGCTATATGACCTGTTTGTTGATAAAGCTAAAGCATTAGGCATCACTTTGGCGACCGGACAATTTGCTGCAGATATGCAAGTATCATTAGTCAATGATGGTCCGGTGACGTTCAATTTAGCCGTTTAACGGGACAAAAACACTAAATGATTGGAGTAGCCTTTTACTTTAACCATATCGGGTGGCTTGCCAAAACAAGTGATCAACAAGTGTTTAAGTTGCTGCAACTGTGACTCATGGTGGGCCAAAAAGTTGATAAAGAGGTGCCCATCATGGTTCAACGCAGCGCGTATTTTGTCGTAAAACCGATGTTTGTAGAGGAACATTGGAGCATCGAGCTCACTGAATAAATCAATGATTATCCAGTCGTAACACCCAGGCTCACTCAGTACTTGCTCGGCATCGGCACAGCGTAAAGTGGTGTCATGACGACCACCGAAGTAGCGTTTATAGCAATGAATAATATCGGGGTTTTGCTCCACGGAAATAAGCTCGGTATCAGGGTAGCTGTGGTGTAAATAGTTGCGTATCGCCCCTCCTCCTAGCCCCAATTCCAGAACTCTGTCCGGGGTGGGCAAGGTGTGCCAATACTGAGCAAAAATTTGTAGGTGCGGAAAAAGTAGGTGATTAGGGCGACTGCGCTCAATAATGGATTGCAGTGTTTGGTTTATCAGCAACCAGCGAAACTGTTTATGTTGGCGTACCTGAATACTTGTGCAGCCGAATTTGTGCCAATACAAAAGTTGGCCGATATTTGCACAATCAGCAACAAAGTGCTCGGAGACGGCTCCGCTATGTTCGATTACTGTTTCCATAACAACAGCATAGACACCTTGTGACATTTTACCTAATTGTGCACTAAATTTTACGGTGCGAGAAACCGCAGCGCTTTGGTCTTATTTTATCCCGTTGGCAAATCTTGTAAGGTGAGGCATCACTTTTTATCTGGAGTTGGCATGTTCGAAGTAACTATTCCGCAAAGTAGCGATGATTGGCAGGCCTATTATCATTTACGTTGGCAAGTTTTGCGTGCACCTTGGGAGCAGCCTAGAGGCAGCGAGCAGGATGATTTAGAACAAGAGTCAGAGCATCGGTTTATTAAGAATAAGGACGGTGAGGTGATCGCCGTGGCACGTTTGCACTTTAATAACTCGCAACAAGCCCAAGTGCGTTATATGGCTGTGGATGACGCTCACCGAGGCCAACATCTGGGTAGCCGGCTATTACATGAGCTGGAGAAAATAGCTTGGAATCAGGATGCGAGTGAATTGGTTTTGTTTGCTCGCGAGCGAGCTTTGAAGTTTTATCAACGCCATGGCTACGAGCTTAAAGAAAAAGCGCATCTTGCCTTTGGTGATGTGCAGCATTGGAAAATGGTAAAGCAACGCCCTAGCGAGCCAGGTTGGTTTCGTCATCCAGATTGGACTCAGGTCTTGCAAGACACTTGGCGCGAATCGATTCCTATCAGCGATAAGATGGGAATCAAAGTAGAAACGTATACTGACTGGCAGTTTAGTGTCAGTGCTGATCTGGATGCTAATGTTAATGTGCACAACACCATGTTTGCTGGCTCTGTTTATTCTATGGCAACGCTAGCAGGGTGGGGAGCAACTTATTTGGCACTTCAAGAGTCCCAACTTATGGGGGACATTGTGCTTGCTGATGCGCAGATAAAGTACCTTAAACCTATCAACAAAGAGCCTAGAGCCCAGGTTGATTTAACCCAGTGTGAGGGGAATGTTGGCGATTTAACAACTCAAGGGAAAGCACGTTATCAGGTGCCAGTACACATTTATGATGGCGACATTTTGGTCGGGGAGTTTACCGGCCGCTTTGTTATCGTTAAAAGTGAGTAAGATTAAAAAAGCCCCTTAAGGGGCTTTCTTTTATACTACAGAAGGTCGGTGAGTAGAATACCGACGCCAAAGCGCTCGGTGTCTTGGTTGTAGTCAATCAAGCTCTCACCATAACCATTAAAGTACTGAGCATAGCCACGAAGACGGCCCCACACAGGGAAAGACCAATCTAGTTGAATGGCACCGCGATTATCCGAGTTTAGGTTGTTGCGCAGCATAAAGCTAAACTCATGCTCTTCGAAACGGCGCACGCCTTTAAGCTCAAAGTAACCCATGTATTTATAAATATCTGGATTGTCATCACCATCGGCAACCATAGGATCTTCTTTTTCATCCTCTGGGATGCGGTACCACGGCTTAAAGCTAAATACATAGCCGTCTTTTTCCCAGATAAAGTCGACGTATAAGCGGTTCCAGGAACGCGAGTAAGGTTGGCTACGGCCGTTGGATTGATGCACAGCACCCACAGCAATAGCCATTTCGTCGCCCCAAAGCACGTTTTCGGGGTCTAGATAATTAATCCAAAAAATTTCCGGCTCATAATTGGTTTCTCTAAATGGCGCAGAAATATCTTTGTTGTAATACTGCCAATAAGATTGCAAGGTAAAGCCGAAATAGACGGCTTGGTCCTCGTCACTGAAGTTGTCATAAAGCGGTACTTTTAGCGACAGCTGATACTTAATCTCAACATTATCTAAGTTTTCGCCGGTATCGGTGTCGCCTAAAGCACTGATATCCCCAAAGGGTTCTTCATTAGGGTGCTTCATGTAGGTCACGGGCAAAATATAGTTGCGCTTGTGCGGCGTGATCACGTTGCGGTTTTTCTCCGTCACCTCTTCACGAGCCTTGCGCTTATCAATGGCTGTAAGCTGTTTGCTTTCTTCTAAATCAGAGCACTTTTTACGAAGCTCATCCAAGGTTTGTTTACCATCACCGGCAATCGCTTCATTAAGAATGCACTGTTTGACAATACTTAGCTCATTGTCTTGTTCGTTATTTGCATTTGTTGCAGGCTCATCCGCCCACGCATGGCCGTTCAGGGTCAAAGCCAATAAAGTGTATCGCCAATTCATAAAAATCCGTGTGCTGAATAAAAGGGACAGAAGATGAAATCAATAGTACACCTTTTTAGCAACAAGCGGGTGAATTTAGGCTGAAAAAGTGGGCGACAAAGTCGCCCACTGGCAGTGAGTAAACTCACTGACTCTCACGCAATGGTTTACAACTCGAAGGTGTTGGTAAAGAATTTATAGAGTTCGGTGCCCTGATTTACACTCGCAGAGGCAAAATGAAGAATGGCAATCGCATCGCTGTCAGCACACAAAGTGTGCAGCGGCGTTTCACTTAAATATCGCTCCATTCGCAATATGTTGGCGATAGGGGTTCCCGCTGCAATCGGCTCCCCCAGTGGGGCTAAATATTCCACCATCCCCCCCATCGGGGCATAATAGGTTTTATAATCGCTGAGCATACAACCATAGCGCGTCATTTCTTTTGGGTAGAAGGGGGCGTCTTGCAACACGCCTTGGTAGTTAAGATAAGTTAAAATATTGTCGGCATCGTCTTTGGCGGCACTGAGGTCGATACGCTCTTGTGAGCCAAGCTCAACGGTAAATGCTTCCACAGGCACTTCAAAAGCACAGTCCAATGCATTGAGCTGAGCCTTAAGTTGCCACCAAGGGCAAAACGCCGCTTCATCTAGGGCACCGTCGAACTCATTGGGTATAAGTAAAACGTTAGCGATATTAAAATACTTAGCGCTAGCACGGGCATATTCAGGACAATACAAATGCTGAGTAGATATCGGTCCGGTGTGTAAATCTAAAACAATATTGGCCTGATGTGCGAGCTGCTGAAGTTGCAAAGCGATGCGCTTACCCGTTGACAGCGTGTGCGCAGGGGCCTCAAGTTGAGCGTCGATACTTGCAATTAGCGCGTGCTGAAATGTATTGCGAATTTCGCCGCTAGACAGATGCGCGCATTGCTCGGCCATGAGCTTTGGCAACTGGCTATCGTAATGATACATACGATTCCAGTTAACACCGGTAATAGGGTCAAAGCGGCCCAGTGTGAACTCGCCTGATTTTTGGTTGCAACCAATGGGGTTCGCATAGGGGACAAGGGTGATGTCGCCGTTAAGCTCCAGGGTCTGTAACTGCTCCAATAGTTGGTAAATGACAGCATTGCCTTGCACCTCTGCGCCATGCATATTGGCCTGAATATACACGCTTTTACCTGTGCCATTCCCCTTTAAACGGTAAACTGGAATGGTTAAAGGCAGGCCATTGGCTACCTCACCCACATAAATGTTTTCTTGACTGACAGGATGCATATTTACCTCAGATAAAAACTGGCCGGTTGTGGCTCGCGAACCACGCGCAAAGTGCCGTGCTCAAACACGTATTCACCAGCCAATGAGTGGCACAGAAAAAACGGCATACTCTCGGTGAAGCCATAGGCTCCGGCCTGCATAAACACGAGCCAATCATGTTCATCAATATCCTCAGGCAGCGAGTGTTGTCCTAGGCTATCCAGCGCCGTACACAAAGGTCCATGGATACGATAGTTTACCTGTTCGGCTGTACTTCGGCGTAATAACTGAGCGGGGAAGTTTTGCCCTGCCACAGCGGGGCGTAAAAGATGGTTAATACCACCTGCGACGATCAGTTGGCGCTCGCCATAATTTGTTTTTTGTTCAATGACGGGGTCTAAATAGTAACCACATTGTGCGACGGCGTAACGGCCCAACTCCATCCACAACTCTTTTACGCCGCTTTGCCGCTTAATATCGCGCAGTGCGCCGAGCACATCCTGCCACTTTAGCGGGCTGCTTTCGCTGTCATAAGGAACGCCTAAGCCGCCACCTAAATCCAGTACTTGCATGGCAAAACCAAGGCGTTCACAGAGTGCTTGTAATGGCGCTAACATGCTTTGCCATAGGTGAAGCAGCTGGGCCGCATCAAGCATGTTGCCCCACTGAAAAATATGCAGGCCAATGCAATTCAGCGCAGGGTAGTCGGCTAAGTAGAGCCCTTGCCACTGCTCTGGCGCTAAGCCAAACGGAGTCAGGGTATTGCCACCGAGCGGATTACGCTCACCTTCTGGCCAGCGCAACTGCACTCTAAGCAACACATCCACTTCAATACCTTGGTTATACGCCAGCTCATTAAGCCAGCGAACTTGATTGATACTCTCCAACACAAAGGTACGTACCCCAGCGTCTAAGAATTCGCCTAACTGCTGGCGCGATTTTGCCGGCCCGGTGTTGAGGATGCGTTGTGCACCAACATGCTGTGAAAGCACCTGATTGAGCTCACCGCTGCTGGCGACATCAAAGTCAAAGCCAGCGGCTGCCAGAGTCTCGATAACCGCAGATAAAGGATTCGCTTTTACCGCATACCATAACTTCACCACATCTTGCGCCATCAGCTCATCAAGGTGCTTACGTAGACTGTCAAGATCGTAGACAAAGCAAGGTTCTTGGCGCTCCTGAGTGAGGGTATCAAAAGCGTTTAACAATGCGCCAGAGACAGGCATTAGCGTAATACCTCTTCTAACTCCAGCGATGCATCGCTGTGCTGATCGCGATACTTTACGATAAGCGCACAGCTCATACTGAGCCCTTGTTCGCGTCCCCAAGTGCTAGAGCTTGGGCGGGAGCCAGGTATAACGATGGCGTTGGCCGGAATCGCTTCGCCCTTATCGAGTTGTCGCTCGTTAACGCAGTCATATACTGGGATAGTGGCGCTTAAACGTACACCAGGGGCGAGTACCGCACCTTGGCGAACCACCACCCCTTCGACAATGACACAGCCCGCGCCGATAAAGGCATCACCTTCAATCACCACAGGGTTAGCGCCAATTGGCTCGAGCACGCCACCTAATTGCACGGCGGCACTGAGGTGAACGTTTTTGCCCACTTGCGCACATGACCCTACCAAGGCATGACTGTCGACCATAGTTCCACTGTCGATGAAGGCACCAATATTGACATATGCAGGTGGCATGATAATGGTGCCAGGGGCAACGTAAGCACCTCGACGCACAGCACTACCGCCAGGCACCATGCGAATATTATCTTGGGCGCTAAAACCGCGAGGAGCTAGATTATGCTTATCAACAAAGCCGCCCGCAAACTCGGTGTTATTGCCACTTTTGAAGGCTTCGAGAATGCCTTTTTTTACGTCCACATTGGCGTGCCATTGGCCGTGTTCGTCTTGTGTTGCGGCGCGTACGTGGCCGCTTTCGAGGTCATTTAGTAAGTCTAACCAACTCATAACTGAGGTACCTTGTTAACTAATTTTATCAATGTGCCCACGCAACAATGCGTTCATGGGCATTAAGAAGTGGTTGTGTGTCATTAAGCTCAAGGTGGCTTAATGGTGGTCGTAACACCGGGCTGTTGAGGCGTTCAAGAGCATGCAAAAGGCACTTAACGGGCACTGGATTGGCTGCACTGAACAGCGCATCAATTGCACTGCGCCAGGTTATAAAGGCATTGACGCTTTGCCCTTGAAGGCATTGTTGTACCAGATGCTGTGTCTGCTGTGGCCAGACGTTGGCGGCCACAGATACAAGGCCCGCTGCACCGGCCTGAGCAAAATAAGGCATCAGCGCGTCGTCGCCACTGAAAATCGCTAACTCAGGCGCGGCTTCGCGGTAAGCCTCAAATTGTGCAATATCACCGCTGGCTTCTTTAAGTGCCCAGCACAGTGGGTGCTGTTGTAGCTGTGCTAAGACCGTAGGGGGAATACTAACTGCAGCGCGTCCGGGCACGTTGTACAACATGCACGGCTTTTTGCTGGCATCCAGTAGTGCCGAGTACCAATGTAGCTGCCCCTGAATACCCGGTTTAGCATATAAGGGAGCTCCCAGAAGGTAGGCGTCTATGGGGTGTTGGTTACAAAAACTAAGCCAATGTAGTTGCTGGCTAAGGTTAAAACCGCCCACGCCAACCATCAGTGGCACACGCAAGGTGAGCGCTGTAACGTGACGAACTACGGCTTGTTGCTCATCTATACTGAGAGCCAGAGCTTCACCAGTAGAGCCAAGAATAAGAATGCCGTTTCCCGCTTGCTCTTGCTCGCGCACAAGTAGGGTTAAGGTGTTAAAATCAATACTGCCGTCAGCATGCATCGGAGTGATCAATGCTGTCCAGACAATGGTATCTGCTAAAGAATGAGTTGTAGTCATCTCTCACGAACTTAGTGCGAGTTCGATTGAATTAGGAAGGGGTTGCCCGCCTCGCATCGAACTGGTTAAATTCGAAGAGCGAATGGGCTTAAAACACAGAGCCAAATGGGCCCAGCGTTACTAAGACCAGAAGCTCTCCACCAAAAACATAGCGCTAAGCGCTAATGGTGACAGTCGCTGGGATTCAACCCATGCGCCCGAGACAGTAAGTAGCAAACTTTACAGGTCTCTCGGCGTACATTCCCCTCGTTATGGTGCTTTGGAGTTTGCTCTCCTTCCCATAACTACCTGAATGACGCTCCTCTTCTAGCCCTTGCGACCGCAGCACATGCGGCCGACTCAATAAGGGTGCCTTTTTATTCAATCACTTTATGCTTAACGCTGTCAACGCTAAAGCGAGAACAAATTTTACAAAGGCTGATTTTGTGTCAGTATTAAGGGGTTATTGCAAAGGCCCCTCTTATGCAACGTCTTACCAAACACTTACAAAAACGTTATTTCTGGGCAGCCAGTGTGCTTGTTGTTGTCATACTTAGCTCTACAGTGTATGTGATGAAAAGCATCAATATGCAGCGAAATGACGCAAAAGTAATAAACATTGCGGGTATGCAGCGGATGCTTTCGCAGAAGATTGCATTGCATAAATTGGCCGTCAATGACCGTGCTGTAAGATTTGAGCAGCAGCAACTCGCTCGTGCCACTATGCGCTTTTATAATAACCATGAGTTTTTATTAGGCTCACAGTTGGTGCAGCAAAGCCCTCAGGTGCTGGCGCTTTATCACCAGCAGGGCTTGGATGGTCGGGTGCGCCAGTATGTGCAGTTAGCGAGTCGCAGCGATGCATCTTTAAGTGCTTTTCAGGGTCAAAAACTACTGTCGTTATTGCAGGACTTAGATGCTGTTGTCACCGTATTAGAGTCAAAATCTAAGCAAAAAATAGAACATTTACAGCTTGTTATTCCCCTTTTAACGCTGGCAGCCATTGCTACTATTTTATGTGAGTGGTGGCTCATCTTTAATCCTTTGACACGTCGAGTGTCAGCCATTCTTTATCGGCTTCGTTACCAACGGCGTCAAGCCGCGCATGCGCATCGGGTAAAATCTGACTTTTTAGCTAATATGAGTCATGAGCTAATGACGCCAATTACAGGGATTATTGGCCTATTGGACTCTCATACTGCGGCTGGTCGCGAAGAACAGCAAACGGCATTGGGCTGCGCCCGACATTTGCAGGCGCTAGTGCAAGAAATGTTGGAATTACAGAAGCTTAAGTCGGGAGCGTTTACTACTTTAGTGACCGAGCAGTCATTAAAGCAAACGGTGAGTGCAATATTGGCGCCTTGGCAGCTTAAGTCTGAAACCCTGCAGCGATTGAGTGTCGAGGGTGAAGATAGCCTACCTGTTCAAGCACAAACTGATCATCTGCATTTAATCCAAGCAGTTAATCAGCTATTGAGCAACGCCTTTATACATACGCGCGCTGCGGTGCATGTGCAATTTGAATACCATGAACCAGCTGGGCTGCTGAGTGTTGTCGTTAAAGATAACGGCGATGGCATTGCTACTGCTGATATTGAGGCTGCTCAGCAGCATGCTGTGTATTACAACACCGAGCAGGTACAGCACTTTCAGGGCGCGAAATTAGGTCTCAGCCTCGTGTATGCGTTGGCTCAAGAGGTGGGTGGAAGCCTTACGATTCGTAGTACCACAACAGGCACTGAGGCCAAGCTAACTTGGCCCGTACTTACTATCGACAAAGCCCGGTTAGAGCCAAGCAGCCAGCATGGCGATATTCTGATTGTTGAAGATAACCCAATAAATCAGTTAGTTCTTGCTAAACAAGCTCAGCAAATAGGCTTTAACACCACCATTGTTGATGATGGTGAGCAAGCACTCAATAAATTACTAGAACATCACTATCAATGTGTATTAATGGATTTAAATATGCCAAACAAAGACGGCATAAGTACCATTATTGAGATTCGTGAGCGCTTAGCGCTCAGCGTGCCTATTTTTTTGGTGACTGCCAGTCAAGATGAGCATCGTATCGCGCAGAGTATCACTGTCGGCGCCAATGCCGTACTTAACAAGCCGGTCAATACTCAGCAGTTGAGCGCGTTATTAAAAAAACACGTTATTGAGAGGGCTGCCTTTTCGTAACCGTGAATCCTTGTTCGCGCAGTAGGTTAACGAGCCCATTTTTTTCCGGTAAATGGAGCGCACCTACGGCGATAAACATTGACTGCTGTTGCATTGGCTGGTTAAGTTGTGCGACCCAGTTTTGATTACGCTCAATAAGTAAAATATGCTCGTTAAGTTGGCCGAATTCAGAGTCATCAAAAGCATCGTGGTAGTACTGCCTCAGTATGTCAGTATCTCCCTGCTTCCACGCGCTGATCAATCGAGCAAAATAGTGGTCGAGGTCTTTGAGTTGGCGAAAAGTATCGTTGACCATTTCATCAGCGTAATTATCTAAGGCGCTGAACATTTCTAGTTGCTGCTCTAGCGACTCGAGCTCCATTATCGGCTTACCTATTGCGTTTGCCTTAGCTAACACTTGCTTGTCGATTCCGTTTTGCTCTGAATAGCCTGCATTTTGATACTCGATTTGCACCATAGTGAGTAAAACGGCCCAAGGCTTTAAGCCCGAGAACATGGCAATATTAATACTCTTTTGTGCAAAATAGTCACTGAGGCGTTGATAATTTTTACTACTCAGTTCAGTTTCTAGCGTGCGGCCGTTACGCAGCATCATTAGCGGCATGGAGCGTTGTTGAATTTGCATAGGTGAGAGCGCGCTAATATCTACTTCAACGACCACTTTATCACTGCGGCTGATTGCTTGCTCAACATAAGAGGGGAGGCCTTTCATTGCTTCATCACCAACATGCACAGTGCCAAACAAATAGGAAGTAACGCCATTTTTCTCCACTTGCCACAGTGCCGGAGTGGTGTTTGCGAGGCAGAGCTGAGTGAAAAATGCAAAACTAATGTACAGCAGTGGCCAGAAGGTTTTTTTCATAATGGTATCCAGAGGTAGTTGTTTTTAGCCAGTGTAACTGAGTTCGGTAATTTAGCCTATTGGCTGACCATTTTTACTAAAAATATTCAGCTGTTACAGCACGCTATGTTAAATACGTTTTAATGTCGCAATGAAAAATTTGGAATTATTTTTCACTTAATTGGCTTTTAAGGTTTTTTTATGTGATTGACGTCGCAATTTTTAGTTGTTTCGCATTGTTTTTATGGTTGACTTAGAAGGGCTGCCAAGGTACTAATAGAAAAAGAGCGCAGAAATGCGGTAACAAACTTAAAAAAGCGAAGCGAAAAAGTACATGTTGAATACGCAACTTAGCCTAGTCCTAGTGATTAACGTCGTGGTGATTATTATTACCACGGGGGCTTTGTAGTGCGTTAAAAAAGTAATTTCGCAAAGAAGCCCCCCGCACTGAAAAGTTCGGGGGGCTTCTTCGTTTATGGGCCAACACATTGAGGAATGAGGAAAAATGACTGGCGCAGAATTAGTGATCGACATATTAGCCAAAGAGGGCATAAACGAGGTATTTGGTTACCCTGGTGGGGCCATCATGCCCATTTACGATGCCCTTTATGAATCTCCAGTCACTCATTACTTAACTCGCCATGAGCAAGGAGCGGGCTTCGCCGCTGTGGGTTATGCACGCAGTAGTGGCAAACTGGGTGTGTGCATGGCCACTAGTGGCCCGGGGGCCACAAACCTGATCACCGCCCTTGCCGATGCCATGATGGACTCCGTGCCGTTATTAGCCATCACTGGGCAGGTACCCACAGCGGCAATCGGCTCGGATGCATTCCAAGAAGTTGACGTCTTGGGAATGTCTCTTTCATGCACTAAACACAGCTTTATGGTTGAGCGCAGTGAAGATTTAGCGCATACCCTGCAACAAGCCATCCACTTAGCTCAAAGTGGTCGCCCAGGCCCTGTGCTTGTTGATATTCCAAAAGATATTCAAATGAATGAGGCGCATTACCAGCCTTGGCTAGCCGAATCAGAGCCGACGTCGCAACCTTGCCAGCAACAAGTTCAATTGGCTAATCAGTTGCTAAGCGAAGCTCAGCGGCCAGTGGCCTATATCGGTGGTGGGGTTCAAAGTGCTGGAGCCCAGCAACAACTCATGCAGTTTCTATACAAGACCAATATGCCAGCGGTGCAAACACTTAAGGCGTTAGGCAGCGTCACACCGGATTATCCACTTAGTTTAGGCATGTTAGGTATGCATGGCACTAAGGCCGCTAACTTGGCGGTACAAGAATGTGACCTGCTGTTGTGTATTGGTGCCCGTTTTGACGATCGCGTGACCGGCAATCTGACTAAGTTCGCGGCGAACGCGAAAGTTGTGCACCTTGATATCGATGCTGCTGAAGTAGGCAAGCGAAAGCCTACAGATGCGTCGCTGGTGGCGGATTTAAAAATATCACTGCCGCAATTGCAATGTTTTGTCAGCGAGCCGCAGTGGTGTAACTATGTTGAGGAGCTAAACCAAGAGCATGCGTGGCGCTACGACTACCCCGGTGAAACCGTGTATGCACCAGCTTTACTTAATCAACTGTCGCAGCAGCTAAGTGCCGATGCAGTGGTATGTTGTGACGTTGGTCAGCACCAAATGTGGGTCGCGCAGCACATGCAATTTAGCCACCCGAGCAACCACTTAAGTAGCGGCGGTGCCGGGACCATGGGGTTTGGTTTACCTGCTGCCATTGGCGCGAAAATCGCCCGCCCCGAAGATACCGTGGTGGTGGTCTCTGGTGATGGCTCCATCATGATGAATATTCAAGAGCTGGCCACCATCCGCCGTAATAATTTAGATATTAAAATCGTGGTTATTGATAACCAAAGGTTGGGTATGGTGCGGCAATGGCAGCAGCTATTTTTCGCTGAACGCTACAGTGAAACGACCCTTTCTGACAATCCAGATTTTGTCGCTTTAGCGCGCGTTTTTGGCATCGCAGGGCGCTGTATCACTTCCCAGGAGCAAGTACAAGCTGCGCTTAGCGAGTTGCATAGCAGTGACGGCCCGTATTTGCTGCATGTGTGTATTGATGATGCCGATAACGTCTGGCCATTGGTACCGCCAGGTGCCGCGAACGATCAAATGCTGACGCAAACAAACCAACAGGGGCAACCATGAAACATCGCTTAACCTTACATCTTGCCAATCAAACCGTCGCCGTTGAACGCTTTTTACGAGTCGCTCGCCATCGTGGTTTCAAGCTAACGGCGTTGGAATTAGCCAGCAGTGAAGAGCATTATGCTATCAATATGACTGTCGACAGCGACAAACCCATCTATCTTTTAACGCAACAACTGAATAAGCTGGTAGATGTGCAAAGCGTGACTTTGCAACAACTACAACAACAAGCGATTTAGCGCTGCGACCAGCAAGGCGCACAGCAACACGGATTTATAAGAAGGTATTAACACATGACACAAACATCCGAATTAATCTGGCACAACGGCGAGATGATCCCTTACCAGCAAGCCACCACGCACGTATTAAGCCATGCCTTACATTATGGTAGCTCGGTATTTGAGGGGATCCGTGCCTATGACACCGCTAATGGGCCGGCTATTTTTCGTTTAACTGACCATATGAAGCGGCTTTTTGATTCAGCAAAAATCTACCGCATGGAAATCCCATTTTCACTGGAAGAGTTAAATCAGGCGTGTAAAGAAGCGGTGAAACAAAATGGCTTTAGCGATGCTTATCTGCGCCCGTTTGCCTTTTTAGGTCACGTTGGCTTGGGGTTAAACCCCAAATCACACCTAGCCGATGTCACCGTAGCGGCCATGGAATGGGGCGCCTATCTCGGTGAGGATAGTCTCGCTCAAGGCGTTGATGTATGTATCTCTTCATGGAACCGCCTAGCGCCTAATACCATGCCCACGGCGGCAAAAGCGGGCGGCAACTATTTGTCTTCGCAGCTTATATCTGGTGAAGCCAAGCGTAACGGCTATGTTGAAGGCATTGCCTTAGACACCAATGGGTGTTTGAGTGAAGGAGCAGGCGAAAACCTCTTTGTGATTAAAAATGGTGTGCTATACACGCCACCGACCACCGCCTGTATTTTACCTGGCCTGACCCGCGACACCATTATGACGCTTGCCAAAGAGCGCGGCTATGAAGTGCGTGAAGAGTCAATTGCCCGTGAGGCATTGTACCTTGCCGACGAATTCTTTATGACCGGTACGGCCGCCGAGGTCGTTCCGGTGCGCAGTGTCGACCAAATTCAGGTCGGCGAAGGCCAGCGTGGCGCTATCACCGAAGAGCTGCAAACCGCCTATTTTGATTTGGTCAAAGGGCGCAGTGAAGACCCGCGCGGCTGGCTAGAGTACGTAAACGACTAACGACGAGGTGCCACTAGCACCACCATTTTGGGAATGAGGTAAGTCAAGGCAGCCACGGCTGTACTTGCAAATATATAGAGGTAAACATGGCAAAACTGCGTAGCGCAACAACCACCGAAGGACGCAAAAGAGCAGGGGCTCGGGCGCTTTGGCGAGCGACCGGCATGAACGACAGCGATTTTAAAAAACCGATTATCGCGGTGGTTAATTCATACACTCAGTTCGTGCCGGGGCACGTGCATTTGAACCAGCTCAGCGAGCTAATGGCACACACCATTCGTGATGCCGGTGGGGTGCCACGTGAATTTAATACCATCGCCATTGATGACGGTATCGCCATGGGTCACGGCGGCATGCTGTATTCTCTGCCGTCACGAGACCTCATTGCCGATTCGGTGGAGTATATGGTTAATGCTCACTGTGCCGATGCCATGGTATGTATCTCTAACTGTGACAAAATCACCCCAGGGATGATGTTAGCCGCATTGCGATTAAATATTCCGGTGATCTTCGTCTCTGGCGGGCCGATGGAAGCGGGCAAAACCCGTCTTGCGGATATCGACATTAAATTAGATTTGGTTGATGCCATGGTCAAAGGCGCCGACCCTAGTGTCAGCGATGAAGACTCAGAACAAGTAGAGCGCTCTGCGTGTCCAACCTGCGGCTCATGCTCGGGCATGTTTACCGCCAACTCGATGAATTGTTTATTGGAAGCCCTAGGCTTGGCTCTTCCAGGAAACGGCACCACGTTAGCAACGCATAAGGATCGGATGCAGCTTTATGTTGAAGCCGGTCAACGCATCGTTGATTTATGTCAGCGTTACTATGGCCAAGAAGACGATTCGGTGCTGCCGCGTAATATCGCCAATCAGGCTGCCTTTATGAACTCAATGACGTTGGATATCGCCATGGGCGGTTCATCCAATACGGTGCTGCATTTATTAGCCGCCGCCCAAGAGGCTGGGGTGGATTTTGATATGAATGACATTGATAGGCTCTCACGCAGCACCCCATTTTTATGTAAAGTCGCTCCTGCGACGCAGCAATACCATATTGAGGATGTGCATCGCGCTGGCGGGATTATGGCCATTCTCAACGAATTGGCGAAAGCGGATAAGCTGGATTTATCCGTTGGCCATGTCGGGGGGGCCAACCTTGGCGAGGTGATCGCTCGCTATGATGCCAGCAAAGAAGAGAACACGGCGGCGCGCACATTTTACCGTGCTGGTCCTGCTGGCATCCGCACCACCAAAGCCATGAGTCAGGATTACCGTTGGCAAGAGATGGACTTGGACCGCGAGCAGGGGTGTATTCGCAGTGTCGAACATGCCTTTCGCCAAGATGGTGGGCTGGCGGTGCTTTATGGCAACTTAGCTCCCAACGGCTGTATTGTGAAAAGCGCGGGGGTCAGTGATGACATGTTGGTGTTTAAAGGCACTGCCAGGGTGTTTGAATCACAAGACGATGCAGTCGAAGGCATTTTAGGCGGCCAGGTACAAAAAGGCGATGTGGTGGTGATCCGCTACGAGGGCCCCAAGGGCGGCCCGGGCATGCAGGAAATGCTGTATCCGACTAGTTATCTAAAATCGATGGCCTTAGACAAGGACTGTGCGCTTATTACCGATGGCCGCTTTTCCGGTGGTACGTCGGGCTTTTCTGTGGGCCATGTTTCTCCTGAGGCTGCCAGTGGCGGTGCGATTGCTCTAGTTGAAGATGGGGATGAAGTGATACTCGATATCCCCAACCGAGGTATCAATCTGAGTTTATCGCAGCAGCAGCTTGAGGCGCGGGCGCAAAAACAGCAGCAACGTGGCAAAGATGCATATAAGCCGCTCAACCGTAATCGTCCTGTAACAGCCGCGCTCAAGGCGTATGCGCTGCTGGCAACCAGTGCGGACAAAGGTGCTGTTCGCGACCTTGAAAAGCTTGAGGAGCTAAGCTGATGGCCGCCTCCGAGCTTGACTATTTTCGCGCTATTATCCAAGCCAATATGGAGCCTTTGGTTAAGTTCACAGAGGTCAGTGAACTGACTGCGTTAGAGCAAAAACTAGGGTGCAAGGTGTGGCTTAAGCGCGAGGACCAACAACCCGTTTACTCCTTTAAGTTGCGAGGCGCTTACAACAAGCTAAGGCAACTGGAAAAAGGCAGCAAGGTGATCACCGCCTCAGCTGGTAATCACGCACAAGGAGTGGCGTTAAGTGCCACCGAGTTAGGGCATCAAGCCATTATCGTGATGCCCCTTACCACGCCGCAGATCAAGGTCAATGCAGTGCGTGGCTTCGGTGGTGAGGTGATTTTACACGGCCATCACTTTGATGCCGCAAAATCCCATGCCTTAAAACTGGCCGAGCAACTGCAGGCGGTGTTTGTGCCGCCATTCGACGATCCCGATGTGATCATTGGCCAAGGCACGATTGCGCGCGAGCTAATGCAGCAGCTTCCGCAATTGGATGCGGTGTTTGTCCCGGTTGGCGGCGGCGGTTTGTTAGCCGGTATGGCGGTGTATATTAAATCGCTGCGCCCAGATATCCGCATCATTGCTGTGGAGGCCGAGGAAAGCGCCTGTTTGCAAGCGGCTATGGCCGCTGGAAAACCTGTAGAGCTGGAGCGGGTGGGCAGTTTTGCCGATGGCGTTGCGGTGAAGACCATCGGCAGCGAAACCTTTCGTCTAGCGCAGCAGTTTTGCGACGAAGTCGTGACTGTCAGTGGTGATGAAATTTGCGCTGCGGTACAAGATATTTTTGTCAGCACGCGGGCTGTAGCGGAGCCCTCTGGCGCGCTGTCATTGGCAGGGCTAAAAAAATGGGCGACAACACAGGCTCAGCAAGGTGCTAATTTAGCGGCGGTGCTCTCTGGGGCGAACTTAAATTTTGACCGTCTTCGTCACATCGCCGAGAGAACGGCACTCGGTGAGAAGAACGAGGCGTTATTGGCGGTGACCATTAAAGAAGAGAAGGGCAGCTTCAAGCGTTTTTGCCAATGTTTAGGCGGGCGTGCGATTACTGAGTTTAATTACCGTTATGCCGGTCCGGGTGAAGCACAAATCTTTGTCGGTATCGGGTTGCGTCAAGGTGTTAGTGAGCTTGAAGAACTACTCGGTGAACTTGAACATCAGGGCTATCACTATGTTGATATGTCCGACAACGAGCTTGCTAAATTACATGTGCGTTATATGGTTGGCGGCAAGCCGACACAGCAGCTACAAGAGCGGGTACTGCGCTTTGAATTTCCCGAATACCCTGGTGCGCTAGCGCGGTTTCTCGATACTTTGGGGAGCAAATGGAATATTAGCTTATTCCACTATCGTAATCATGGGGCTGCGCTGGGTAATGTGTTGGCGGCATTTGAAGTACCCGGACAAGATTACAATGCCTTTGATGAGCACTTGAAACGCCTTGGATATGGGTTTGTAGAAGAAACAGGTAATTCGTGTTATCAGCAGTTTCTCGCACACAACGGCTGCGAAGAGGAGGGTAAAATTGCCCAACAAGCTGGTATTTAAGCCTAAGCTTTAATATAGTATTAACAGCATTAGCACAAGGAAGTACAGTGAAGCAGCGCATGGAATGGAAAAAGGGCCTACTGAGTTTATTTTTGCTTTTTGGCCCTTTTTTTTCAGTAATGGCCAGCCCGACTAAAGTGACCTTACAGTTAAAATGGCGACATCAATTTCAATTTGCAGGTTATTATGTTGCCAAAGAGCTGGGTTATTACCGTGATCTGGGCTTAGAGGTCGACATTGTCGAGGCTGTTGGTAACGACACTGACAGCGTGGCCAAGGTGCTCGATAATCATGCTCAGTTTGGTATCAGTCACTCCGGTTTGCTTAAGCATCGTCTGCAGGGTCAGCCTGTAGTCGCAATGGCCGCACTGATGCAATCTTCCCCCTATTGCTGGCTAGTAAAGAAACACTCACCAATATTCGCTCCGCAAGATTTCGATAGTAAGAAAATCAGCTCGCTTAGCGCCAGTGAGAATGCTGAGCTTATCACTATGCTTGCCAATGAAGGCATACAGCCAGAGGTTGTTGATATTGGTGCTCAGGAGCCATTGGCTGCATGGATTGAAGGGCGCCTCGATGCCATTCAGGTGTACATTACCAACGAGCCCTATACCTTGGCGCAGCAAGGTATTGATTATCGTCTCGTATGCCCAAAGCAACATGGCTTCAATGTATATGGTGACGTGTTGTTTACATCACAGACCTTTCTTGATGCTCAGCCTGAAGTGGTAGCGCGTTTTTATCAAGCGAGCATGCGCGGTTGGCGTTACGCGTTACTCAACCTACAGCACAGTATTGCCCTCACTAAGCGTCATTATGCCGTTGATAAAAGCTTACAAGAGCTGGCTTTTGAAGCAGACCAACTCAAACCTTTGATGATGCGAACTGGCAGTACGCTAGGTGCAATGTCTGATGCGCGATGGCGACTGATTGCAGAGCTTTATGCACTGGATGATAAGCCTATGCAGGAGTACTTTCGCGGTTTTATGTACCAGCCAATACAACAAAGTGGTATGCGCTTGTCGTGGATGTTCATTCTGGCTATTGCCATCATCTTAGTTGCCGTCCCGACTTATGTTCGACTCGTGGTGCAAGCGCGAAAATCTAAATAGTATAGTGGCGAGATAAAGTTTTCTGCGCTTGAGCCAAGCGATTTGATATAATCTAACAATTGCAGTCCGTTAGTCTTTCTCATGCCATCGTTAACATCGCACTTTCAACGCCTAGATCAATTGCTTAATGACACTCGAGATTACTGGCAATGTGTGGCATTTTCATGCGAGCACTACCCTTGGCCTGAACTGACAACGGTGCTGGAGAATCTCAGCGATGAGCAAGTGGCTGAGCTTGATGCCCAGCCATCACAGTTAATAGACTACTTCAGTGCTCATATTGACCAGCTTTCGCAGTTGCCAGAACTAACCGATTTGCCTACCAGCACACAGGCACAGCCTCAAGCGCTACCATTTTGGCTAAGTAATGGTATTAAAGGCCGTAAATTGACCCAGCTACAGTGCTTTGTTGATGGACTCGCACCTGCGCAGGAAGGCAGTACCGTCTTAGAGTGGTGTGCGGGTAAAGGTCATCTCGGGCGCCTCCTCGCGCACCAACATCAGGTACCCGTGCACAGTGTGGAAATTCAGCAGCATCTATGTGAGCAAGGTGAACAGCTAGCGGATAAGCTAAACTTACCGATTCACTTTCACCAAGGCAATGTACTGACAGATGATTTTAGTGCCCTAATTGAGCAGTGTGATCACGCTGTTGCCCTGCATGCTTGCGGTGGCTTGCATCAATCCTTGTTACGTCAGACCTGTCAGCAGCAAACACCTCGTATTTCAATTTCTCCCTGTTGCTATCATTTGTTTATTGATGGCGACTATTACCAACCAATGAGCGCAGCTGCACAGGCAAGCTCATTGCGGTTGACCAGCAGTGATCTAAAACTTGCGCTGCAACAAACTGTGACAGCACCACAGCGAGTGCGGCGCGTGCGGCAAAAAGAGGTGTTATGGCGACTCGGGTTTGATCAGTTGGTGCGTGAGCAGTTTAAGCGCTCACAGTACACGCCTGTGCCTTCGGTTGGTAAGCAAATATTCAGCGGTGAATTCTCAGATTTTTGTTTGTGGGCGGCACGAGAAAAGGGCTTAACCCTGCCAGAAAAGTGCGATTTTACTCGCTATTTGAAGCTCGCAGAGCAAAGGAAGCGCATGACGGAGCGAATCGAACTGGTAAGACATCTCTTTAGAAGGGCAATAGAAGTTTGGCTGGTTTTAGATCGTGCTTTATATTTGCAGCAACACAATTATCAGGTGGACCTCAGTGAGTTTTGCGAAACTGAAATCACACCTCGTAATATCTTAATTGAAGCCAGCATAAACAGTGAGATGCAATGAAGAATCTAGGTCACCTTTTTGAAAGTAATAGGCAATGGGCTGAACGAACTACGGACCATGACCCAGAATTTTTTCAAAAGTTATCGCAGCAGCAAAGCCCTAAATATTTGTGGATTGGTTGTTCAGATTCTCGCGTCCCTGCAAACCAAATAGTAGACCTTATGCCGGGCGAGTTATTTGTTCATCGCAACGTCGCCAATGTTGTGGTGCACACTGATCATAACTGTTTGTCGGTGATGCAATATGCAGTAGAAGTTTTGAAAGTTCAGCATATTATGGTGGTGGGTCATTATGGCTGTGGCGGCGTTAAGGCAGTGCTCGATGAGGCCAAGCTGGGGTTAATTGATAATTGGTTACGCCATGTTGATGACGTTAAAGCCCAGCATTTATCACTGTTAGATAGCGCACCTGAGGCCCAGCGTCTGGCTCGCTTAATTGAGCTTAATGTGATTGAACAAGTACGTAATGTTTGCCGTACCAACATAGTACAAGATGCATGGGCTAGAGAGCAGCCGTTGACGGTGCATGGTTGGGTGTATGGGCTTGAAAACGGCCGTTTACATGACCTCGATGCCGTGGTTCGCTGTCATCAAGAGCTACACAGCAGCTACAAAGAGGCGCTGCACAACGTTGCCTTGCGCGTGAGAGCTAATGCGCAATAACGAATAGTTGGGCAGCCAATCTCGCCTCGAATTAGCCTTCGTCTTGGTTTTCTTGGTTACCCTGAATTTGCGCTTCTAAAAGCGCCACTTTTTGCTCTAGCGCCGTCAGCTTTTCACGTGTTCTTACTAGCACTTGGCTTTGAATATCGAACTCTTCGCGGCTCACGAAGTCCATCTCTGAGAGTTTATTTTGCAGTACTTGTTTAGTCTTACTTTCAAAGTTTTCGGCCATATCGCGCATGCCTTTAGGCATGTTACTGCCAATCTGGCGAGCAATTTCTTCAATTTTTGCAGGGTTTATCATTGCACAGCTCCTTTTCTCACAGACTTAAGTGTAACTAACCTCAAGCACAAATAACAACTTGTTTGCCTTAGGGCAGCGTTTATATACGCTGTATCTAACCCAAGTCACAATACAGTTTGCGTTAGTGCATACTTATTTATTTCTCACGGCCCTGATATCGCGGCTGTATCACTTGCGCTAATAAGATAAAATACGTAGCCCACGGATACTCAGATTAGGTTTTATGAAGCTCAACCCTCAACAAAACGAAGCAGTGAAATACATTAGCGGGCCTTGTCTTGTCCTCGCTGGTGCGGGCTCTGGTAAAACCCGCGTGATCACTAATAAGATAGCTTATTTGGTTCAGCAGTGTGAGTATCGGGCCCGTAACATCGCGGCGGTTACCTTCACCAACAAGGCTGCCAAGGAAATGCGTGAGCGCGTTGCGCAAACTTTAGGTAAGCAAGAGGCCAAAGGGCTGTGGGTATCCACCTTTCATACCCTCGGCTTAGAGATAATTAAAAAAGAGTTGAAAACCTTGGGCTTTAAATCAGGCTTTTCACTCTTTGACGACCAAGATACGAATCAGCTCCTCAATGAGCTGACCGCAGACGAGCTCGATGGTGACAAAGACTTACTTAAGTTGTTGAAAATGCAAATCAGCGACTGGAAAAACGAGCTGATCTTGCCACAACAGGCTATTGCGGCTGCTCGAGAGCAGCAAAAAGCCCTTTTTGCACAACTTTATGCCCGCTATCAAACCCAGTTGCGTGCTTACAATGCGCTCGACTTTGACGATCTGATTATGATCCCGACGTTATTGCTTAATAGTCATGCCGAGGTGCGTGAGCGTTGGCAAAATCGCTTTCGTTATATGCTGGTGGATGAATATCAAGATACCAATACCAGCCAATACCAATTGGTTAAGCTATTGGTCGGGCAGCGGGCGCGCTTTACTGTCGTAGGTGATGATGACCAATCTATTTATTCGTGGCGCGGGGCAAAGCCACAAAACCTCGTACAATTGAGTAAAGACTACCCGCATCTGCGTCTTATCAAGCTAGAGCAAAATTACCGTAGTGCTGGACGCATTCTTAAAGCGGCTAATATTCTCATTGCCAATAACCCGCATGTTTTTGATAAAAAACTGTTTAGTGAGCTGGGCTTTGGTGATCAGATTAAAGTTATTGGTACTCGCGATGAGGAGCACGAAGCCGAACGTGTGGTAGCAGAAATTATTTCTCATAAGTTTACCAAGCGCACAAGCTACCGCGACTACGCTATTCTATATCGCGGTAATCACCAAGCGCGGGTGTTTGAAAAGGCGCTGATGAGTAACCGTATACCCTATAAAATCAGTGGTGGAATGTCCTTTTTTGCGCGTGCTGAGATCAAAGACATGATGGCTTACCTGCGATTGCTGGTAAACCAAGATGACGATAATGCGTTTTTGCGCATCGTAAACACTCCCAAGCGTGAAATTGGTCCTATGACCTTGGAGAAGCTGGGTTCGTTGGCGAATGACAAGCACATTAGCTTATTTGCTGCATGTTTTGAGCCCGAGCTTGCACAGCGTTTACAAGGGCGAGGTTTTAACGCGTTAATGGGGTTTGCTCGGTGGGTCGTGGAGTTAGCCGATAACTGCCAACGTAGTGACACCCTTGAGGCGGTGAAAGATTTAGTGCGACAAATTAATTATGAAGCCTATTTATATGAGACTTCGACTAGCGCTAAAGCCGCTGAGATGCGCATGAAGAATGTCTCTGAGTTATATCGTTGGATCACCGACATGCTCACTGGTGATGCTGACAATCCACCCCTTACCCTACCTGAGGTGGTGATGAAGCTCACTCTGCGCGATATGATGGAGCGTAATGAAGAGGAAGATGACAGTGATGCGGTGCAACTACTGACACTGCATGCCTCTAAGGGCTTGGAGTACCCTTATGTATTTATGGTAGGTATGGAAGAGGGGCTCTTGCCACACCAGACCAGTATTGACGAGGACAATGTTGAAGAGGAGCGTCGCTTGGCCTATGTGGGGATCACCCGAGCGCAACAAGAGTTAGTGATGACGTATGCCAAAAGCCGTCGTCAATTTGGTGAAACCATGACCCCAGAAATTAGTCGTTTTGTGGAGGAACTCCCGCAGCAAGATTTGGCTTTCGAAGCACGAAAAGCACCACAAAATCAGCAACAACGCATGGAGCAAGGGCAGGCCCGAGTGGCTAATTTAAGGGCTATGCTTAAGAAGGAATAGCGTGCAGTGGTTGTTGCTCGGCAATGGCGTGTTGCTGACCAATAAAGTGATGTACACCGTGATGCTCAAGCAACGAGCGATAATTAAGAATACAGGGCCCTTTAGCGATCACCATGCAGTCATTTAGTTGTGTGACTGCCAACACGCCTTGCAGCATATGATCGTAACGTGGGTCCTGTAATACTCGACGGCTAAAGGTGGCATTGAGTAATACACAGAAGTAGGGCAGCTGGGTCAGTAAGCTTAACTCGCAGCGATCTTTACCAAACTCATTGAGCCCAATATGCAATCCCTGCTGGTAGAGCTTGTCTAAATTTTTCATTTGGTTAGCGCTACAAAAGCGCAGTTCGGCTTCACTGAACAACAGGCAGAGTTTATCTTTATTCGTCAGTTGACCCACCCAATGACTAAGCCCCTCAAAGTGTTTATCATCCAGCAACAAACTTGAGCAATTGAGTAAACTCATAATGTCGCTCTGGTGTTGATTAAAGCCATATTTGAGCAGTTTGAGCTCTACCTTAGCGAGCTCGTAATTATCACTGGCAAAACGCTTAAGTTGTTCAAAACTGGTACTCCCGAGCACTGGGTGCTCGCCATAAGCATCAAGTAATTGCGCGTGAGGTTGCTGCTGGTCGAAGTTTACGATGTCGCTAGCACGAAAATGGGTGTGCAAATCCATTAGATGATGACGTTGATGTGGCTCTTGCTGATCGTTGCCATAGCCTAGCAGCGGGTGATAAAACTCAAAGCGGCCTTTGCCAGTTTGTTTGGCATAATACATGGCGGCATCGGCATCACGAATGATTTCATCGGTATGGCTGTAGTCGCGTTTACTGTAAGTAATGCCAATACTGGCACCGCTTTGAATACAAATCCCTTGGTTGCAGAAGGGTTGCTGCATCACTGCAATAATGCGCTTGGCAACATCCTCGGCTTGTTGACGCTCGTTGAGTTGGGTGAGCAGAATAACAAATTCGTCGCCACCAAGGCGGGCGATCAAATCATGATCGCGAATACATTGCTTAAGCTTATCCGCCACTTCAATGAGGAATTGGTCGCCACACTGATGACCCAGCTTATCATTGATATCTTTAAACTTATCCAGGTCGATGAACAATACGGCAAAGTCTTTTTCAGGAAAGCGCTGATATTGCCCCAATGTGCGATCAAGCTGAGATAAGAACAAACTGCGATTGGGTAACCCTGTTAGTGAGTCATGATGGGCATCATGATAAAGCTGCTGCTCTATTTTACGGCGCTCGTCAATTTGTAGTTGTAAATGTAAGTTGGCTTGACGTAGCTCCCGCGTTTTTTCAGCCACACGTAACTCTAATTCTTGGTGACTCTGTCGCAGCGCTTGCTGCGATAAATGGTTTTGCAGCACGTTGGCAATTTGGTTGGAGACGTAAGCGATGAGCTCAACATCCTCTTGCACGAAGTCGTACTTGTTGTTGTATGCCTGACAAACAATGAGTCCAATAACCCCTTGCGCTGTTTTTAGGGGAGCTCCTAGCCAGCTAGTACAGCGACAGCTCGGGTCTAATTTACCTTGGCGCTCAATGATGCCCTCGGCAATCAACTGCTCGCTGCGAGCCCTATCTATTAATTGGCACTGCTTGGATGTTAGTACTAACTCACTAAAGCCTTTTGCAAAGGGTCGCGGACCAAAGTCTTCGCTGCACTCATCGACGGCGTAAGGGAAGGTAAGCCAATTATTGTCTTTATCATACAGCGCAATATAAAGGTTTTCCGCATAGGTGATGGACTTCATGATCTGGTGAACATGGTAGTAGACATCATCAATATTGATCGACTGGCTCGCCAGTTCCGATATTTGGAATAACGTTTGCTGTCGTTCTAAAGCTTTTTTACGTTGGCTAATTTCGTCATTAAGCGCTTGGTTGCTAAGCGTTAATGCTTGAGTGCGTTGCTTTACTTGGCTTTCAAGTAATTCGCGCTTTTTTACCCGCTCAATGGCCGTTGCTAGGTACAGCGCGATGACCTCAAATAGCTCAATTTGCTCTTGGCTATAGCCTTGTTTGGCATCATAGCTTTGCGACACCATGACACCAATCACATCGGTATCTTGATAAATAGGCACACCAAGCCAATGTTCGGCTTGCGCTCCTAAAATTTTGAACTTGCCTTGTTGCTGCGCTGCCGTCATGGTTTCACGAGTGAAATAGGCGGTTGCCCGTGAACGAAATACGTAGCCAGTCACACCTTGCTCAAAATGCTGATCGGTGACTAAGGGAGTTTGTATTCCGTCTTTCTGATCAACGAAGTAGGAGAGCTCCAGTAGTCCTGTATCTGGGTTACGCAGGACCACATAAAAATTTTTACTCGGTACGTAATCGGCTAGCAGACGTTGAATTGCAGGGTAGAAAGAGCACAGCTCAGGAATGGTACTGGCTTGTTCTGACAGTAAAATAAGGGCATGTTGGAGGTGGTGTTGCTGCTTGTATTTTTGCAGCAACGCCTTCAGGCGTTTATTCTTTTTCTGGAGCTTATTGAGCTCCTGCGGGGACCACTCATCCACTGAACGTGCCATTTGTTATTTTTGTTTATTTATTAACCGCCAAATATTCCATCTTTTTTGGTTCAGGTCAAGGAGTATCGACCTCTATACTAGGAACGAAAAAGGGAGGCCATTGCCTCCCTTTTTAACTCTTTAACAAGTCGTTGTTACTGCTTAACCATAAAGTCGATAGCAGCTTGGATTTCCTCATCCGAACAATCCATACAAGTACCGCGCGGAGGCATTGCATTGAAACCATTGATCGCGTGATCAAGCAATGTATCCATGCCTTTTGCTAGGCGAGGTTCCCAGTCAGCTGCTGTTTTTGGAGCGCCGAGTGCACCTGAACCATGACATGCGAAACAGGCCGCTTGATATACTTGTTCACCACTGCGAGGGCCGCTTGGCGCCGCATCGGCAGCAGCAGTTTCACCGGCAAGGTAAACATCACCAACAGGTTGCAGGCGCTTTTTGATAGCTTCCTCGGTGAGTGAGTTGTCGTAAGGTTGCGCGTAAACAGCAGTGGATAACAGTAACAGTGCAGCTGATAGTTTCTTCATGTTTCTTTGCTCATTCGGGTGCTAACGGTCTATACGACCTGGTGACGAAATATCGGCAAATTATAACCGCAGCGAGCGATTTATAAAATGCCTAGATTTCATTAATGCGTTAAAAAGTAGCCATTTTATGCGCTAGCGCAAAATATTGTCGCCGTTGCACATCGCGTTAAACCCAGCTCAACAGCTTATTCACGGCTTTTTCGATACCGCTGGCTGCTTCTTTGACGGAGCCCGCAAGCATGTAGGCAGGCGTGGAAACAACCTTCGCTTTTTCATCAGCGACGATGTCATCAACGGCACAGTCCACATGCTCGGCGCCAAGTGCATTCATCGCCGAAGCAGTATCGTTGTCGTTACCTATGGTCGCTTTTGTGCCTTGTGGGTAGATGTGCGCAATCATTGCTGGCGCGATACACAAATAAGCCGCTGGCTTGCCTTGTTCGGCAAAGCTTTTACAGACCCGCTCTACCTCTGAATTTAATGAGCTATCGGCACCTTTTAGAGCGAAGTCGCATAAATTTTTTGCGGCGCCAAAGCCTCCGGGCAAAATAAGGGCGTCGTAGTCGCTAACATTAAGCTCTTTGAGATCGAGAATCTCCCCTCGGGCAATACGCGCCGCTTCTTCCAATACATTGCGTGTTTGCTGCTGCTCTTCCCCAGTTAAGTGATTAATCACATGGTGCTGGTCTATATTGGGGGCAAAACATTGATACTGCGCGCCCGCTTGCTCAAGATAAAGTAAAGTCAGTACTGATTCATGAATTTCGGCGCCATCAAAGACCCCACAGCCACTTAAAATTATCGCCACATTCGCCATTGTTTTGCTCCTTGATCAGATGAAAGATAATATTCTCTGCCCTAGTAAGGTAACGATCCTAGGTAGCTCCCGTCAACGCTGATTTATGCTCAGCTCTCATGCCACTAAGAGAAAAAAGTTATAAAGGATCACTAGGATCTTTGATCCTTTATGCTAGAATGCGTAGCTGGTTATCGAAAAGGACGTTGTACACGCACTCTTAGCGCCCCTTAGAAAGCCACTTTCCACATCGGATAAATAAAATAAAAAAGAAAACCGAATTACGTAGTCTTTTCTTTTTCTAACTAAAACAATAAGTTACAAACCTATCTGGATTCGAAAAATGAACCTGGAGGGTAAGTCGTGGTTTTTATCTACAAAGTTATCCACAGGTTTTTCGTTCATTACTTTTACTCTATTTACAGCGCTTAACAGCAATTGCAACTCGTTTTCTTAAGCGCCTTATGGCATCCTTGCGTTATTAAAAAACTGACATGTTTGAGTGTTGAAAAATGGCGCAGATCGCAGAAAATCCGCTTATCCTCGTTGATGGTTCCTCTTATTTATTCCGTGCATATCATGCGCCACCACACCTAACTAATTCTAAAGGGGAAGCTACGGGGGCTATTTATGGCGTAGTCAACATGCTGAAAAGCCTGGTCAAGCAGTATGACCCTACGCACATGGTGGTGATTTTTGATGCCAAAGGGAAAACCTTTCGCAACGATATGTACACTGAGTACAAGGCTAATCGCCCACCGATGCCGGATGACTTACGTACTCAGATAGAGCCGTTGCATAATATTATTCGTGCCATGGGTTTTCCTTTGATTAGTATTGAAGGTGTGGAAGCGGATGATGTGATTGGCACCTATGCACGTATTGCCAGTGAGCAGCAGCGTCACGTTTTGATATCCACAGGCGATAAAGATATGGCGCAGTTGGTCAACGAACACGTGACCTTGATCAATACCATGACGGGCAGTATTTCCGATCCCGATAGTGTAAAAGAAAAGTTCGGCGTGGGGCCCGATCGTATCATCGATTATTTAGCCTTGATGGGTGATAAAGTCGACAATATCCCAGGTGTAGAGGGGTGTGGTCCTAAAACCGCAGTTAAGTGGCTCGACAAGTACGGCTCTCTCGATGAAGTGATTGCCCATGCCGATGAAGTAAAGGGCAAAATAGGTGACAAGCTGCGCAATGCCCTGGAGCATCTGCCACTGAGCTATGAATTAGCAACGATCAAGCTCGATGTTGAACTCGACAGCGATTTGGAGCAGTTAAAACTGCAGCAACCTGATACCGACGCCCTGATTGAGCTATATGGTGAGTGTGAGTTCCGTCGTTGGTTGGCCGAAGTGCTGGATAAAGGCAGCAACACCGACACCCATCTTGATGCCCCCACCGATACTCAAGAAGTGCCAACCCGCGATGCTCATTACGAAACGATTTTAACCGAGCAGCAGCTGGATACTTGGGTGGATAAGCTTAATCAAGCTGAGCTCATTGCCTTTGATACCGAAACCACAAGCGTGAACTACATGGAAGCGCAGCTAGTCGGTATGAGTTTTGCTGTGACGGTTGGAGAAGCCGCTTATTTGCCGCTTACCCATGACTATCCTGGAGCACCGGAGCAACTGCCTCTTGACCTTGTATTGGCAAAAATTGGACCGATTTTGGCCGACGCTAACAAGGCGAAAGTAGGACAAAACCTTAAATACGATAAAAGTGTGTTAGCCAATGCTGGTATCGAGTTTAATGGTATTGCCTTCGATACCATGCTCGAGTCTTATGTCTTTAATAGCGTTGGTACTCGCCATGACATGGATTCCCTCGCGCTGAAATACCTGGGCCATAAAACCATTAGCTTTGAGGATATTGCCGGCAAGGGTAAAAAGCAGCTGACCTTCAATCAGATTGAGTTAGAAAAGGCCGCTCCTTATGCTGCCGAAGATGCTGATATTACCCTGCGTTTGCACCAGCATTTGTGGCCAAAAGTTGAGGCGGATAGCAGTTTAAAAACCGTGTTTAGCGATATAGAACTGCCTTTGGTTAATGTGCTCTCTGATATTGAACGCACTGGCGTTGCCATTGATTCAACGATGCTAGCAAAGCACTCGCAGCGCCTTGGTGAGCGTTTGCAGGAGTTGGAAAAAGAAGCCTTCGACATAGCTGGCGAGGAGTTTAATCTAGGCTCGCCAAAACAGCTACAGGCGATTTTGTTTGAGAAGCTAGAACTGCCGGTGATCAAAAAGACTCCTAAGGGAGCTCCTTCAACCGCAGAAGAAGTCTTGCAAGAGTTGGCGCATGATTATCCGCTGCCTAAAGTCATTATTGAGCACCGAGGGCTCGCTAAACTGAAGTCAACTTACACCGACAAGTTACCGCTGATGGTGAACGAGAAAACTCAACGTGTGCACACCTCTTATCATCAAGCGGTGACCGCCACCGGACGTTTAAGCTCGACCGATCCTAACCTGCAGAATATTCCTATTCGTTCAGAAGAAGGTCGCCGCATCCGTGAGGCCTTTGTTGCCGCCTCTGGCTATAAAATTGTCGCTGCCGATTACAGTCAGATAGAGCTGCGCATCATGGCCCATCTTTCACAGGATAAGGGTCTGCTCAGCGCCTTCGCTGACGGCTTAGATGTGCACAGTGCCACTGCCAGTGAGGTTTTCTCTGTGCCATTGGAGGAAGTGAGCAGTGATATGCGCCGTAAAGCCAAAGCCGTTAACTTTGGTTTGATTTATGGTATGTCGGCATTTGGCCTCTCGCGGCAACTCGATATTCCGCGCCATGAGGCCCAGCATTATATGGATAAATACTTTGAACGCTTCCCTGGCGTTTTAGAATATATGGAACGCACTCGCGAAGGAGCCGCTGATAAAGGCTATGTTGAAACGCTATTTGGTCGCCGTTTACATTTACCGGAGATCAATGCTCGCAATGGAGCACGGCGTAAGGCCGCAGAGCGGGCCGCAATTAATGCGCCGATGCAGGGAACTGCTGCGGATATTATCAAAAAAGCGATGATCACCGTACACCAATGGGTGCAACAACAACCACAAGGCACGGTCAAACTATTGATGCAGGTACACGATGAGTTGGTGTTTGAAATTGCTGAGCAACATGTTGATGCCTACACCAAAGAAATCTGCAATCTTATGGCCAAAGCCGCTAGCTTAGATGTGCCGTTAATCGCCGAGGCGGATAGCGGAGATAATTGGCAGCAGGCACACTAGCATCAAGCAGCTTGAGTACTTTTGTGCTCAAGCTGCACTTAGTTAAAACCCTGTAAAAGAGTATAAGAAATAGTTTTATTTGGTTTATATAGGATTAAATAAGCGCTGTTGCGCGCGCTTTGCGTTTATTTCTCGATATTGATTTGCTACAGTCCGCGCGTCCTCATCCTGTAGGACATCCTGTTGATGATGTGCCACTCGCTTTGCGATGGTACAGCGTATTGATAGCTTCTCCCCAGATTGCTATACCGGCTTACCGTTTTGGTAGGCCGGCTTTTTCTACTCCTTCTCTGTTATGTTTTTTATTCTCTTTCCTAGCATTCCACTGGCTGATCCCTTACTCATTTTTTTAAGTATCCCTGAGTAGTTAGTTCACCAACAGATAGTTTATTGCTAGCATGGTGATAATCATTCTTATCGAAGGAAAGCGTAATGTTTAATAGTTTTGTTCGCTCTTTAATGTGTGGAGCGCTGCTTGTTGGCAGTACCAGTGCATTAGCTGCGTGGCAGGTAGATAATAATCACAGCCGCATAAATTTTGTCTCAGTAAAGAATAACGCTATTGCGGAGAACCACTTCTTCAAAGACGTTTCAGGCAGCGTTGATGAGAGCGGCATGTTTAAGCTAGCGATCGATCTCAACAGTGTTGAGACGCAGATCCCGATTCGCAACGAGCGCATGCAGAAATTTCTTTTTAACACCGTCGAGTTTCCCGCGATGGAAGTTACTGCGAATGTCAGTGAGTTAATCGCACAAGCGAAAGATACCGGCGTGGCTCAAGGAACTGTTCAAGCACAGCTCGCGTTACACGGTAAAACTAAAGCTCAGCAAATAGCTGTGAGCGTGGTGGCAAGTCGTGCCGGTGACCTGGTGGTTAGTTCTATGATGCCAGTGTTAGTAAGTCCTGCTGACTTTGCGTTGCAACCGGGGATCGACAAGTTGAAGTCATTAGCCGGGTTAGACTCTATAACTCGCGCCGTTCCTGTCGCTTTTGTACTGACCTTAAATGAGCAGTAATGAGCAAGCGCTAGCGGCTCTGTCGCAGCAACTTGAAGGGCAAATTGCGCCTTTAGATCAATGGTCGCCGCAGCAATGCGGCACCATCGACATTCATATTACTGCAGATGGTCGTTGGTTCCATCACGGCACCGAAATTAAACGTGCTCGTTTAGTTAAGTTGTTTGCTTCGGTGTTGTGGCGTGAGCAAGGGCAGTACTACCTAAAAACCCCTGTTGAACAGATGGCTATCAGGGTGGACGATGCGCCGCTATTAATTGTTGATTGGCGTTTAGCTACAGCGCAAAACGCAGCGCATCCAGCGGTTATTTGTATCGATAATATTGGCCGTGAATTTGTGCTCGGCGCACAGCATCCGCTGCTTATACATGCCGATCCGCAAGGGCAGAAGCTGCCTTATCTGCAGCTGCCTTATGGGGTGCAAGCGAAATTAGCGCGTACGGTGTATTATGCGTGGGCCGAGCAGCTCGCTCAGCCCCAGGGTGAGGAGTTTATAATCTATTCGGCAGGAGAGTCGTTTTCACTCGGCGGCTGAGTGACAACAGGCCCTAAAAACCACTCATCTAGCTGCTTTCTTAACTCATTCAAGCCGGTACCTTTAAGCGACGAGAATGCGTGTACAGTGATGTTGTCTGCTACCTCAGCAAGCTCGCGGCGCACCTTTAGCACCTCAGACTTACGTTTGCCTTGCTTGAACTTATCAGCCTTAGTCAGTAGCGCCAACACAGGAATGTCGCTGGAGCTGGCCCACTCGATAAGTTGACGGTCGAGATCTTTTAGGGGATGACGTATGTCCATCAACACTACCAAGCCTTTTAGACTCTCGCGCTTTTGTAAATACTCACCTAAAGAGCGTTGCCATTTTAGTTTCATCTCCATTGGCACTTTGGCAAAACCATATCCAGGTAAGTCAATTAGCCGCTGATCCTCTTGCAACGCAAAAGTATTGATCAATTGTGTGCGTCCAGGCGTTTTACTAGTACGAGCGAGTTTTTGTTCGGTCAGCGTATTTAGTGAACTGGATTTACCGGCATTAGAGCGCCCTGCAAACGCGATCTCAATACCTGTGTCCTCCGGTAATTTACTGATATCCGGGGCACTTGTTATAAACTTAGCTTGCGTATAATCAACGCGGGATTTGGCCACATGAACTCCTCAGTGAGGCACCAAAATTAGATTAACCGCTAGTTTATATCAGAAAGCGGCTAAGCTAAAGGTGCAAGCAATGGGTCAGGAAAGCTCGGCAAAACTATGCGCTGAGACAAATTTTCCTTAAAACCCCGCATTTTATAAGCTTAATGTGGGCAGAAAACGTGCCAGAGAAATTTTTATCGTGTAGAATAGAGCCATTGCATCGAAAAGATTGTAAACGAATACAGGGTCCGAAACAGAGAATTTACCATGAAGAAATTAGCACTATCCTTAACTATGTTAGTTGGTGTGTTGAGTGCAAACAACGCAGCAGCATTTGATGGCGACGCCAGCGCAGGTAAAGACAAATCGGCGACATGTGCTGCGTGTCATGGCGCTGATGGTAACGCGCCTGTCACCATGTACCCTAAGATCGCAGGTCAGCACGCTGAGTATCTATATAAGCAGCTTAAAGAATTTAAATTAGGCATGACCTCTGGGGGCGAAGAAGGTCGCGCGGATCCAGTCATGGGTGGCATGGCAATGCCTTTGAGCGATCAAGATATGAAAGACTTGTCTGCTTATTTTGCCTCGCTCAATATGTCTGAGGGCACAACCCCTGAAGATGTCGTCGAGCAGGGCGAAATGCTTTACAAAGCAGGTGACGCTGAACGTGGAATTCCAGCTTGTGCTGCGTGCCATGGTCCTCGTGGTAACGGTACTTCTTTAGCTGGATTCCCAAAAATCTCGTTCCAGCATGCGGAATACCTTAAGGCGCAGCTAGAGAAATTCCGTGATGGTGCACGTGCAAATGACCACAATGGCATGATGCGTGACATCGCTAAGAAATTGACCGATGAAGATATCGAGGTCTTATCAAAGTACCTAGGTGGTCTACACTAAAATTCAGCCTCGTCCAAATGGATGAGGTTTTGAAAAGTGACTAAGAAAGCAGCATTAGCTGCTTTTTTTGTGTATGTTAATTAAGTTGACGATATCTCCACCTGCTTGTAAGACATTGACCATATGTGAATGTAATCTATTGCTCATTTTAAATCACTAAATAAACCTTAACTTAATGAAATTAAAAAACTTACCTATTTTGGTACAGCAACAAAACTACAAAAAATAGTTAAACCAGTTGTAACTAAGTTATGAATCAGTAAATTAGTTGCTGTCGCAACAAACAATAACAACAGGGAAATTCGTAACGGAATCGCGGCAAGTTTGTGCGCTAGGGGAGCATCGAAAGATGCACAACCAAGGAAGAATAACAAAGAGTTAGGAAGACCGAGAAAAATAAAACACCACACGGAAGATAATAAAAACAATACGGAAAGTAATAACAAAAATAATAAAATAAGACTTAAAATCAAGTCGAAGGGAGAAGTGTCCAAATTCATTTTGGCGCTCGAGTTGCGAGGCGGTAGAGGTTAGCTCTACCGCCTTTTTATTTGTCCTGTTACAATAGTCGCTATGAAAGCGAATACCTGCCCGCTGTGTCAAAGCTCAAACCCAAATCACTACTACCGCGATAAAGTACGCGACTACTGGCAATGCCAGCGTTGTGCATTGGTGTTTGTGGCGGCGTGCCAATACGTAACGGCAGCACAAGAGAAGGCCATCTATGATCATCATGAGAATGACCTTTATGACCCAGGGTACCGTCGTTTCCTAAGCAGGGTCTTTAATCCGTTGCAGCAGCGTTTAGTTGCTCGAAGTAAAGGCTTAGATTTTGGCTGTGGGCCAGCGCCCTTACTCGCTGCTATGTTGCAAGAGCAAGAACATACAGTGGCATTGTATGATCTCTATTACTACCCTGATCAATGTGTGCTTAATGATCGTTATGACTTTATATGCAGCACCGAAGTAATAGAGCATTTGGCCGAACCTAATATTGTCCTTGGACAATGGTACGAATTATTACGCCCAGGGGGCACTTTGGCTTTGATGACCAAGTTAGTTATCAATGCTGAGCGTTTTGCCACCTGGCACTATAAAAATGATCCAACACACATTGCCTTTTATAGCAAAGATACCTTTGCTTATATCGCCGAGCAGTTTGGATTTAATGTGGAATTTATTGCGGCTGATGTGATCTTCTTAACACGGCCGCGCGATAGAGATTAACTATGACGAGAAAGAAAAAGTCCCGCAAGGTCATCAACAACGGCACTGCGCGTTTAAGTAAAGATAAGCTCAGAGAGCTGCGAGCGATGAAAGAGCAGCGCAGCAAGAAAAAGAAAAAAGGTGCCGAGCCCGGTAACCGTAATTCACAACTTTTAAAAGTTGAGGGTAGCGAGAGCAGTGAGAGCGGCAAAACAGATAAGCGGGTGGGCAGCAAAAAGCCTGTGAGCTTAACACCACAGGCACCTAAACAGAGCAAGCCAGAGTCTAAACCTCGGCGCAATCTTCAACCACAAGCGACTCTGCGCCAAGCGCATGAGCCAGAACTGAGCCCGCAACAAGAGTTGGCACAGATTGAAGCGGATGAACGCCTGTTAGCGCTTATTGAGCGCCACGATCAGGGCGAAGTTCTAACAGGTAAAGACGCCAAGTATTTTAATGCCAAAGTTGCACGTCATGAGCAACTATGCGAGATACTGGGTATCGATGATGAAGACTTTGCGGATGACGAAGATCTGCTTGATAGTTATATGAATGACTCGTTGGCGGATGAGTGGCTAGACGAAGAGGATAAAAAATGAATTCCATGTGGATCATTGCCATCGTAATTGGGGCGCTGATCATTGCCGGGTTGGCTTTTTACGCAGGGCGCTTGATTTGGCAAGTGAAGGAGCAAAATCAGGCGATTGCAGCTAAACGAGCGGAGCTCGCCGAAAAGCGCTTAGCCCGTAATGCAAAATTGAGTGATAGTATCCACCTGCTCGCGAAAGCGATGAAAGAAGGTCAATGTGAATACTCGGAAGGGTGTTTACGAGTGTGGGTACTTATGAGTCAGTACAGCTTCGATCAAGAGCGCGATTTGCAGGTGCACTATCCGGGTGTCTATGCCATGTACGATGCGGTCAAGGACTTACCTACTCACGAGGCGCGTAAAAAATATTCGAAGAAGGAAATCTTCAAGCAAGACAGTGCGCGTTGGCGTAAAGAAAAAGAGTTGGAAGCGGATATTCTTGCGGATGCAGAGAAGATTCTCAGTGAATTTACAGCTGACCCCAACAGTAAGCATGTGTTTATGTAAGAAAAGCCGCTGTACAGCGGCTTTTTTTATCACTTCTAGATTACTCGCGAAAAGCGTTGTTGGTTGAGTTTTTGTTGTAAGTATTGATCAAAACACATACAGATAATGCGAATGAAGAGAATGCCTTTTGCAGTTACGCGAATATGCTGCTCACTAACGCTAAGCATGTCATCGTTAATAAACCCCTGTAACTGCGCCAACTCGTTGGCAAAGTGGGCTTTAAAGTTTATATCGTATTGATTTGAGAATGCGTCCATATCTAGCTCAAAGTGGCAAATAAGCTGCTTTATTACCGCCGCGCGAATATGGTCTTCATCGTTGAGTGTCAGTGCTTTACAGGCACTCAGAGTATGGTGTTCTAACGCTTGGTAATACAGCTTCAACTCTTTGTGGTTTTGAATGATGTGATTGCCCAGTTGCGAAATGGCGGACACGCCTAAACCCAGTAGGGGGAGGTCACCGCCGAGAGTGTATCCTTGAAAGTTCCGGTGCAGATGACCTTGACGCTGAGCGACAGCCAGTTCATCTTCCGGCTTGGCAAAGTGGTCCATACCAATGAATTGGTATCCAGCCGCGAGCATGGCGGAGAGGGTTTCTTTAAACATCGTCAGCTTGGCTTGGGCACTGGGCAAATCGGCGTCTTTAATTTTGCGCTGCGCGGCAAAACGCTCTGGCAGATGGGCATAATTAAATACCGAGACGCGATCCGGGCCAATATCAATCAGTCTGGCAATGGAGCGCGCAAAGGAAGCCGTTGATTGTTTCGGTAATCCGTAGATCATATCAACATTGACCGAGGTAAAGCCTACCGCTTGCGCGCGACGAACCAGTTGTTCTACATCCTGTGCGCACTGTGGCCGATTAACGGCGTTTTGTACCTCATCATTGAAGTCTTGAACACCAAAAGAAATACGATTAAAACCGAGCGCCTTAAGCTCATCAATGCGCTCTAGCGGTAAAGCGCGGGGATCAACTTCAATGCTGCGCTCACTGTCGCTGGCAATATTAAAGTGCTCATTAATGAGAGTCATTAAGCGGTGCATTTGTGCGCTATCTAAAAATGTTGGCGTGCCGCCGCCCAAGTGCAGCTGTTTAACTTTTAAGTGGCGGCTATGCTCACTTAATAGCGCCATTTCCTGGCCTAGATAATCCAGGTATAAATCCGCTTTATGTTGGTGGCGGGTGACAATTTTATTGCAGCCGCAGTAATAGCAAAGTTGGTGGCAGAAGGGGATGTGAATATACAACGATAATTCATCGCCCTGACACTGATTTAGTGCGTTTATTAGCGTATTGCCATCGGCCCCATCGGTTAATTGTAAAGCCGTAGGATAAGAGGTATATCTCGGGCCAGAAACGTTGTATTTGTTTATTAGCTCATTGTGCCATTGTACTTGTGCTATCACGACGCTCTCTCACACAGGTGGAAGTGCGGCTAGTTTACTTAACTTGCACAGCGGTGCTTTGATCTACAGCAATTGAGCGTGAACTATTCCAAAGTCGGGGTATTGCGTGCCAGTTCAACCATTAGAGCATGGGCACTATCGCCGGTCATTTCATACGGATTAAACTCACTTTTGCCGCTAAAGCGCATGGTGGTTTCGCGAATAATGCTTGAAGCGGGGATATAACCCATACTCCAACGGCCAAAATTACGTTCAGTGATCTCACCATAGCTCAGCAGCAGTATATCTTGATGCCGTGTATCGCTTAGTATGCGCTGGTACAAAGCATTCACTCTGGCTCTTGAGCCTTCTAAACACTGTAAAAAGTATTCATGGTTGAAACAGAGTAATCCTGATATATCGTTACTTCGGTTGTTGCTGCGCGAGTGCTCTAAAATTTGTGCCACATCGTCAGTGCTGAGAGAATCACTGACACGGGAAGCGTAAACTAAACGAACTAAAAACATAGCAAGTTGAATTCCTTGGTGTTGTACTGTGCAAAGTGTAGATGGCGGTGAGTTAATTTGGGAGAAAATATGACAAAAAAAATCGTGATTATTGGAGCCGGTTGGCTTGGTGAAGCGCTGGCACAGCGCTGTTTATCGTCAGGGTGGCAGGTACAAGCAACGCACCGTCGTCGTGGTGAGCAAAGTCACGAACGTCAATTTGTTATTAACGAGCGTGGTGAACTTGAGCATGACCTCGATTTAACCGATGCGTTTTGGCTATGCGCAATGACTCCGGGGAGTCGAAACCCCAATAGCAACTACCTACAAAGCCTCGAGGCGGCGCTGGCGCTCTATCAAACATTGCATGGCCGAGGATTCGTATTGTGCTCAAGTTCGGGTATCTACCCTCAACAGAGTGGCGACTACAAAGAAAGCAGTGAATTGACGCTAAGCAGTGAACGTCAGCAGCGTTTGTTTGCTGCCGAACAGCGCGTGTTACAACAGGGTGGTCGGGCACTGCGTCTAGGAGGTCTTATAGGCCCGAAGCGGGAACCGGGGCGTTTTGTTAGTGGTAAAGCGCTATCATCACATGGCGATGATGTGGTGAACATGGTGCACCGTGACGATGTGATTGACGGCATTTTGCAGCTACTGTCGCACTATGAGCAAACGCAAAGCGTTTACAATTTGGTTCATCCTCAGCACCCTACGAAACAGCAATATTACCGTGATCACTGTCAGCGTTTGGGCAATGAGCCTCCGACCTTTACCAATCAGAGGCCCATTAAACGGCGTATCGATGGGAGCGCCATCGAACAATTAGGGTTTAGTTATCAGCAACCCATTTAGGCCGACGGCAACACCCCGTCAATCAGAGTACATAGTGCGCGCTCTTTGAGCAATTGATTAGCGCGCTCAATATCGGGGGCGAAATACCGGTCCTTGTCATAGTAAGCGACGCGCTCTCGCAAAGTGGCCTTGGCTTGCTCAACACTGGCGGCCGCTGTTAGCGGAGCGCGAAAATCAAGCCCTTGCGCACTGGCTAAATACTCTACTGCGAGTACACCGCGAGAATTCTCCGCCATATCTTGCAGTCGTCGCGCAGCAAAGGTGGCCATCGACACATGGTCTTCTTGGTTGGCCGAGGTGGGTAGGCTATCGACCGATGCTGGGTGAGCTAAGGATTTATTCTCCGAAGCCAAAGCTGCTGCGGTGACTTGGGCTATCATAAACCCCGAATTTACGCCGCCGTTTTCCACCAAAAATGGCGGTAGTTTAGATAAGTTCGAATCTATAAGTAGGGCGATGCGGCGCTCGGACAGCGCGCTGATTTCGCTGATCGCTAAGGCAAGGTTGTCCGCCGCCATGGCGATGGGCTCAGCATGAAAGTTGCCCCCGGAAATGATCTCACCTTGCTCGGCAAAGACCAGTGGGTTATCGGTGACACCATTGGCCTCGACTAGAATGACTTCACTGGCTTGGCGAATTTGCGTTAAGCAGGCCCCTAGTACTTGTGGCTGGCAGCGTAAGCAGTAAGGATCTTGCACTTTTTCACAGTCGATATGGGCGCGGCTAATGGCTGATTCTTTATCTAGCAGTTGCCGAAAAACTTGGGCGCTGTCGATTTGCCCTTGTTGGCCTCGGGCGAGGTGAATACGCTCGTCAAAAGGTGCCCGTGAGCCCATCGCCGCCTCAATGCTCATGGCGCCGATAACCGCACTTTGTGCCCATAAATCCTCGCCCTGAAATAACCCCTCTAAAGCTAATGCCGTCGACGCTTGGGTGCCGTTGAGTAGTGCCAAGCCTTCTTTCGCGGCAAGGGTGATGGGGGTCAGGTTAGCTTTGGCGAAGGCTTGCGCTGCTGGCAAGATATCACCTTGATAGCGCACTTCTCCTTCGCCTAATAGCGGTAGGCACATATGTGCTAAGGGCGCTAAGTCTCCGGATGCGCCCACTGAGCCCTTAATGGGAATGCACGGGTAAATACCAGCATTAACTTGGGCAATTAAGAGATCGATAACGCATTGTCGCACGCCGGAAAAACCACGTGATAACGAGTTTATTTTCAACAACATCATTAAGCGAACTGTACTATCTTGCATCAACTCACCAATACCGGCGGCATGTGAGAGCACAATAGAGCGCTGCAGCAGTTCTAGTTCCGGCTCAGCAATTTTGGTGTTCGCAAGTAAGCCAAAGCCAGTATTAATGCCATAAACGGTTCGCTTATCCTTAATCACTTGTTGCACGCAGGCGGCGCTTGCGGCGATAGCGCTCAGAGCACTCTCGTCTAAGGTGATATTGATAGGTTGTTGCTGCGCTTGGCGCAAAGTGGCTAAATCGAGCTGACCAGGGTGCAAGTGAACATTAATCATGGCGTTGCTCCTTATTGACCATAGGTAAATCTAAGCCTTGCTCGGTAGCGCAGTCTATGGCGATATCGTAGCCGGCATCAGCATGGCGCATCACTCCGGTAGCGGGGTCGTTCCACAGCACTTTCCCCAGTTTGTCGTGTGCTTCATCGCTGCCATCGGCAACAATGACTACCCCAGCATGTTGGCTAAAGCCCATGCCTACGCCACCACCATGGTGTAGTGACACCCAAGTGGCGCCGCCAGCGGTGTTCAGTAACGCGTTTAATAACGGCCAATCCGATACCGCATCTGAGCCATCGCGCATCGCTTCTGTTTCGCGGTTAGGGCTTGCAACTGAGCCAGAATCAAGGTGATCGCGGCCAATGACAACCGGCGCTTTTAGTTCACCGTTTTTAACCATGGTGTTAAAGGCTTGCGCTAAGCGGGCGCGATCTTTGAGCCCTACCCAACAAATACGAGCCGGTAGGCCTTGGAATTGAATACGCTCACGGGCCATATCGAGCCAATTATGCAGATGCGGATCATCGGCAATAAGTTCTTTCACCTTGGCATCGGTTTTATAAATGTCTTCTGGGTCGCCCGATAAAGCCACCCAGCGGAAGGGACCAATACCTTGGCAAAAGAGTGGGCGAATATAAGCAGGCACAAAACCAGGGAAATCGAAGGCGTTATTGACGCCCATATCTTGTGCCATTTGGCGAATATTGTTGCCATAATCTGTGGCAGCGGCGCCTGTGTGTTGCATGGCGAGCATGGCACGTACCTGCACCGCCATGGATTGTTTCGCTTCGCGTACCACCCGCTCTGGGTCTTGCTGGCGCAGCTCATGAGCTTGCTCCAGAGTCCATCCCTGTGGCAAATAGCCATTTAATGGATCATGAGCGGAGGTTTGGTCGGTGACCACATCGGGTGTAACTTGACGCTCAACCAGCTCGCTGTAAACATCGGCGGCGTTACCTAATAACCCCACTGAGATTGCTTCACCTTGAGCGCAGGCGCTGTTAATCATTGCTAAGGCTTCGTCTAAGCTACTGGCTTGTTTATCCAGGTAGCGGGTTTTTAGGCGAAATTCAATTCGGCTTGGGTCACACTCAACGACTAAGGCACTAAAGCCTGCCATGGTTGCTGCTAACGGCTGGGCTCCGCCCATGCCTCCTAGGCCGCCGGTGAGGATCCAACGACCCTTTGCTTGACCCTCAAAGTGCTGTTTGGCCATTGCCACAAAGGTCTCATAGGTTCCTTGCACTATGCCCTGAGAGCCAATATAAATCCATGAGCCGGCAGTCATTTGTCCGTACATCATCAGACCTTGTTTATCGAGCTCGTTAAAGTGCTCCCAATTAGCCCAATGAGGCACCAAATTTGAATTCGCGATGAGCACTCGGGGAGCATTGCTGTGGGTTGTAAAAACGCCAACAGGCTTTCCTGATTGCACCAATAAGGTTTGGTCATCTTCAAGGCGGTCTAGGGTGCGAATGATCTCATCAAAACAAGGCCAGTCACGAGCTGCACGGCCTATCCCGCCGTACACAACCAGTGCTTCAGGGTGCTCGGCAACCTCAGGGTCGAGGTTATTCATTAGCATGCGTTTAGCAGCTTCAGTTTGCCAGCTTTTAGCGGCGATTTTATCACCGTGCGGGGCGCGAATAACGCGGCTATTATCTAATCTGTGTGTTGTCATAATGTCACCTGTTGATAGGTTGTATATACAATTGGTTTTTATAAAATTTTTTAACTGCGTTTAGTGAATGTTAAATGGCCACCCAAGCGATATTTGCTGCCCGGAGATACAAGCCTAGCGAAGCTAACAATGCCTCTTTGTGACCAGGTGCGACGGATCACTTGTAAGCAAGGCTCTTCGTTATAGAGGTTTAACCACGTACACATTTGTTGGTTTGGAGTAATAGCCTCGACCGTATGTCGGGCCTCGGTCAGAGGGGCAACTTGAGATAAATACTCATGTGGCGTCAGGGTATGAAAATCCTGTTGCAGGTAGTTAGGTGCCAGCTCCGGGTTAACAAAGCGTTCTTCTACTTGCAGGGGCGCATCGTTTTCAAAGTGCACTAATACTGAGTGATACACCTGCTCGCCGGGCTCCACGCCTAGCGCAATAGCGATGGGGGCAACGGCATCAATGGACTCTAGGGTTACCGGCGCACAACTGTAACTGTGGTTACGTTCACGCACCTCATCGGCGATGTTACGGATCTCCAGCAGTGATGACTGTGATTTAAAACTGGCAACGAAGCTCCCTAAACCTTGGGTGCGAGTGAGTATGCCGGCATCGGTAAGCTCACTTAGAGCACGGCGTGCGGTCATGCGGCTGACTGCAAACTGCTGCGCAAGCTGGTTTTCTGATGGCACACGTTGGAACTCTTGCCATTGTCCGCTGCGGATCTGGGTTAAAATATGATCTTTAATTTGATGATACTTAGCTGACGACATGGGGGCTCCTAATCAATACCATCGCGGCACTTTGCACTGCCTTGGTTATTATGTAAACATGGCATAAATATCTTGTATATACAAGCTTAGCAAATTACTCATTAGGAGCACGTCTAATGCACGCGGATCACATTATAGTAGATGTAAATATCGCCACTATGGAGCCTCAAGGTGATGACCTTTATGGTGTTATCGAGCAAGGAGCCGTGGTCATGGGTGAGGGGGTTATTCAATGGCTTGGGCCGATGAGTGAGCTCCCAGAACTGGATTTATTAAGTATTCCTGTGACCTCGGCAAAAGGGGCGTGGGTGACTCCAGGGCTCATTGATTGCCATACTCACTTGGTGTTTGCCGGTAATCGTGCACGAGAATTTGAGCGCCGTTTGCAAGGAGAAAGTTACCAAGCTATTGCTGAGCAAGGGGGAGGGATTGCGACCACCGTGAGCGCAACCCGCGCGGCAGAGCCGGAACAGTTGTACGTTAGCGCCAAACAGCGCCTTGATGCGCTCTACGCTGAAGGGGTGACCACAGTAGAGACAAAATCAGGGTATGGTTTAAACCTAGCTGCTGAGCTAAAACTGCTGGAGGTCGCCAAGTTACTTGATAGCCATCATCCAGTATCAATTCAGAGTACATTTTTAGGTGCCCATGCATTACCAAAAGAGTATCAAGGTGACAGTGATGGTTATATCGACCTGGTATGTGAGCAGATGCTTCCTGAAGTGGCGGCCAAGAAACTGGCCAGTGCGGTAGATGTTTTTTGTGAGCATGTTGGTTTTTCTCATGCGCAAACGGAGCGGGTGCTTAAGGCGGCGCAGGATTTAGGCTTCAAACTTAAGCTCCATGCCGAGCAGCTCTCTAATATGGGCGGTACTGCCTTGGCTGCGAAATATCAGGCGTTATCGAGTGACCATCTTGAATACCTTGACGAACAAGGGGTTAAGGCAATGGCACAAAGCGGTATGGTTGCGGTGTTGCTTCCGGGGGCGTTCTATTACCTTAGAGAGAGTCAGTATCCACCGATAGAGTTGTTGCACCGTTATAATGTGCCTATCGCGATTGCCACTGATTTTAATCCCGGCACATCCCCGTTGTGCTCATTGCAGCTAATGATGAATATGGCCTGTACTTTGTTTCGACTAACACCAGCGCAAGCATTACAAGGTGTGACATGTCATGCGGCACGAGCGTTAGGGCTTGCAGATAGAGGTACGCTTGCACCAGGGATGCGTGCCGATGTGGCGTTGTGGGACATTGAACACCCCGCACAATTAAGTTACGAATTTGGAACCAAGCCCTTGAAACAACTGTGGATTCAGGGAGTGTTAAGCAAAACTTTCTGATCATGGGCGGCTAAATTATAAGCGGCTATACTTGGCTTATTAACAAGCGTCAGCCGCGTCAACAATAACGATAATAATCATGATCACCAGCATTCATTTGAGCGCCTTTATTAGCGGACTGTTTATGATGGCGCTAATCGTCAGCGTTGTTCTTGTCAGCGAGCGCCGTGATGGCTTAAGTGCGATGTTCTACTCAATCGCTGGGCTGGCCTATATCAGTGGCTATTGGCAAGTCGCCAGCGTCATTTTGTTAGGCGCTTATGGCGTTCGTTGTTGGCTTGTATACCGGCATCAAAATAAACGATTACTGCTTGGCAAGGGTGGGTTAGTGCTATTGCAGAGCTTGCTGATAGCAACGCACCTCTCTTTTGAGCTGCACAGCGCTTGGTTATGCATCGTCCCTTTGTTGTTGCAGCTTAGCGCTTATATGGAGCTGAGCTTTAGTGAGCCGGAAGTTGCATCCAACCAACAAGCTAATACACTTGATAACCACTCTCTCCCTATTATTTCTTGGCCGCAAGCGTTAGCGCAATATCAAGATTGGAGCGCCAATAATCGTGCTGATATCGCCTTGATCTTAGTGCAAATAGAAGGCTATGAGCCTCTTAACCGTCAGCTCGGGCAAGAATTCGCTGAGCTATTATTGATGCAAGCGTTAACGCGGATGAATCAAGTCATCGACCACCCGCAAGTGTTAAATCTCAATGTGCCGCGACGACAAGTGCAACAGAGCGCGCAACTTTTCCAAGTTGCTCCGCTGTGTTACGGCACCGTGGTGGTCTTTGACCAAGAGCGACACGTACATGAGCAAGTTGCTCAGCAGCTAGCCGATGCCGCTCAGCGGCCGTTCAATTCTCAGCAAGGTATCGTCGAGCTAAAACCACATATCGCTATCGTACAAGGGGCGAGTTCAGCATCAAGCCTTGATGACATGTTGCAGTGCGCGTTTAAAACGCGTGACTTTTATCCCGAGCAACGCATTAGTCATTACAGCGCTGAGCTAGAGCAGCAGGTGCAAGCCCACGAAGTACAACTGAAAGAGTTAGAAAAGGTCGATTTTGAGCAAGACTTTGTACTTTATTTTCAGCCTGTAATTGGATTGCCCAAACAAGAGCTCTTGTATGTAGAATTATTACTACGATGGCAGCACCCAGAAAAAGGGTTATTAAAAGCCGAAGAATTTATTGCTGATCTGCGAGCTGTAGGACGTGGTTATAAGCTGGCATTTCATGTGCTTGAACGGGCAGCGGAAATGGCCTTGGCATTAAAAATGGACGGGCAGCCGACCCCGATAAGCATTAACTTGTATGGTGAAGAAGTCTTGCACGATGAGTTTGTTGATTTTGCTGAGCGTATGGTACGAGAGCATAATCTTGCTCATGGCGATTTAATTGTTGAATGTCCTCTGCCAGTGCTTATGTCGCTGGATAATCGCGCTTTATCATTGTTAACTCGGTTACACCAGGTGGGGGTTCACGTTTGTTTGGATGGCCTTGGCGAAACGCCGCTATTTTTAGCGAAATTGCCGAAGCTTAAGCTAAGTTACGTCAAAGTAGATCCCGCATTGACCGAAGATGTTGATTACACCAGCGCCAACAAAGCGCTACTCAATGGCCTTATTGACATGCATCGCCACCTAAAGGCGCAAGTGATTTGCCAAGGTATTGAAACCGAAGCCCAGCTTAGCTATATCAAAGAGTTCAATGTGCAAGGCGCGCAAGGGTTCATTTTTACCCAGCCTTTACCATTAGAAGGATTATTAGGGTGGGGGCGACAGTGGCGTCACCAGCAATCTTTCAGCTAGCGTTGGTATCTTGCACGTAAAAAAGCAATAACTAAGGCAGTGAGAATTTGCCCAGCGGCATTTGCACCAGCGTCATAACCATTGGGGTCTTGCTCTGGAGCCGCTTCGCACAAATGAATGTACGCCAGCGCCGAAGTGCGTGCAGCGCAAAAGACATATTGCTCAGCTTCGCTAAGGCTTACACCTCGGTGATTAAACGCACTGGCTGGCGCGCAGGTAATGGCATCGACATCCAACTCTATGGCCAGTGGGCTATTAAGAGTAAAGCTGTGTAGGGCGCTATTCACCGACTCTGCTATTGATGTGGTCGTGGCTACTTTAAGAGCATGATAACTGGTATAGCTGGCGTGATGTTCATGCAGTGCGGCTAATATATCTTGGTTATTTTTCTGTTCATCCAGAGCAATGACATGGTAGCCCTGTAAATATCCCCGGCGTGCCGCGTAGTGAAAACCATTGCCACTGTGGCGTCCCTCAAGTGCACGAAAATCACCGTGCGGGTCTAGATTGAGCGCATTGATGGCGCAGCCGAAATGCTTGCTGCTTGCGCTCAGCAACGGGTAACAATTATTGTGACCGCCACCTATCACTATCGGGGTTAGTCCGGCCGCTAGAATAGCTGCTACTACAGGCTCGACTAACTGATCTATATTCTCACACAAAGCCCGTAGGCGCACCGTGTCGTCTGGATTAAGATTGTCCAAAGCTTGGCTTTGCAGCTGCAGCGCTTGGCAGTCTATTTCTCCTAGCAGGAGTGTGTCTTGTACGGGGGTAAATTCATTGACAGGAAGGTTTAAAAACTTTGATAAAAAAGCGCGAAAACCTTGTTGAGCACCGCCTTTACCTAAGTTTGCCCGAGGGCCTATATCTTCTGGAATACCAAGAATAACGTAACGTATGCCAAAGGCATAAGCATCTTTGAGGGCTTGACTGAACTCCAAACGTGTATCGATCAAGGCCATCGCCTGCCACACACGCTGTTCGCCGGAGCGAGCAGCCACTATGCCTTGTAAGCTCTGCTCATCATAAATAGTGACTGCATGGTTCATATAGTGGATTAATCCTCTAATACATCAAGTTCTTCGTCTTCGATGTACTCTAGCTCTAGCTCCTCGGCGGACAATATAATGCCGGTACTATCGGCATAAATATAATCATCTTCGTAGAAAGAGACCCCGGCAAAGTTAACTGGAATTCCTTCTTCACCCGGAGCGAGGTTGTCTGCGCCCACAGGAATTGAGGCAATCGCTTGGATGCCTAGCTCCAGTTCTTCAAGCTCATCAACATGGCGTACCGCACCATATACGATGATCCCTTCCCAATTATTCTCGACGGCCAGTTCTGCAAGCTCGATGTCTACCAGCGCGCGGCGAGTAGAACCGCCACCATCAACAAGCAGCACACAGTCAGTACCATCTTGTTGCAGTACCTCACGCAGCAGTTGGCTACTCTCAAAACATTTCACCGTTCTTATACGGCCGCAAAATGCACTTTGACCACCAAAATTAATAAACATGGGTTCAAGCACATCAACTACATCGGCAAAATGGTCGCAAAGTTCAGAAGTACTGTATTCCATTGGGCTCTCCTACGGGCACTTTTGCATCAAGTATACCTAGGTTATGGGGCTTAGCAAGCGAAGCGCAAGGTCATCGTGAGACGACATATTAGTGTCTAAAAAACGTCATGTAATTGTTATTTTCGCTCACTATAGTCAAAGTAAGTCAGCTAGTTAGGTGAAAGCGAATGATCTTATCGCACATAGATCGCATAGACAGGGCACTGTTTAAGGTGATATTTCGCCCGCGTTACCGACGCTGGTTACATCACTGCATTCGCATGACTTCACGTTCAGGAGACGGCATTTTATATGGGGCCTTTGCACTGTATTTAGTGGCATTTAGTACCGCGCAGCAACAGACGTTAGTGATGGTACTGCTGGTGGCTTACCTAATAGAGAGACCAGGGTACTACGCTACGAAAAACCTGTTTCAGCGTGTAAGGCCCTGTGATGGCGTGATAAGCCATGCGCATATTCGCCCAAGCGACAAATTTAGCTTGCCTTCAGGGCACAGCGCAGCGGCGTGGGTCTTTGCGACTGTAGTCAGCCACTTTTATCCACCACTAGCTATATTTCTTTATGCGTGGGCAAGCTTGGTAGCGTTATCGCGGGTGTTGCTCGGGGTGCATTATCCCCTTGATGTCGTCATCGGCTCGTTGATGGGTTACGGCTGTGCACTGTTAGCACTTATTATTACAGGGACTTTATGAGAATTCTTTATGGCGTTCAGGGCACAGGGAATGGCCACACCACACGCGCTCGGGTCATGGCCAAGGCATTTGCCAAGGCAGGTATTGAAGTGGATTACTTATTTTCTGGGCGCAGCAAAGCTGACTATTTTGATATGCAGGAGTTTGCCGACTTTCAGACGCGAACAGGGCTTACCTTTGTCACCGAGCGGGGGCGAGTCAATGGTTTTAAAACGGTTAAACAAGCGAAAATACGAGAATTTATCAGTGATATTCGTGAACTCAACTTACGCCATTATGATTTAATCTTTAATGACTTTGAGCCTGTTACCGCGTGGGCTGGGCGTCGGCAAAAAATTCCTGTTATTGGCATGAGCCATCAAGCTGCATTTTTATCACCTCACGTACCAGTGACTGGCGATAACCTCTTTACCAAAGCAATGATCCGCAACTTCGCTCCAGCGGATGTTTATCTCGGAGTGCATTGGCAGCCTTTTGACGATTCTATTATTCCCCCGTTTATTGAGCATGGCACTGCGGTTGATAGTGAGTATGTTGATAACAAGGTATTGGTGTACCTGCCTTTTGAGGAACTGGAGGAGGTCATACATTATCTCAAAGACTTCCCTGGCAAAGAGTTTTACTGTTATCACCCACACGCGCAAGACCAGTCACTTGCTCATATTCATTTGCGCCGCCCGTCTCGGGCAAACTTCCTGCGTGATTTGGCAAGTGCGAGCGGAGTTATAGCCAATGCCGGTTTTGAACTTGCCAGTGAAGCGCTTACATTGGGTAAGAAGCTTTTGCTTAAACCCCTGAACGGTCAATTCGAGCAATACTCAAATGCGTTGACGTTGCAGCAAATGCAGCGGGCGCAAGTGATGCACTATCTTGACCAAGATGCGCTCGAAGACTGGGTCAATATTGCGACCCACTCTCGGATTAACTATCCTCAAGATCCTGCGCCTTTGGTCGATTGGTTAGTACAGGGGCGGTGGCATCAGCGTAAAGGCTTAAATGAGCAGTTGTGGCACAACGTGTTGTAATTTTTGTTGGTTCTGGTCGCTTGATTAAGATATAACTGCCTTGATTTTAAGAAAAATCGACAAATTTTTTGCGACATATCATATATGGCGGCTAAAATTTGAAGATAATGGCGCTGCAGTTACTTAGAAGGTCAAAACCATGAACTTTATGAAAAAGCTCACGATTAAACGTCGTTTACAGTTAAATGGCGCAGTCGTAGCAACAGCTTTGCTGGTGTTATTCGCTGTAATTATCTATGAATCCCGCATAATGGGGTTACTTAACTCCACACTGGAAAATGCTGAAGAGCTCAATGTTCATGAGCTTACCTTACGTAAGCATGAGAAAAACTTTCTATTTTACAAGCAAGAACAATCATTGGATGAGTTCGCCAGTGAATATCAAGCGCTTGAAGCGCGGGTAGCGAAGCTGCGCAAGCAGTTTGTGACCCTCGATGGTGATACTCAGCTTATTGATAATTTCGCTTCACAGGCGCAGCAGTATCGTGATGACTTTAACAACGTCGAGGCTTTACAGCGCGAAATCGGTTTGCACCCGAAAGATGCACTTTACGGCGCTCTACGCAGCGCCGTACATGAAGTCGAAACTCTTCTTAAAGAGCGACAAAACTTTGAAATGCTGGCGCTGATGTTACAACTTCGCCGGGCTGAGAAAGATTTTATGTTGCGCCTTGATGTGAAGTATCTAGGGAAGTTTGACACCCATTTCAGCACACTGAAAAACAAAGTGCAGAGCGCGGGGTTTGATGCGCCTTATCGCACCAAGTTAATCACCCTCCTTGATGACTATCGCAGTAAATTTAAAAGCTTGGTTGATGCGCAACAACGCTTGGGCGTTGATTTAGAGTCTGGCGCGCTGGGGCAATTACGCCAGTCTGTTGAGCAAAGTGACAAGTATGCTCGCCAAGTGCTGGGCGCCACGAAAGAGATGATAGAGCAAGAGATGCGAGTGACTCAGATCACCGCTCTGACAATTTTAGTGATTGCTGCAATCTTGGTGGCGGCGCTGCTGACAATGACCAGTCGCGCTATTATTCAGCCAATTGATAGAGCGGTCAGTGCTATTACCCGTATTCGTGAGACCAATGATTTAAGTATTCAAATTGACACCCATGGCAATGACGAAATTGCTATGCTGACCAGTAATATCAATAACCTCACCGCCGGTTTTAGAGGGCTGATTTTTGATGTGAATAACGCCCTAGCGACATTGAACGCCGCAACAGAAGACTTAGCTAGCACCACCGCATCAACCAGCACTGGCGTACAAGAGCAGTTGCAAGAAGCTGATATGGTGGCCACAGCGGCCACCGAGATGCAGGCAACCATTCATGATATCTCTGGCAACACAGAGGAAGCTGCAAAACGAGCGCAAACAACTAATGAAAGTGCTTCTCAAGGGCGTCAGGAAGTGGATGCCACCGTATCTCGTATTGCCCAGCTCTCAGACTCGCTTGGCAATGCCTCTGGGGTGGTTGGTGATTTAGAAAAAGATGCTGACACCATTGGTTCAGTACTGGATGTTATTCGCGGTATCGCTGAGCAAACCAACCTCCTAGCGTTGAACGCTGCCATAGAAGCTGCACGGGCAGGTGAGCAAGGCCGTGGCTTTGCGGTGGTTGCGGATGAAGTACGTTCATTGGCGCAACGTACACAAGATTCCACACAAGAGATAGAAAATATTATTTCCGGCCTGCAACAGCGGACCCAACAAGTTGTGAGTATTATGCAACAGTGTCGCGACCAAGGAGGTGAGAGTGCAGAGCAAGCTTCTCGTGCCGGCGACCTACTGAGCTCGATTACCCAAGAAATTGAAACCATAATGGAAATGAGTACGCAAATCGCGGTGGCCATTGAACAGCAATCACAGGTTGCCTCTGAAGTGAATCAAAACGTGGTGCGTATTCGTGATATTGCTGAGCAAGCCAGCGGCCATGCAAGTAATAATGCCCATACCAGTGAGGAAGTAGCAGAGCAGGCTCGGGTGTTGCACGATGCCGTGGCTAAATACAAGGTTTAGAAAAAGCCGAAGACAGTAACATAATAAAAGGGGGCGAGAGCCCCCTTTTCTTTACTCACCCACCCTAGGTGATGATGGCAATGCACTTAGCTTAAGGCGTCACCTTAATCGCAATACTTGCATCACGCTGGGCATTCGCAGCTTTAAGTCGCGCCAAATAACTCTGCCAGAGATTATCTTTGTTGCTGGTCAGCTCGGCTAAGTAGCGAAAGCTGTATAAGCCACTGAGATGGCCATCATCAAAAATTAAGCGCACGGCATAGTGGCCAACAGGTTCGATTTTGTTGATACCAACATCCCGTTTGTTGGTAACGAGGTTTGGCTCGCTTTGATGGTGGCCTTGTACTTCGGCAGAAGGGGAGTGTACACGCAGGAATTCAGCACTGAGCTCGGCGCTATCGCCATTGTCAAAGTGAATGTCTAAGGTTTTTGAACGCTGATGATAGTGTAAGGTTGTTATCAACATAAACCAGCCTCAGTAAAAAGGGCTTGGGTGGAGTTGCCCAAGCCCATGCCGTTATAAAATAAAGCGGCTTAGGTCTTCGTCTTGCACCAAGTTACCCAAGTGCTGATTGACGTACTCGCCGTCAATGGTAAGACGTGAGCCTGCCTTATCGGAAGCATCGAAGGATATTTCTTCCATCAATCGCTCCATGACTGTGTGTAGTCGACGAGCACCAATATTTTCTGTTTTTTCATTCACTTGCCATGCTGCTTGAGCAATGCTGTCAATGGCATCATCGGTGAACTCGATGGTGACTTCTTCGGTATTCATAAGCGCGATTTGTTGCTCTGTTAACGAAGCATGCGGCTCAGTCAAAATACGCTTAAAGTCATCGGCGCTGAGGGCGTCCAACTCAACTCGGATCGGTAAACGACCTTGTAGTTCAGGGATTAAATCTGAGGGTTTAGCCATTTGGAATGCACCAGAAGCAATAAATAGAATATGATCAGTTTTCACCATACCGTGCTTGGTGCTCACACTTGAACCTTCGATAAGCGGCAGCAGGTCACGTTGTACCCCTTCACGGCTTACATCTGGGCCATTTGCTTCACCGCGCTTACAAATTTTGTCTACTTCATCCAAGAACACAATACCGTGTTGCTCAACGGCTTCAATAGCGAGCTCTTTAACATCTTCAGGGTTAACCAGTTTGGCGGCTTCTTCCTCAACAAGTAGCTTAAAGGCTTCTTTAATCTTCAACTTGCGCTTTTTGGTTTTGCCGCCGGACATGTTTTGGAACATGCTCTGTAGCTGGTTGGTCATTTCTTCCATGCCGGGCGGTGACATGATTTCAACATTAGGCGCTTGCTCAGCAACATCGATTTCAATTTCTTTATCATCGAGCTGACCTTCACGTAATTTCTTACGGAAACTTTGGCGGGTACTGTTATTTTCACTCGGTTGTGACTCGCCCCAGGTGTCTTTAGCTGGTGGCAGTAATGCGTTTAAAATACGTTCTTCTGCAGCTTCCTCAGCACGGAAGTGGTGTTTTTTCGCCTGCTGCTCACGAACCATCTTAATGGCGATATCGACAAGATCGCGGATAATAGTCTCTACTTCTTTGCCAACATAGCCAACTTCAGTGAACTTAGTCGCTTCTACTTTCAAAAAAGGAGCATTAGCAAGTTTGGCTAATCGGCGTGCTATTTCAGTTTTACCCACACCGGTTGGGCCGATCATAAGGATATTTTTCGGTGTTACTTCCGGGCGCAGGCTCTCGTCAAGCTGCATACGGCGCCAACGGTTACGCAGGGCGATAGCCACCGCTTTTTTAGCATTGCTCTGACCAATAATGTGTTGATCAAGCTCGTGAACGATTTCTCTGGGAGTCATAGCTGACATGGCAGCTCCTTTTACAATTCTTCGATAGTTTGGTGGTTGTTGGTAAATACGCAGATATCGCCAGCGATTTTTAAGCTGCGTTCAACGATTTCACGCGCACCAAGCTCGGTGTTTTCTAGTAATGCAATTGCGGCTGATTGGGCAAAGTTGCCGCCGCTACCAATCGCAATTAGGTCATGTTCAGGCTGTACCACATCGCCATTACCAGTAATAATCAGTGAGGTGGTTTCATCAGCAACAGCAAGAATGGCTTCGAGTCGCCTTAAGGCTCTGTCACTGCGCCAATCTTTGGCCATCTCTACAGCGGCTTTGGTTAAATGCCCTTGGTGCATCTCTAATTTACTTTCAAAACGCTCAAAAAGGGTAAACGCATCGGCTGTACCGCCTGCAAACCCGGCGATCACTTTACCGTTGAAAAGACGACGCACTTTACGCGCGTTGCCCTTCATTACCGTGTTGCCGAGCGAAACTTGGCCATCGCCGCCAATAACAACCTTGCCTTCACGGCGTACAGAAACGATTGTGGTCATGTGTGTCCTTATACCCAGTCTGGGTGTTTGTAACTGTCTAATAGCGAGGAAATATGGGCATGAAAAAGGGATTTCAAGGTAAACTTGCAATCCCTTTATGTGATTTGCTGTGCCTGCTTGGTTATTTACATGGCGATAACGGCTTTCGCTTTGCCTAATTCCACAACCAGATGCCACAGCCCATGATTTTTGCCTGACGCTTAAGCTTGTTCTTATCGCTCTCTGCGCCGCGCTTGGTCGGATAGGGGCCTAACCGTACTCTAAACCAGACGCCATTGCTGCCTTCAGTGCGCCTGATTTCTGATACTAGCCCGACAAAGGCTATTTTGGCCTTGAGCGTTTCCGCCTGTGCATAGGTTCTAAATGACCCGCATTGCATTTGATAAGGGCCTTTTTGCTCAATTTCTTTGACCTCAACCTCTATCTCGGCTTGCTTTATTTCATTGATAAATTCGGGCGTTTGCGGCTTTTTAATTTCTGGCTTGGAGGCGCTTGGTTTCTGCTTAACTTGCTCAACAGCCTCAGGATCAGCATTGGTTTTTATATACCAGAGGCCGTAAGCGAAGCCGGCGAGTAACAAAATGGCCAAAGCAATAAGCACAAGCGGCAGAGGCTTTTTTGCTGGGGCTTTTTTGTTCTTACCACGCTGAGGTCGTTTGCGATTTATATAGTCGTGCTGCGCCATAATTGTTTTTGTGTTCTCTTTACATCATGTCTATGGGATCAACGTCCAAATTCCAGCGTACTTTTTGTGCCAGCTTATTACTACCGAGGTAGTTCATTAGTTGCGCCAAAAAGCCGTGTAGCGCGCCTCTATCTTGCCCTTGAATATGCAATTGATAACGGTATTTGCCAGCGACTCGTTCGAGCGGTGCGGGAATCGGACCCAGCAATTGTATCTTAGGCACGGGGGCTGCGGGAACTAAATCCGATAAAAAGCGCAACAGTAGCGATAAATCATGCGCTTCCGCCCTTAGCAGGGCTAAGTGCGAAAACGGTGGCATTTCTGTTTCATGGCGCTCTTGCAAAGCATAACGGGCAAAGTGTTGGTAACCATTGTTGACTAAATCTTGCAATAGTGGGTGCTCTGGGAAGTGAGTTTGCAGTAACACGGTGCCTGGTTCGCCACTGCGCCCTGCGCGTCCTGCTACTTGAGTCACTAGTTGTGCTAAGTGTTCGGTGGCACGGAAATCACATGAGTATAACCCGGCGTCGACATCAAGAATAATGACTAGGCTGACATCGGCAAAGTGGTGGCCTTTGGCTAGCATTTGTGTGCCCACCAATAAGCGTGCGCCGCCGCGATTGATGGCAGCCAGTTCTTCCTCCAAACTGCCTTTACGTCGTGTTGAATCTCGGTCGATACGGCTGATGGGTGTGTTGGGAAATTGCTCGCTTAGTGCTTCTTGCAATTGCTCGGTGCCCAGCCCCACCGGGTTTATTTGTGTGCTACCACAATCCGGGCATTGCATGGGCGGTGCACTTTGCTCGCCACAATGATGGCACACCAAACGACGCATGGCCTTGTGGTAGGTCGCGCTGGTGCTACAACGCGAGCAGTCGCTGAGCCAGCCGCACTCATGGCAAATGAGCGAAGGGGAAAAGCCGCGACGGTTCAAAAACACCATCACTTGCTTTTGTCTCGCCAGCTCACGCTTGATATAGGCAAGGGCGCTATGGCTGAGTCCAGCCTCAAGGTGCTGACCTTTAATGTCTATGAGTTCAAATTGATTGTCACTGCTGGTTTGTGCCCGTTGAGTGAGACTGAGCAATTGGTACTTATCGGACAATGCACGGTTGAGTGTTTCCAGGGCAGGGGTTGCGCTGCCTAGAACTAAGGGAATGTTTTGCTGTTGCGCACGGTAAGCGGCCAAATCACGGGCGTGATAGCGTAGGGTGTCTTGCTGTTTGAATGAGGCGTCATGCTCCTCATCAACAATAATCATGCCTAAGCGTAAAAACGGCATAAAAATCGCCGAACGTGTGCCGATCACTATGGCACAGCTACCTTTTTGGCAGAACCGCCAGGTTTGCAAACGCTCATTATCTGTCAACGCTGAGTGCCAGAGCATTATTGGCGTATTGGGGAAGCGGCGGCGAAAGCGGTTTACCGTCTGTGGTGTTAGGCCTATTTCAGGGACCAAGACTAAGGCTTGTTTGCCTTGTTGCAAGACCTCCTCTAAGCACTGCAGATACACCTCGGTTTTGCCGCTGCCTGTGACCCCCTCAAGTAAAAAAGCGGCAAAGCCAGGGGATTGGTTAATGGCAGTGCAGGCGATGGCTTGCTCGCTGTTTAACCTTGGTTTGTTGGCCACCTGCAATGGCTGCTCGCGCCATTGACTATCAAATTCAACTGCTTGGGTTATTAGTTTTTTATTAATGAGGGCATCAATGGTGGCTTTGGAGTAGCCCAGAGCTTTAATTTCCGTGGTGGGCGATTTCCCTGATTCAGCCAGCTGCTTAAGCAAGGCTTGTTGCTTTTTCGCCCGCAGTGTCGGCTGCTGTTGCCCTTGCTCGGTGAGTTGCAGGTAATTAATGCTGGTTTTATCAATATCGGCGCCTTCACGCAGCGCTTTTGGCAAAGCGGTAAAGACGGTTTCACCTAATGGATAATGATAATAGCGAGCAGTAAATTGCAATAATTGTAGGTGACTGTCATCAATAATGGCTGTGCTATCGAGCACGGCTTTAACGGCTTTGACTTTATCTTCCGGCATCTCTGTGCTGGCTTTTACCTTTAATACCATACCGGTCAGGACACGCGAACCAAAAGGAACACTGACCCTCACCCCTACAGTCACGGCACGAGAGCACAACTCGGTGGGTAATAAATAGTCGAAGCTACGGTGTAAGGGCACCTTAAGTGCTACTTCAACGTAGCACGGGGTCGCGTTGCTACTGTGGCTGTTGGAATCGCGAGATGATGGCAACAAAAATCAGGCCCCAAGAACTAGAATATAGCGCTAATGTACTAAATTCATGGCGCAGTGAATAGCCGCAATTAAAGCTTGAACATTAATCAGGAGTCAAATAAAATACGCGGCCTTAAGGGTGCTGAGCGGGTTATATCCATGCTTTGGCACATTGAAACTAACGCGTATGGTGCCAAACTTCGGGTTTGGAGAGCGATACGGCCTATTTAGAGGTAACCCCCATGAAAGAAGGTATCCACCCTAAGTACGAAGCAATCAACGCAACGTGCTCTTGTGGCAACAAATTCCAGACAAGCTCTACCCTGTGTAAAGACATTCACCTAGACGTATGTTCAGAGTGTCACCCTTTCTACACTGGTAAGCAAAAGATCCTTGATACAGGTGGTCGTGTTGATCGCTTCAATAAGCGCTTCGGTGCGCTTAGCAGCAAGAAGTAATCTTTGCTTGTCGAGAAAAGCACCTTCGGGTGCTTTTTTTGTGTCTATGATTTTTATCCATCCCCATTATTCATACTAGCCATTTCACCTTAAGCTCTAGCTCATTTAAAATGACAAAAAAGCACAATAATGACGCTAAAGTTCACTAAAATTCACTTACTTTGTTATTAGCGAACAATAAGATTCGTTATCCGGTCGGTATTCTTTTTAGTTATATTAAGTTATTCGGATATAGCATTATGCATGGCTTTAGGTGGTTTTTTATGCATGCATAAGTCCCTATAGTGCATGGAATATCAAAATTTACACATAAAGCTTTAGATAATGTGCATGAATTTGGGCTTAAAACCCTTTAATTTCGTACAACAGGATAGACCTGATATTGCTTGAATATATTTAGAAAAGCGGTATGGTTTGCCTTAACTAGCTGAACTCTCACATACATTTCTAGCAGGATACTCGTTCATGTCTGACTTTCGTGAAAAAGCCCTCGATTACCACGCTAACCCCGTTCCAGGAAAAATTAGCATTGAACTCACCAAAAGCGCCGAGACCGTTAACGATCTCGCTTTAGCCTACAGCCCAGGTGTTGCAGAGCCGGTGCGTGAAATCGCTGCCGATGCTAACAATGCTTATAAATACACGGCCAAAGGCAATATGGTTGCTGTGATCTCTAATGGCAGTGCCATTTTAGGGTTGGGTAACTTAGGGCCGTTAGCGTCTAAGCCGGTCATGGAAGGCAAGGCACTACTGTTTAAGCGTTTTGCTAATCTTGATTCCATCGATATCGAGGTGAAGCATCGCACCACGGAAGACTTTATTAACACTGTAGAAAATATTGCCGATACCTTTGGCGGTATTAACCTCGAAGATATTAAAGCCCCAGAATGCTTCGAAATCGAGCAAGCGCTCATTGAACGCTGTAATGTGCCAGTATTTCATGATGATCAACACGGTACTGCTATCGTCACGGCCGCAGGCATGCTAAACGCTTTAGAAATTCAAGGTAAAGATATTCGTGATGCCTTGATCGTGTGTTTGGGGGCTGGCGCAGCGGCAGTTGCATGTATGGAGCTGCTTATTAAGTGTGGCGCTCAGCGCGAGCATATTTACATGCTTGACCGTAAAGGGGTGATCCACACGCGTCGTGATGACTTAAATGAATATAAGCAATTATTTGCTAACAACACCGATAAGCGCACCTTGCAAGACGTTATTGCTGATGCCGATGTGTTCGTTGGTGTTTCTGGCCCAGATTTGCTCTCAGCTGAAGACCTTAAATTGATGGCCGACAAGCCGGTCATTTTTGCCTGTTCTAACCCAGACCCAGAAATTAAGCCGGATGTGGCACACAGTGCGCGCAAAGACTTAATTATGGCCACTGGGCGCTCTGACTACCCGAACCAAGTGAATAACGTACTGTGTTTCCCATTTATTTTCCGTGGTGCACTGGACGTGCGTGCCACCGCTATCAATGATGAGATGAAAATTGCCGCTGTAGAGGCTATTCGCAGTATCGCCAAGGAACCAGTACCTGAGTCAGTGTTAACGGCATCTGGAGTGAGCGAATTAGAGTTTGGCGCGCAATACATTATCCCCAAGCCCATGGATCCACGATTATTGCCACGCGTAGCGAAAGCCGTGGCGCAGGCGGCTGTGGACTCAGGTGTTGCGCAAATTGATATGCCAGCGAATTATATGGCTGAGTAATCACTTTACTATTCAGCGCTAGAAAAAGAAAACCCAAGCTTAGTGCTTGGGTTTTTTTATGGCTTGCAAAGAGTAATAGCTTCACTAACCGCTTCTCATACAGGCCGACTTGCGACATATATGAACAACACTAAGCTAGCTCCTGCAATGAGGTCTAATGCTCAGGGGTTAGTTAAACTTGCTTGTCTTTGTTAGTCGTCTCCGATAACAGGCACTTCCACACCCATTTCTTCCATAATTTTTCTCACCTCTTCCGGTACCTTCTCCGGATTATCTTTTCGGAGATCTTCGTCATTTGGCAGCGGTTGACCAGTAAAGGCATGCAGAAATGCTTCACACAGCAACTCACTGTTGGTGGCGTGACGAAGATTATTCACCTGGCGGCGAGTACGTTCATCGGTTAATACTTTTAAAACATTGAGCGGGATGGAAACGGTAATTTTCTTTACCTGTTGGGCTTTTTTTCCATGCTCCGCATAAGGGTGAATGTATTCACCATTCCACTTGGCCATAATTTGCGTCTTATTTTTGGTCACTTAGGCATCAATAAGGGCGAAATTTTATCGCGTTGGTAAGGATAGTCAAATATTCATAAATTAGCTATTTAGACGTATAAATGTTTTGACTTCTAAATTGTGTTAATTTAACCTTTTGGACGTCTAAACATCCATTTTCTTGATTGGGGGCAAATATGTCACAACTAAAAAAAGACACCATCGCCGTGCGCCATGGTATTGATGCTGATAAGCACCATGGTGCGGTGGTGCCACCCATTCATTTATCGACCACCTATTCCTTTGCCGATTTTGATAGCAAACGCGAATATGATTATGGTCGTAGTGGTAATCCCAATCGGGATATTTTGGCGCAGACCTTAGCGCAACTAGAAGGGGGAGAGCACGGAATTATCACCGCGACAGGTATGGCCGCAGTGCATCTAGTGACGCAGCTACTGACACCCAATGACACCCTAGTGATCCCCCATGATTGTTATGGCGGCAGTTATCGCTTATTTACCTCTTTAGCTAAGCGGGGGTTGCTCAAGGTCGAGGTTATCGATTTCACTCAATCAAACTGTTACCAACGCTTAGTGGCCGCCAAACCCAAACTGGTGTGGATTGAAACGCCCAGTAATCCCATTTTGCGACTTACGGATATCCGCGCAGTGTGCGATGCCGCGCAGAGCATCGGTGCGCTGGTTGCAGCCGACAACACGTTTTTATCTCCCGCCTTACAGAACCCGTTGTTATTGGGTTGTGATGTGGTGGTGCACTCGACCACTAAATATATCAATGGTCACTCCGATGTGGTCGGTGGTGCGGTGATCACCAAAACCAAAGAGTTGGGTGAAGAGCTGGCATGGTGGGCTAATAATATTGGCATTACCGGCGCCGCTTTCGACAGCTATCTCACCCTGCGTGGTTTGCGTACCTTGAAAGTGCGCCTTAAGCAGCATGAAGAAAATGCCTTGGCGATTGCTCAATACCTTGAACAGCACCCTAGTGTGCAGTCTGTTTACTATCCAGGGTTGAGTTCGCACCCACAACACGACCTGGCGAAGGCGCAGCAACAGGGCTTTGGCGGTATGGTGAGCTTTGATATTAAAGGTCAGCTGCAAGACAGTGCAAAATTCCTCACTTCAGTAACGCAGTTTACCTTAGCGGAATCGTTGGGCGGGGTGGAAAGCCTTATTTGTCACCCGGCGACCATGACTCATGCGGGCATGGATAAAGCCGCACGACTTGAGGCTGGGGTCGGCGACACGCTTATCCGGGTTTCTGTAGGTATTGAAGATAAGCAAGATCTTATCGATGACTTAGATGCCGCTTTTAACGCGTTAGCAAGCAAATAAGAGGATACTATGACTCAGGTTGTACATAAGTTTGGTGGTTCGAGTCTCAGCAACGCGGCGCGTTACCATGCGGTCGCCAATATTATTATCGGCAACAGCCAACTCGGTGACGTGGTGGTGGTCTCTGCGGCGGGCAAAACCACGGATACGCTAGTGAAGTTGTGGCAGGCCTACCAACAGCACGATAGCCATGGCTATCATGATGTCTTGCAGTTGCTACGCACCCATCAGCATGAGCTTATTGATGAGCTATTAGCAGCGCACCAGGCACACGCTCTGCAATCACAGCTTAATAGTGAGCTTCAGCGCATAGCTGAGCAATTGCAGACAAACACCTTAGATGAGGCGTCCTTATTAGCCCATGGTGAACTGTGGTCGGCCCGCTTGCTGGCGACCTATTTGCAGCAGTTAGGCTATGCTGCGCAAGATCTTGATGCGCGGCAGCTACTGTGTGTGCACCAAGGGCAACTACTGCATTTGGACAATGAAAAGCTCTGCGAGCGCTATATTGCCAGGGATAAAATCAACGTTGTAACGGGGTTTATTGCCGCCGATAGCAACCAGCAAACAGTCACCTTGGGACGCAATGGCAGTGACTACAGCGCCACCTTATTGGCCCGTTATGTAAACGCCAAACAAGTTTGTATATGGACCGACACGCAGGGGGTTTTCAGCACCGACCCACGCAAAGTAGCCGATGCCTTAAAGTATCAAAAAATTTGTCGTGGCCAAGCCAACCGCCTTGCCCAGTTAGGTAATCCGGTATTGCATGCGAAAACGCTGTCGCCTTTGCAAGGTAGCGCCATCAAGCTATCGGTGCGCAGCTCCTATGACAGCGATGCCAGTGGCACCGAGATTGTCCGCGAAGGTTACTGTAAGCATAAACGTTTTTTGACCACCATAGAGGGCGTTGACCTATATCGTGTGTCGAGCCTTAAAGTGGATGAACTGGCAACCTTAAGCCAGCTTATACAGCACACCATAGGCCACTTTCAGCAGCAGGGGGTAGACTTTTTGATTGTACCCAGCGCCCATAGCACTCTGATCTCCCGTGAGCTGGGAGAGCGTGGACAACTCGTTGAGTCAAACCTCAATGGGTGCGCCTTAGTCAGCCCAAACCAGTATACTCAGCAAGGCTACCAAGAAATGCTGGCATGCTTAGAGCAACTTAACTTAACTATCCGCTTTAGCCACTGCGATCAAGACTATGCCTTGGTACTGACCGATCAAATCATTGATGCCGATAGTTTAGGCAAGGTACATCGCACTTTAATTGGTGCACACCAGCAAATTGCCGTGATTGTCGCCGGCCTTGGAAATGTGGGCAGTGTGTTTTTACAACAGTTTACGCAGCAGTTAGCGCGTTTAGAGCAGCACTTTGAGGTAAAACTGGTTGGTCTACTGCGAAGTCGCAGCATGTTATTTGACCCCTGTGGGTTAGACCCGCAGAACTGGCAAGGTCAATGGTTAGAACAAGCGGTTCCCTATCAAAGCGAGCAGTTGTGCGAACGCCTCAATGAGCTTGATTACGAACACAAGGTGGCCATTGATATAACCGCCAGTGAGTCATTCAGTGGTCTATACCCTGATTTTGTGCGAGCTAACTGTCATTTGATCAGTGCCAACAAGTATGCCGGAACAGCGCCACATAGTTGGTATCAGTCGTTACGTAACGAGCTGGCAGAGCGCAATCTCAAATGGCGTTATAACACCAGTGTTGGTGCTGGGCTACCCATTAACTTTGCATTAGCCGATTTGCAGCGCAGTGGCGATGAGATCACCCGTATTCAAGGTGTGTTTTCTGGGACGCTATCATGGCTATGCAGTCACTATGATGGCAGCCAAGCTTTTTCTGAGCTGCTTTTTGCGGCGCAAAAGTTAGGCTTTACCGAGCCCGATCCGCGTGAAGATTTATCCGGCCGAGATGTACAACGTAAGCTGTTGATCCTCGCACGCGAGTTGGGTTTGCAGTTGGACATTGACGATATTGAGCTAAGCCCGCTGATGCCAGAGTCTTTAGCACAAGGGAGCTGGCAAGATTTTCTGGATAACATTGCCTTACTTGATGACTTTGTTGGCACCCACGCACAGCAGGCGCAAAAAGAGCAAAAGGTACTGAGGTACAACGCTGACTTACGCATTGTTGATGGCAAGGTAAAAGCCCAAGTGGGTCTTGTTGCAGTGGCACAATCCAACCCATTAGCGGGATTAAGTCCGGGCGACAATATCTTTGTCATCAACAGTCGCTGGTATGCGCAGAATGCCTTGGTTATTCAAGGCCCAGGTGCAGGGAAAGAGGTCACCGCTGCAGGTGTCCACTCAGATCTCTACTGGCTTATTGAGAGTCTTAGTTAATGCGGTAACAGGGTAATAAAAAAGCCAAGCATCATTGCTTGGCTTTTTTATTTAGAAGAGTTCGTCTTCAGTGGGCAGCTCAGGTTCATCCTGCCCTTGAGTTTCGAAGATCACCGGCGGCGCTTTTTCCACATACTTAGTGGGGGCGGTCCCTTTTATAAAGTATTCAAAGCGGCTGGTGTGGTCGTTTTGATGACTCAATAATCCTGATTTTAAATCAATTCGTACTGATTCCAGTCCTTCGGGTGGCTCGATAGGGGCCGCAGGCTCCTCTTCAAGGGCCACACGCATGTAATCAATCCAAGCCGGTTGCGCTGTTTTCGCGCCAGACTCGGCACCAAAGGTTTGTCCTTTCCCTAAGTTATTGTTGTAACTGGTGCGCCCTAGCGGATTACCTGGGTTATCGAAGCCAACCCACACTGTGGTCATAACATTGGCGTTAAAGCCACTAAACCAGGTATCGACCGAGTTGTTAGTGGTGCCGGTTTTACCTGATAAATCACGGCGCTTTAACCGCGTCGCGCGCCAGCCAGTGCCATTCCAGCCGGTGCCATGCTTCCAGCTGCCACCGCCCCAAATTGCACTGGTCATCGCATCGGCAATTAAGAAGGCATTCTGTTTAGAAATAACCCGAGGTGCGCATTGCGGTAACTGGGTATCAGTAGTCTCTGTGCTGTTAGTGTTGTTGGGGTTACTCTCACTGGCGCCGCTGGGCTCAAGCATTGCCAGCTCTGCAAACATTTCATTACTGCGCTTTTGCTCTTCAGAGCAGGCCTTATAGGGGCGAGCTTGCATTAGCACTTCGCCTTCGGCGCTTTGTATTTCGGTAATAAAGTAAGGCTCAACTAAATGCCCACCATTTGCAAAAGCGCTCATACCGCGAGCTAATTCTAAAGGTGTTAATGAAGCACTCCCCAGCGCCAGGGTTTCATTGCGCGGGATATCTTCATCATGAAAGCCAAACTTGAGTAAGTGTTCAGCGGCAGGGTCTACACCGACGCCGCGCAGCAACCTGACTGAAACCACGTTTTTTGACTGCGCTAAGGCACGTCTAACACGGATCGGGCCGACATATTTAGCTGGGCTATTCTTGGGTCGCCAAGCAACACCTTGGCTTTTATCCCAGTGGTTTATCGGCGCATCGTTAATAATGGTTGCTAAGGAGTAACCGTGCTCTAACGCCGCTGAGTAAATGAAGGGCTTGATGTTAGAGCCAACTTGGCGCTTTGCTTGAACCGCTCGATTGTACTGGCTTTGTTCAAAGCTGTAGCCACCGACAATCGCCTTTATGCGGCCGTCTTTAGGGTCAATAGAGACCAGTGCACTGGATGCTTCGGGAACTTGCGCTAACAGCGGGCGGCCGTCATTGTCGAAACGATACCAAATCTGTGCACCTGCAGAGAGGATATCGGCCGCACTCTTCGGAGCGTAACTTTGGCGAGACTGAGTAATAAATTTGCGCGCCCATTTTAATCCGTCCCACTCTATGGTGAACCGTTCGCCTAATTCATTAAGTACTTCAACGGATTGTTCGTCCACACTCATCACCACTGCACCATGTAAGTCGGCGAGTGGGTTAAGGCCCTGTAAGTGGGCAATTAATTGTGGTTCGTCAAGAGGAGCTTCAGTTTCGTTATCCCATAGTACGGCCTCGGGGCCGCGATAACCATGGCGCATATCGTAAGCATATAGATTATCACGCAATGCTTGCTGAGCAGCTTGCTGCACTTTTGACTCTACCGAGGTGTAGACTCGCATACCTGAATTATAGGCTTGCTCCTCGCCATACTGAGCAACCAACTCGGCGCGCACCATCTCAGAAATATAAGGTGCATAAAGCTCTATCTCGGCGCCGTGGAAACGGGCGGTAATTGGTTTGTTAGTTGCCTCATCAAACTCAGCCTGAGTGATGTAGCCCTCATCTAACATCCGGCCTAACACCACGTTACGACGATTTTTAGCACGCTCAGGGTTGCGGATAGGGTTAAGTGCAGAAGGCGCCTTAGGTAGGCCCGCAATCATAGCCATTTGCGCTAAATCAAGCTCTTGTAGAGGCTTTCCATAGTACACTTGTGCTGCAGCACCGATGCCAAAGGCACGATTACCAAGCTCAATTTTGTTGAGATAGAGCTCGAAGATTTCGTCTTTGGTTAATAATTGCTCAATATGCAATGCGATAAATATTTCTTTCACTTTTCGGATGTATGCTTTTTCCCGAGTAAGAAAGAAGTTTCGTGCCAGCTGCATGGTGATGGTACTTGCGCCTTGGCGCTTTTCACCGGTCGAGATAAGAACGATTGCACTACGGACAATACCGATAGGGTCGATACCGTAGTGATCGTAGAAACGATTATCTTCAGTGGCCAGGAATGCATTCAGCATAGGCTGAGGTACTTCGCTGATTTTTACGGGAATTCGCCGTTTTTCACCAAACTGGTTGATAAGTTTTCCATCTCGGGTAAATACTTGCATTGGAGTCTGCAATTTTACGTCCTTTAGCACCGCCACACTGGGGATGTCAGATCTGACGTAAAGGTACAGCCCAGCTAGTACGATGCAGCCCAAGAGGACACATATGCAAAGGATTTGTAAAAATTTTTTGAATATTTTCACGGATATTTCCCTGTTTGGACTCCCAATTGAGCGAAGAGATTGGTAGTATATCTTGATTGAATAGTGAATAAAATTTTTTCATCGATAATTTATAAGTCTATTATAATTATAAAAAAAGGTTTCACGTTGCTCTTATGTTAAATCGACTTCTTAAAAAGTCTGTGCCTGCTATGGTCGGTATAGATATTGGCTCGCACTCTGTAAAAGCGGTGTTATTAACACAGCATGAGCAGGGTTATCGCCTTGATGCTGTTGCTATAGAGCCCATGCCTAAAGGGGCTATGGCCGAGCGTAACATTCAAGACATTGAGGCGATTGGACGAGTTATTGCAAAACTTAGACGGCGCATTCCAAAGTCTGTTAGCCATGCCATTGTTGCAGTTTCTGGTCAAACAGTGATCACTAAGATGATCTACATGGATGTGTCTCTGAGTGACTCTGAACTAGAGTCACAAATCGAAATTGAGGCTGACAGCTTAATTCCTTATCCACTTGATGAGGTCAGTATCGACTTTGAAAAGTTGGAAATAAATGAAGCTGATCCATCCAAGGTTAATGTTTTACTCTCTGCTGCGCGCACCGAGAGTGTTGAAGCTCGTTCCGGCGCCGTTGAGGCCGGTGGCTTTGATACCAAGGTGGTTGATGTTGAAACGTACGCGTTATCACGTAGCTTGGATGTGAGCTATGCTGCACTACCAGAAGATGCGAAAGATAAAGTTGTGGCGCTTGTGGATATCGGCGCGGTGATGACGCTAGTGAGTGTGGTGCAAAAGGGTGAAACCATCTACACCCGGGACCAGGTCTTCGGTGGCGAGCAGTACACTAACACTATTGTCTCCTACTACAATAAAAACTTTGACGAAGCTGAGCGCGCCAAGTGCACCAGCGATTTGCCGCCAAACTACACGTTTGAGGTACTTGCGCCGTTCCAGACCTCATTGCTACAGCAAGTGCGTCGAGCCGTGCAAATGTTCCTTACGACCAGCGGGAAAGACCAAGTGGATTACATTGTTCTCTCTGGTGGAACGGCAATGATCGAAGGATTAGATAGACTATTAATCGACGAGTTAGGGATCCACACTGTTGTCGTTGACCCATTTGCGAGCATGGAGATTGGTTCCAAAGTGGACCAAGAGCTAATGCAAAAGCATAAGGCACAGTTCGCTGTTGCTGCGGGTCTTGCATTGAGGAGTTTCTCAGCATGCCACATATAAATTTATTGCCCTGGCGTGAGGCCGCGCGTAAAGAAGCACAACAACGTTTTGTAACTATTTTAGTTGTTGTCTTAGTTGCCGCTTTTGCGTCAATGTTTGCTTTAAGTTCATTCTACAGCGCACTCAAAGATGGGCAGAACGTTCGTAACAACTTCCTGAGCCGGGAAATTCAGATCTTAGATAGGCGCATCGCAGAAATTCGTGAGCTAGATAAGAAGAAAGAAAGCTTGCAACAGCGCATGCGTCTAATTGAAGAGCTGCAAAGTAACCGAAACCTCGGTACCCAAATAATGGATGAAGTGGCGAAAATTGTACCTTCAGGTGTTTACTTCACGACCTTAGAGCGTCGCGGCGATGCGATTCAAGTAACGGGTAAAAGTGAGTCAAACAACCGTTTATCGACTATGATCCGTCAGGTAGAGAGTTCATACCTGCTTGAAAATGCCTCATTGCAAGGCATTGTAGCCGGTGAAGAGCAGTCACGATTACTTAGCGATTTCAATATGCAATTCAATGTGAAGTCTTTCGATGAAATTGGCGAGGCACAAGAATGAGTATAGATCTTAAATCCCTCAACGATATCGATTGGAATGAGCTGGAACTAGATAATATCGGGGATTGGCCGGTAGCCGTAAAAGCAATTGTTTGTGTGATTGCTGCAGCGTTGGTGTTGTTTTTCAGCTATAAACTATTGGTTGCTGACGAAATAACCTCTTACGAGCAAGCTCAGCAAAAAGAGTCTGAGTTACGCAGCACTTACCGTACCAAGTACGCAGTGGCAAGTAGATTAGAAATCTACAAGCAACAAATGCAGGAAATGGAAGAAAAGTTCTCGCAGTTGTTGAAGAAGCTACCAACGTCGAACGAAACCCCAGGGTTACTTGATGACCTTTCTTATGTAGGGACAACAAGTGGCCTGACCTTCGTAAAAATAGGTTGGCTTCCCGAGATTAAGAAAGAGTTCTACACCGAGCTTCCGATCAAAATCGAAGTAGAGGGAAGTTATCACGAGTTTGGCGAGTTTGTTGGCAAAGTGGCTCAGCTACCTCGTATTATCAGCTTGCACGACTTTGAAATTGAAGCGACGGGTGATGACCAGCTGGTATTCAGTGTGGTTGCTAAAACTTATCGCTATGAGGGGGCAGAATAATGAAAAAACTCCTCACAATTACCACCGTGGCGGTGTTATTGAGCGGTTGTTTTGATGATACAACCGAACAACGCGAATTTATTAACCGGGTAAAAGCCAGCACTCAACCTAATGTTGAGCCTATCCCCGAAGTCGCGCAGTTTGAACACTTTGCGTATGATGCTTCGAGCTTGCGTAGCCCGTTTGTGGCACCGCGCCCGGAAGTTATTCAAGATAAATTGATACAAGTGCAAAACTGTTTGCACCCCGATCCACAGCGTAAAAAGGAACCGCTGGAGCGTTATCCATTGGATAACTTATCAATGAAGGGAACTTTAGGCTCAGGTGAGCAAACGTGGGCGTTAGTTAAAGCGTCGGATGCAACATTGCACCGTGTATCACGCGGCAACTATGTTGGCTTGTATCACGGTAAAGTGACACAAGTACGCAGTAACTATATAGAATTATTAGAGTTAATCCCTGATGGAGCAGGATGTTGGAAAGAACGCCTGACCAAGCTAGAGATGTTGGAGGCAGGCGATGATTCCAGTTCATAAAAATCAAGGTAAAAGCACAATGCAAAAACACGGATTCAATATGAATCGTATTTACTCTTTGGTACTCGCTTTTGCGACCCTATTTATGTCGAGTTTTGCGACCGCAGTGCCGCTGTTGTACGACGTTCGCTATAACCCTTTGCTGGAAGGTGAAACTGAGATCGAGTTCGTTTTTGACGAAGAGATCTACATCGAACCGCAGATTCAGGTATTCAGTGAGCCAGCGCGAATTGAACTGTTTTTTGACGAAGCCGATTACGAACAGAGCCTTGAAGAGGTCTTAATCAATAAGGCGGGTGTTGAAAAAGTCACCAGTGAGTTCGTAAACGACGGCTTTAAAGTGACGGTTTATCTTGATCACTTAAAGATTTATCAAACCCGTATCGACAAAAACCTGTTCTACTTGCACGTTTCTGACAACCCTACGCAAGATGCTGCACAAACAATTGCAGAAGAAGATGAAGGCACAAGCTACATCAACCGTATTCAAGCGTTAGATTTTCGTCGTGGCGAGAAAGGCGAAGCTCGGGTGCTGGTATTCTTGCAAGAGAATATGGCGGCTATCGACGTAAGAGAGCAAGCGGGTAAGATTGTTGTTGAATTCCATAATACGGACATTATCGATGATCTGTTGTATCAACTCGATGTTATGGACTTTGGTACTGTCGTGAGCATGATTGAAACCTTCAAAGATGGTTCCAACAGTCGTATCGTTATCGATACCACAGATGCCTTTGATTACAACTATCAGCAGCTAGACAACATCTTTACTATCACTGTTGAAAAAGATGAGTCGAAGCGTAGCTTCTTGGGCAATGGTAAAGAATACCAAGGCCGCCCAATGTCTTTGAACTTCCAGGACATCTCAATTCGAGCAGTATTGCAAATCATCGCTGACTATAACGGCTTTAACCTTGTTGTTAGTGACTCAGTAGCAGGTAACATTACTCTTCGTTTAGATGGTGTACCTTGGGACCAAGCGTTAGACATTGTGCTGCGAGTTAAAGGCTTAGATAAGCGTATGGATGGTTCCATTTTAATGGTTGCACCGACCGAAGAACTTGCAGCGCGAGAAGCAAAAGAGCTTAAAGCCAAACAGCAAGTTGAAGACTTGGAGCCGCTTTACAGTGAGTATATTCAGCTTAACTATGCTAAGGCGCAGACCTTTGCAGACCTACTGAAAACGGATGTAAACAGCATTATTTCTCAGCGTGGTAGTGTGTCTGTTGATGAACGTACCAATACGTTGCTTATCAAAGATACGGCGAAGAGTATTGAAAACGTGCGTCGTATGATTGAAAACCTCGATGTGCCAGTTAAGCAGGTTGTGATTGAGTCACGCATGGTCACTGTTCGTGACAATGTTCAAGAAGACTTAGGTATTCGTTGGGGTTTCAGTGACCAGCAAGACAGTGACGGTATTTCTGGTAATCTTGATGGTGCCAATGCTATTGCTAACGGTCAGCGCCCAAGTATTGGCGACCGTTTAAATGTTAACTTGCCTATCGCTAACCCTGCGGGAAGCATTGGTATGCATGTAGCGAAATTAGCTGATGGTACTTTAATTGACCTCGAGCTTACAGCGCTAGAGCAAGAGAACAAAGGTGAAATCATTGCTAGCCCGCGAATCACAACGGCTAACCAGAAAAAGGCACGAATTGAACAAGGTACGGAAATTCCTTATGTTCAGGCCGCCTCAAGTGGTGCCACTACCGTAACCTTCAAAAAAGCGGTGTTGAGCTTAGAGGTGACGCCTCATATCACGCCAGATAACAAAGTGATTCTCGATCTTGCTATTACCCAGGATACACGAGGCGACACCGTAGACACACCAACTGGCCCTGCGACAGCAATCGATACACAACGTATTGAGACGCAGGTGTTAGTAGAAAATGGTCAAACAGTGGTGCTTGGTGGTATTTACCAGCAGCAAATTATTAACTCTGCCAGTAAAGTACCTTTGTTGGGTGACATTCCTTACCTAGGTTACTTATTCCGCTCAACCAGTGAGCGTAATGAGAAACGAGAGCTACTTATCTTTGTTACTCCGAAGATCATGGTAGAAGACTCGATTTAAGCACGAGTTAGATAGCAAAAAGCCACTTCAAACGAAGTGGCTTTTTTGTGCGCGTTGATAACGAAAATGCGAGTTAAGTAACCCGATAATAGGCGCTCACGTTTTTACATGTATTCGAATACCTTAACGACGCGCTCCACGCCTGAAATATTGCGAGCGATATTGACCGCTTTGTTTGCTTCCACGTCTGCTACCAGCCCCATTAAAAAGACCTCACCGTTTTCCGTGACTACTTTAATATTGTTGCCACTGACATCCTCAGCTGCCAGCAACTGGGTTTTTACCTTAGATGTTAGCCAGGTATCGTGGCTTTGTGTGGTGATGCTGGTAGGAGAGCCAATACGTAATTGGTTATGAAGCTTTCGCGTGCCATCGATGCGCTCTGCTGCGCGTTGTACAGTGGTTTTATACTGTTCACTAGGCACTTGCCCTAGCAGTAATACAATACCGTTATAGCTGACGACAGACACGTTGGCATTGGCATTTTCGCCTAACGCCTCTTTAATCGCCATGGTGGTTTTTATTTCAATATTATTGTCATCTATCTGACTGCCTATAGTACGGCGGTCGTTGGCTGCTGTGACTGCGCCAGCGGTGCCGGCGACTACGGCTGCGGCGCAGCCTTGCAAGAGCACAGTACCAACCAAAATAGCTATAAGGTTCTTATTCATTAGCTTTCTTCCTGTGGGAATAAGGTCATATCAACAAGTTCTGTCAAACAGTGTATGTTGACTAAATGAGATTCCAAAATACGACTTGGACGCTTAGCTGGTACGCGAATCTCGACGTCACTTGCACTGAGCAGTCCCGCCAGCTCGCCGCCATCATCGCCGACTAACACGATAACGGTCATGTCTTTAGTCAAAGCGGCTTCTACGGCGCTGACGACATTCTTTTCATTGCCATTAATAGCAATGGCAAGTAATAAATCCCCTTGCTCGCCGAGCGCTTTAATCTGCCTAGCAAAGATATCGCGGCTGGGTTGTGATGAGCCAGCTGGGCTTAAATTCAGTGCATGCGATGACAGTGATACCGCAGGTAAACACGGGCGCTCGGTCTCAAAATGGTTCACCAACAGAGCGGCAAAATGGTCGCTGAGCATATGACAACTTGCCGCGCCACAACATAATAATTTGCGGCCGTTAATCAATGTCTGTGCAATACTCAACGAAGCGGTTTCAAGCACGCTAGGTAAAACTTCCCCTGCGGCAATTTGCGCCTGAATGCTTTCGGTAAAAAGTGCTTTAACTTGTTCCTGCATTTATAATACGTTCTTTATCCAGTGAAACTCTGGCTCTTTCTCACCTTGTATTGCGACAAAATCAGCACGCAATACGCAGCCTGCTAAGCCCTTTTGTTGCACATAGTGTGCAATGGTTCTTTGTAGTCGCTGTTGCTTGGTGTGGCTAAGCGCATGCAGAGCCCCGCCATAACTACTGTGGCGACGAAACTTTACTTCAACAAATACCCACACTTGACCTTCTTTCATTATCAGGTCCAGTTCGCCATAGCGACAATGGTAATTGCGCGCCACCGGCGTCAGCCCTTGCTGAGTTAGGTATTTCTGTGCCAGCAACTCAAAGTGCTGGCCTTTTTCTCGGCTATTGCGCCACGCTTTCGGGAGCCATGACATTACTCGATTCCTCAAATTGCTTCTTCATGAAAAGCGGTGTGGGATCGAGGTGCTCAAGACTCACTTTGTTAATGCTTCTTGACTGATAGCGTGCCCACGCTAAATGGCGAACAATCTCGCCGTTACTTATTACACCTAGCTCTCCAGTAAGACCGGTTTGGCTTTTTCCTGGCAGCATACTGAGCTGTCGCAATTGCGGGATCAGTGAAATCGCATCATAGCCCATGGCAAATAGACGCTGCTCAATGTCGGCAACGTCAGGCCAGAGGCTATCAAAGTGTTCTCTGAGCTGCCGAGTATTCAGATTAGCTAACCCCTTTGTCGGTAGCATCCACGGTAACTCAGTGAAGTATAAGCCATTTAAGTCACGTTTATCGGTGCTATCAATGCGCGTGCTGTGGCTTTTGGAGCTTGCATACAGGGGAATGCGCTCAACGAAGGTGCTCACGTTAACATCAAGATAGGGTTTTAATAGCCGAGTTTGCGTGGCATTAGCGAGTAGATAAACCACATCTATGTCGCGACGAGAACGGGTTTCACTCTTTACGTTGCGCTTAAAAATGCCCTCGATGGCGTCTATGCGTGCTTCGCTATCGTCGACTTCAAGTAACTCAGTGATGACTTTTTCCATCTCTTTATTGTCATCGAATAACCCCACAAGTGGTGGCTGTTCATTATAACGTTGCCACTGACTGCTAAAGTGCTCACTCAATCTTTGTCCTGAGCGCTCATTTGGGGCCAAGATCAGCGGCTTTTCAAAGCCTTTAGCCATAAAGTGTGCTAAGGCCTGATCTAATTCGTGCTCCGGGGCCAGAGCAAAATAATAATGCTGTAAAGACTGGCGTTCGATGTCGCTGCGGTTCAGGTATATGCTGGGTATTCCCTCTAGCAGGTTGTGCTGTTCAAAGCGGTTAATGTTGCTTTTCAGTAATGGCCCTACGGCGAAATCGATTTGCTTGTCATTGAGCTGCTGCGTTAGTTGCTGATTTTCTAAATTTGCATCAATGAAATAAATGTCTTCGAATTGATAGTTATCTAGGGCCGCCAATACACCTGACTTCACGGCTTCACCCAGGCCCTTATTAGCGCCACTTAAAGGTAAAATAACAGCTAATTTAGTGGCGTTATAGGGCTCAACTTTCATCAGCTCAGCCACTTTTTCGTCTAGGGCAAAGCTCGCGGGGTGTCCTGGATAGCGGCGTTGCCAGTTATTGGAAGCTTGATGTAACTCAACTGGAGAGCCCAAATAAAGTTGTTTTATTTTAGCAAGTTGTACCCAGCCTTTAGCGATAGCTGAGCCGGAGTCATACTTTGTTAGCTGTTGCGGGCTCAAAGATTGTAAAGACCGCCACAAAATGGGGTTTAACTGTGATGCTTCTATTTGATAGCGGTTTGCGGTTTCTGAAGCACGTAATAAAAATGGTGCGCTTTGTTGTGGCATTTGCATTCGCATGTAGGCGGTGCCTTGCACTAACTGATGCCAGTAGAAATGCTCTGGCGTTTGCAATTGCGATTGCACTGAGCGTGAGGTTTGCAAAGCACGTTGTGGTTCGCCCATTTGCGCTTGCGCGTAAGACTTTAATAACACCGCTTGAATTTGTTGCTCAGGGTGGCTGCGTAACAGGGTGTCGCTGGCTTGCAATAGTAGCGACCAATTTTGCTCATTAATAGCCTGATTTTGAGTGCGGTTAAGTAACTGTACGCGAGTGGCGCCTTCGCTATTTTGAGCTTGTTGATATAACTGCTGTGCACTGAGTGTCTGAATCGGCTCAGGCTCACTCACGTTAGTTGTAAGATTTTCACTTTCTTGTGGCTTTTGTGTTGTGCTGCAGGCCGATAAGCCTGACAATAACAGCATAAAAGCAATCGATTTGAGTCGCACAGTCTTTGTATTCCAATTGGCCTTAGTGTGATTCGCTTATCTTACTGACTGATGCAGGAGAGCTCAATGTCCAATGCGGATATTTCAACCGACCCCCAAGACCAAGGTACCTTGTTTATTGTTGCCACACCCATTGGTAACTTGGATGACATCAGCCAGCGTGCTATCAAAACCCTAAGTGACGTCGACTTAATCGCTGCTGAAGACACGCGCCACACTGCCAAGCTGCTGTCGCACCTGGGACTCAGTAAGCGTACCTTTGCCTTGCATGATCATAACGAAAAACAAAAGGCACAGCAGGTACTCACTTGGCTACAACAAGGGCAAAACGTAGCGCTGGTGAGCGACGCCGGAACACCACTGATAAGCGATCCTGGTTATGCCTTAGTGAGTTTATGCCGTGAACAAGGGGCTCAAGTAACCCCAATTCCTGGCGCATGCGCAGCTATTGCGGCGCTGAGTTGCTCCGGATTACCCACCGACCAATTCCAATTTATTGGTTTTGCTCCAGCAAAATCCAAAGCCAGACAAAGCTTTTTTAGTGACGCGTATAACTCAGGCATGACCAGCATTATTTACGAAAGTACGCACCGTATTATGGCGAGCTTAGAGGATTTAAGTGCCGCGCTAGGAGAGCAAGCTCAAGTCGTGCTTGCTAAAGAGTTAACGAAAAGCTTCGAGACCTTCTTCAGTGGTACGGTCACTGAGTTACAACAGTTTTTACAGCAGGACCCCGCGCGACAAAAGGGTGAAATCGTGTTGATGTTACCAGGGAAACCGAATAAGGCCAGTGCCGTAAGTGAAGAAGCACTGCGTTTGATTGCCTTACTGGAAGAGCACATGCCACTGAAGCAAGCTTGCGGTGTGGCTGCTGATTATCTCGGACAAAAGAAAAATGCACTGTATAAGGCCGTGATAGCGCAAAAGCAATAAAGTGCTGGGCAAATCACTTGGCATGCGTATAATGGCGCCCCTGAGTCAGCCGGATAATCGCTGCCTGTGACGAAAATGATCAGGGGGAGGAAAGTCCGGGCTCCACAGGGCAGGGTGCCAGCTAACGGCTGGGGGGCGTGAGCCTACGACAAGTGCAGCAGAGAGAAAACCGCCTAAGTCCTTCGGGACCGGTAAGGGTGAAAGGGTGCGGTAAGAGCGCACCGGGCCACTGGTAACAGTTGGTTGCAAGGTAAACTCCACCCGGAGCAAGACCAAATAGGGTTCCTTATGGTGTGGCCCACATCGGAACCGGGTAGGTTGCTTGAGCCATAGAGCAATTTATGGCCTAGACGAATGATTATCGATCTCCTTCGGGAGTGAACAGAACCCGGCTTATAGGCTGACTCAATCAATTCCATGCCCGCTTGATTAATCAAGCGGTTTTGGAACCTTTCCTTAGTAATATTTAACTCTTTCAGCCATGTTGGCGGACAGAGGTACACCTTGTGGCGCGCAGGGTTCTTTATTAGCAACTAACTGATAGTGCTTTACCTGAAGCTGCCAATTGCATCAGAACTTGATGGTTTGCCCATACACAGGTATCTCTGCCTCTATCCTATGATCGCAGCGCAATTTTTCTTTAAGTGTGGCTAAGGCACTGGGCTCACCATGCACTAATGCGAGTTGTAATGGCAGCTGAAAATGTCCAATCCAATCACTCAATTCCTGTTGCCCTGCATGCGCGGAAAACCCACCTAAGGTTTCAACATTGGCTTTGACAGCGAATTGTTCACCGAACATCCTGATATGTTCTGCCCCTTCAACCAGCCTACGCCCCAAGGTGCCTTGGGCCTGATAGCCGACAAAAATAAGGGTGTTGCGACTCTCCCAGATACGGTGCTTAAAGTGGTGAGTGATGCGCCCACCCGTGCACATACCGCTGCCAGCGATGATCAGTGCGCCATTGGTGATCTTGTTGATTGACATCGACTCTTCTGGCGACACCATAAGGTGCAGCGTGCTGAGAAAGTGCTTGAGTAGGGTTTGTTCGCCGGTACATAGCGCTTTTACGCCCTCACAATCTAAGGTTGGCAACCATTGGTCATAAATCTGAGTGACCTCTATGGCCATTGGGCTGTCTAAAAATATGTGCCAATCGTCAAGCTCCCCAGCGAGCTGTAACTTACCCAAATAAAGTAATAGCTCTTGTGTTCGTCCTACGGCAAAGGCTGGGATCATGACATTACCGCCTTTAGTGTATGCGCGGTGCAAAATATCTTTAAACTGAGCTAAGGTATCGCCTTGAGTGCGGTGTTCACGGTCGCCATAGGTGCCTTCCATGACCACTAAGTCGGCCCGCGTCAAGCATGTGGGATCCTTCATCAACAAGGTATCTTTATTGCCTAGATCTCCAGAAAAAATTAAAGTTTTTTGACGGCTATGTTCATCAAATTTCAATTCTACAATCGCTGAGCCGAGTATGTGGCCTGCGTCGTAGAAACACACAGAGGCGTTGTCGGCTAATTTTCTCTGCTGTTGATAGGCCCTGGGTTTTAATAGAGCGAGCACATGCAGGACATCGGCTTTAGTGTATTGTGGCGTCAATTCACACTGACCTTTTCGTTTGAGCTTACGATTCTCGCGCATTAAGTCGTTCTCATACAGGCTAAGTGCATCAAACAACATAATTGGCAGCAACTGTGCCGTTGCCTCAGTGCAATAGATATCACCGTTAAAACCATCATGAACCAATAACGGCAAACGTCCACAATGATCTAAGTGGGCATGAGATAAAATAACTGCATCCAGGGAATAGGGATTGAAAGGAAATTGCTCACGTACCGCCTCCGTTTTTGCTTTCATTCCTTGGTGTAGGCCACAGTCTAGTAGTACCGCGCCAAGCGCTGGAGACGAAACCAAGTGACATGAGCCGGTCACTTCTTGTGCCGCACCGTAAAAGGTAATTTCAGCCATGCATATCCCCCCTCACACCCATGCTAGCGACAACCGTTATTACTGTACTATCAGTGTAGTGAGTAAAACTGACGAGGGTAAGAATTTATTCAAACCTCGCTTTAAGCTAGCGATGATTGGTCAATCGCCGTTGCAACACTTGAGCGAGGTCATTCAATCAGTATGCTAAAAGTTAGCATCTAGCACGCTAATATTTCCGGTTACTCTATCCATAAACGCACACTACACTGAACCTATGTCGTTTCATAACGCGAGTTATCAGCGTAAGTCTAAAGGTGCACCATGAATGTTATTAAAGTACTCAATGCCCAGCCTGCTGAAGATGGGGCGGGCGTTAAGATCCGCCGCGTACCAGGTTTCGACGGTCGTTATCTAGATCCCTTTTTAATGCTTGATGAGCTTAAATCGGACCATAGTGACGATTATATGGCAGGGTTTCCCGCGCATCCCCATCGCGGCATTGAAACGTTTACTTATCTTATTAAAGGTGGTTTTGAACATCGCGATCATCTTGGCAACCGTAAAGCTGTTCGCGCCGGTGATGTGCAATGGATGAGTACAGGTAAAGGAGTCATCCATAGTGAAATGCCCCTGGCTGATAGTGAAGGCCTGCACGGTTTTCAGATTTGGCTCAATATGGATGCCAAAGACAAAATGAATGCGCCACAATATCAGGACTCAGCGCAAAGTGGCTTGCCGCAAATAAGTAGCCAAGGAGTGCATTTAAAAGCCTTGGCAGGAGCTTGGACTCTTAACGCTGAACAAGTACAGTCACCTCTGAGCAACCTAGCTTGCAACGGCGCCATTGCTGATATCAACATCGAATCAAAGGCGCAACTAGAGATGCCGGCGATGGGCTGTGAGCGGGTGCTAGCCTATATACACACTGGTTCAATTACTGCGGCAGGACAAAGGTATCAGGCGGGACAGTTGCTGGTGCTTGATGGCGACAGTGCCATCATTGCGAGAACGGATCAACCCAGTGGGTTACTACTGCTGCGGGGCGAACCGTTGCGCCAACCGATCGCACACATGGGTCCATTCGTTATGAATACACAAGCCCAGTTACAGGATGCTATCCGCGATTATCAAAACGGGCAATTCGGACAATTATCACAATAGGAGGCTACCTTTATGGGTTTACTCGTGAATGGAAAGTGGCAAGACAAGTGGTACGACACTGATAGTAGCAAAGGTGAATTTCAGCGAGAAAGTGCGCAGTTACGTAACTGGGTCACCGCTGATGGCAGTGCTGGACCAAGTGGTCGGGAAGGGTTTAAAGCGCAGAAAGGGCGTTATCATTTATATGTGAGTTTAGCCTGTCCATGGGCGCATCGAACGCTTATTTTCCGCACCTTAAAAGGCCTTGAAGACTATATTGATGTGTCGGTAGTGAGCCCAGATATGCTGTCGCAAGGATGGACTTTCGATCAAGCTAAGGGTAGCTCGGGTGACTCATTATTCGGCTACCACTATATGCATCAGTTGTACACGCGCAATAATCCTAAATACAGTGGTCGTGTCACTGTTCCTGTGCTGTGGGATAAGCAGCAAAACTGTATCGTGAGTAATGAATCAGCGGAAATTATCCGGATGTTTAATGAGGCCTTCAACCACCTGACTGGCAACACTTTGGACTTTTATCCTGAGCATTTACGCAAGGATATCGACGCGATTAACGAACTGGTTTACCACGGTATCAATAACGGCGTCTATCGAACGGGGTTTGCCACTACACAGCAAGCCTACGAACAAGCCTTTGATACGCTATTTAGCGCTCTGGAAAAAGTAGAAAGAAGACTGGCAGGTCAGCGTTACCTGGTGGGCAGCGAGCTCACTGAAGCAGATTGGCGGCTATTTACGACCTTGATACGGTTCGATGCCGTTTACTTTGGCCACTTTAAGTGTAATAAGCGCACCATAGAGAGCTATGATAATTTAGCGAATTATTTGCGTGACTTATACCAAGTTAAGGGCGTGGCTGAAACACTCAATATGGCGCACATTAAACGTCATTATTACTTTAGTCACACCATGATTAATCCGACTCAAGTAGTGCCCAAAGGGCCTGATTTAGATTTTAGTCGTCCGCACAACCGTCGCTTTATGGGCTAAATTAAAAGCTGAGCCAGTCGCAGCCATTTTAAAGAAGGGCGGCTGGTTAGCAGCTCTGTAAGACTGCCAGCAGAAAATGCCGTAGCCACACCTTTGGGGTGGCTCATCAACTTACCACCTTGATAATGTAGCTGCTGTTTGTCCAAAGCGATGAGCTGCTTACGAATCTGCCCTTGCTCGGCCAGTAAATCAGCATATTCAGTCTGTTTTTTCAGGATCAGACGGGTCAGCATCGGTTTGCTCCTGTGAAGATGAAGGTTTCTTGCTTACTGCAATGGTGCGTTCAAAGCTCACTTGCGCCAAGGCAAGCTTCATTTGCCGAATTAACCACCACAGCAGAAGTAGTTGCGCCGCTAATGAGCCACAGATACTCAGAGCCATCGATTGTGTTAACCAGTACAGCACCGTGGCGGCGGCGCCAACAACAGTTAACCAAATTACCAATGCGGTCATAGCAATGGCGACAATCAAACCCAAAGTTAATAACAGCGCTTTGGCACTTATTTTAGCTTCAGTGGCAGCGAGCTCAAAGATGCACTGTATTTGTTCACCCCAGCGCTGCGCGTAATCTTGAAATAATTGAGCAACCCGCGTCAAAGACGCAGATTGCTCATCATGCTGCTCGTTCTCAGCAGCCGAGTCATGATGCTCTTCAGCCATGATTATTTACGGCGAATAAGAGCGGTAACGGCCATGCCTGCCGCGAATGCCAATCCCGCACATAGCAATGGATTTTCTTGCGCAAAGCGGCGACTGCGACTCACAGAGCTTTTCAAACTCGCTTCTAACGCTTCGCGTTTCTCGTGTAGAGTCTCGGCAGACTCACTAGCATGTTTGCGCACATAGTCTTCCGCCGTGGCCGCTTTCTGAGCCACTTGGTCTACCGCAGCGTGGGCGGCTTTAGAGGCGCTTTCAGTAGTTGGAGCTGTGGGTGTGTGAGCTGAATTGCTTTGCGTTTGTTCAGCAGTCTTAGTATTAGCATTTGCCATGGTGTATCTCCTTTATCTGACAGTTCACTGTTTTTAACGCAACTCTCATTCCAAGTATTATAAATCAACAAAATCAGTAGCTTAAAAACATACGCAGATAAAATTGAGAGGGTAAGACTAAATACTTACGCACTCAGGCAGTAAAATTTACACAGTGAGGATCACGGCATCACGTGGAATGAATAAAAAATGAACATTTATTCCCTAGGTAAAAGTATGATCCACATTTTCCCACCGAATTCATAGACTTCCTTAAAACCCGCATATTATCTAGCTTTGCAAGAGGTTGTTGGATTTTTCATTGCTTGACAAAAAGGCTTGTCAAGCCCTAGACTGTAGTTCAGTGGGAAAATGTGGGTTTTAGTGGATCAATGTGGATCTGCACTATTACCGAAAACCAAAACAGCAACACTTGGACGGCATTTTATTTATGTTTCGCGGCGCCAGCACACTCAGCCTTGATGACAAGGGCCGATTTGCGATACCAACAAAGTATCGGAATCAGCTGCTTGCGGATAATGGCGGCGAAATTATCTGCACTATCAATTTAAGTGATCCCTGTTTATTGCTGTATCCCCTGAGTGAATGGCAAGTCATCGAACAACGCTTAGCGAGTTTGTCGAACATTAAGCCCAGAGCGAAACGCATGCAGCGCTTGCTACTAGGGAACGCGATGGATTACCAAGTTGATAAAAATGGCCGTGTGCTATTAGCTCCTCATCTACGCGACTATGCGCAACTAGGTAAGAAAATCGTACTCGTGGGGCAACTGAATAAGTTTGAAATTTGGGATGAGGCGCGTTGGCAGCAGCAAATGCAAGATGACATTGCTATCGAACTAGGACAAGAATTTGAACAGGATGAAGATCTCGCTGATTTTTCATTCTAACTCTAAAAGGCGCGAACACACGCATGAGCGAAGACTTTCAACATATATCCGTGTTAATGACGGAGACAATAGAGGCCCTGGCCATTAAACCTGATGGTATTTATATCGACGGGACTTTTGGCCGTGGTGGGCACTCTGGCGAAATACTCGCTCGTCTTGGTGAGCAGGGGCGCTTGCAAGCCATCGATCAAGACCCGAGTGCTATCGTTGCGGCACAACGCTTTGCTGATGACCCGCGTTTTAATATTGCCCACAGTCGTTTCTCTCGTCTTGATGAAGTCGCCGAAGCACAGGGACTTACCGGCAAGGTCGATGGTATTTTGCTCGATATTGGCGTGTCGTCACCTCAGCTAGATGACGCTGGACGTGGCTTTAGCTTTATGAAAGACGGCCCCTTAGATATGCGTATGGACCCCTCTCAAGGGCGAAGTGCTGCGCAGTGGCTGGCAGAAGCAGAGTTAGAGGACATGGTTTTCGTGTTTAAAAAGTACGGTGAGGAAAAGTTTGCTCGGCGTATCGCAACCAAAATAATCGAGACTCGCGCCCACACTGACATTAATTCAACCGCGCAATTAGCCAAGCTGATTGATGAGGCGGTGCCTGTTAAAGACAAACATAAGCACCCAGCAACGCGTACATTCCAAGCTATTCGCATTTATATCAATAGTGAGTTAGAGGAAATTCAGACGGCATTACAAGCTGCTCTGAAAGTACTGAAACCGGGTGGGCGATTAGTGGTGATTTCTTTCCACTCCTTAGAGGATCGCATTGTAAAACAGTTTATTAAAAAGCAGAGCAAGGGAGAGGCAATGCCTAGAGGTCTGCCGTTAACCGATGAGCAATTAAAACAACAGTTAACGCTCAAGGCAGTAGGCAAAGCCATTAAGCCGAGCGAGGAAGAAATCGCTCGCAACAGCCGTGCGCGCAGCTCCGTCCTTCGTGTAGCTGAGAGATTGGGATGAGCCAACAACAACTAAATCGCCATCCAAATCTCTTGTTAGAGATCTTGCGGGGACTATTTGACAATAAGATCACATTGGGGCTGCTTTTTCTTATTCTTATCAGTGCCTTGGCTATAGTGCAAGTCACTCATTTGTCGCGAGCAAAATTGATCGCTCAAGACCGTTTATTACAAGAGCGGGACGAATTAGATTTGAACTGGCGTTACTTATTAGTTGAAGAAGAGTTTTATTCTCAACATGCCCGCATCGAGCAAATAGCGAAAGAGCAGTTGGATATGAAGCGCCCCACCAGTGAAGACGAGGAAGTGGTAATAGTCCCATGAGAGCTGCAAAGCGTAAAAACAATGGTAACAACCTTATCACCTGGCGGTTTATGCTGGTCTGCGGTGCTGTGCTTATGGTGTTTGTCACCTTAGTTGCACGTGCCGCTTATTTGCAAGTGATAGAGCCGGATAAAGCGCGTAGCGAGAACGCCAAACGCACCGTGCGAGTAGAGAAGCTTCAAGTGCAACGCGGTATGATTTTTGACCGTCAAGGCAAAGAGTTGGCGGTCAGCGTACCTGTTGTGAGTGTTTACGCTGACCCTAAGGCGATTGATAAGTACCTGCGCAAGAAGGTAGTGAGTCATACCAAAAAGCAGGGCCAAGACCCGCAAGATGTCTTGGACAGACCCGCCCACTTAAAAGATTTAAAACAAGCGTTCTACAAACAAGATATGCGTTGGCGTGAACTGGCCGATGTATTGCGTTTAGGACGTGCCCATGTCGATAAGCGCCTTACCGGCGATAAAGACCGCCGCTTCGTCTATTTAAAACGCCAAGTAACTCCTGCGGTTGCCAATTATATTGATGAACTCAACCTGCCAGGCGTGCATCTGCTAGACGAGTCTAAACGTTATTATCCAGCGGGAGAGATCACCGCTCATGTATTGGGCTTTACCAATATTGATGGGCATGGCATCGAGGGCATTGAGAAACTCTATGATGAAGCACTCACGGGCACCGAAGGACGACGCACTATTCGTAAGGATGCGCGTGGCCGCGAAGTGGCGGTGCTTGACGAGCGTCAGCGCGTGGAGCCAGAAAATATCGAGCTATCGATTGATCAGCGTATTCAAGTTATCGCATATAAGGCGCTGAAATCAGCCGTGCTCACCTACAAAGCAACATCAGGTTCGGCCATGGTGGTGGATGTAAAAACCGGCGAAATTTTAGCCATGGTTAACAGTCCCTCGTTTAATCCCAATAATTTAGAAGATGCAGCGCCACATAAGCGCCGTAACCGCGCTATTACCGATTTATTTGAGCCGGGTTCAACCATTAAACCTTTGTCAGTGTTAGCTGGTTTAGACTATGGCAACATCCAAGCGAACGACACCATAGACACTTACCCAGGGTGGATGCGTGTGGGTGGCAGTCTAGTTCAAGATACCCATAACCGGGGTGAGATGTCACTGCGCGAAATACTCAAAGTATCAAGCAATATGGGGGTGGCGAAGATCACCCAAGATCTCCCTAAAGACTATTTCGTCGGTTTATTTGAGCGTGTTGGTTTTGGCAGTGATACCGGCACTGGCATGGTGGGTGAGAGCAGCGGCTTATTCTACCCAAATCGCCGCTGGTCAGATTTCGAAATCGCGACCTTATCCTTTGGTTATGCCATTTCTGTTAGTACCGCGCAGCTCGCGCGCTTCTATGCCACCTTGGGTTCGGGCGGTATTTCTCGGCCACTGACGATTTTAAAACAACCACAACCTTTGCAAGGTGAACGCGTTTTTAAAGAAAAAGACGTGAATGCGGTAGTTGAGATGATGGAAAGCGTCTTTGAAAAAGGCGGCACGGCCTCGAAAGTGAAAGTGGATGGTTATCGTGTAGCGGCTAAAACAGGAACTTCTAAAAAAGCGGTTGCGGGTGGCTATGGCGATGAATACGTGGGGTATTTTGCCGGCCTTGGTCCAGTCAGCGATCCGCGATTAGCGGTTGTGGTAATGGTTAACGAACCCGGCGGCGATGTTTACTATGGCGGTGCTACAGCCGGCCCTGTATTTGCTGAGATCATGTCCAATGCGCTGCGTATTTTGAATGTAGCACCTGATTTAGAGCCCGTCGCTAACCTTGCAGAAGAAGGAGGTGGAGATGCGTAATCTTCGCGAAGTACTCGCACCTTGGGGCATAGATACCGACATTGAGTTGGTCAATGAGTTGCAGCTCGATAGCCGCCGCGTCAATCGCGGCGATGTCTTTGTAGCTATTAAAGGCCATCAACTGGATGGCGGACAATTTGCTAAACAAGCCATTGCCGCAGGAGCGAATGCGGTTATTGCCGACAGCCGTTGTCAACTTAACAGTGATGATGAACGCATTATTGTCGTCGATGAGCTGAGCCTGCGTCTTTCGCAGTTGGCGGCGCAATTTTACGGCGAGCCAAGTAATGCCTTTGATCTGGTTGGCGTAACTGGCACCAATGGGAAATCGTCTACCACCTCATTTATTGCTACTTTAGCGCAGTACTGTGAGCGCAGCAGTGCCATAATCGGCACGTTGGGCTGGGGCGATGCCCAGCAGATGAATGCGTTGAGCAACACCACACCGAGCAGTGTTGAGCTGCAACAGATTTTTGCCAAGTTAAAACAACAACAAAAACAGTTAGTGGCAATGGAAGTCTCTTCGCATGGCCTTATTCAAGGCCGTGTTGCCAATAGCCATTTTCGCGCTGCTGTGTTTACCAACTTGTCTCGCGATCACTTAGATTACCATGGCGATATGCAAAGTTACGCTGATGCCAAGCTGATCCTCATGCGTGATTGTAATGCGAAAATGGTGGTGCTTAACCAAGACGATGCGGTTGCCCAGGGGTGGCTAGAAAAATATCCATTTGATGACTTGGTTGTATACGGCCGTAAAACCTTACCCCCTGAGCTCGGTCGCTATGTGTATTTTAGCAATGTTCAGTTTTTACCTAGCGGTTTACGCGCGCAGATCAGCAGTAGTTGGGGAGAAGGGCAAATAGAGCTGCCACTGTTCGGTGAGTTTAACCTTTATAATGTGTGCGCTGCACTGGCAACATTGCTTGGCCTTGGTTATCCGCTGCCTGAGTTACTAGCTGGCTGTAAAACTTTGATGCCTATCGCTGGGCGTATGCAAGCGTATAGTGCACCACAGCAGCCAACCTGTGTGGTGGATTATGCCCATACCCCAGATGCTTTAGAGCTCGCATTACAAGCCTTGCGTCAACACGCACCTGGTAAAGTGACCTGTGTGTTTGGTTGTGGCGGTGACCGCGATAAAGGTAAGCGGCCATTAATGGCCAAGGCGGCACAAAAGTACGCTGACCGCGTGGTGGTGACCAGCGATAATCCACGCAGCGAAGACCCACACACCATACTCGATGATATTAAAAGCGGTTTCAGTGCCAATATTGAAGCTCATTATGAAGTGGACAGAGCGAAGGCAATCGCCTTGGCGATTACACAAGCGGGCAGTGAGGACATTGTGCTCATCGCCGGCAAAGGCCATGAAGACTATCAAGTCATTGGCGAGCAGACACTCGCGTTTTGCGACCGCACTGTGGTGCAGCAGTTATTGCATCAACAAGGAGGTAAATAATGATTGCCATGGATTTAAACTGGCTTAGCGACACCTTAGGGTGTGCCTACCAGGGCGAGAATTGTGCTGTCGAAAATATTAATACCGATACGCGTAGCTTATGTGCAGGGGAAGTGTTTTTAGCACTTAAAGGGCCGAATTTTGACGGCCATCAGTTTATTGATGTGGCTGAGCAACAAGGGGCCGTTGCGCTCATTGTTGAACACCCAGTAGATAGTACTTTGCCGCAACTGATTGTGGCTGATACACGATTAGCTTTAGGGCAAATCGGTGCTGCGGTAAAAGCCCAAGTCGCCCCTAAAACTATCGCTATCACAGGGAGCGTGGGTAAAACCACAGTGAAAGAAATGTGTGCGGCAATATTGGCACAAAAAGGTGAAGTGCTGGCGACAAAAGGCAATTTTAACAACGATATTGGTGTGCCATTAACCTTAATGCGTCTAGCGCCAAAACATCAGTACGCCGTTATTGAGTTGGGCGCGAATCATCTCGGCGAAATTGCCTACACCACATCATTAACTAAACCCGATGTGGCTGTAGTGTGTAATGTTGCTGAGGCACACCTTGAGGGCTTTGGCTCGTTACAAGGAGTGGCCACCGCGAAAGGCGAAATTTTTTCTGGTCTCGGCGAGCATGGCGTAGCAGTCATTAATGCTGATAGCGAATTTAAACAGCAGTGGCTAGACGATTTGGGCTCACGTAAAGTGAAGCAGTTTTCCATGAGTCAGCAACTTGATGTATGGGCGGAAGATATTCATCTTGATGCTTTAGCCCGGGCGTCGTTTACGCTGTGTAACAGCAAAGAAAAAGTCGCTGTTGAGCTTGCTATTCCCGGTAAACATAATGTCACTAATGTCTTGATTGCTGCAGCATTAACGACCAGTGTCGGCTGCTCCTTACAAGAGGTTGCCAGCGGTCTTAAGACCATGCATCAAGCCCATGGCCGCGTTAACCTGATTGAGGTATCAAGTCAGCTCACAGTCATTGATGATAGTTACAATGCCAACGTCAAATCGGTGCAAGCCGCTATTGACCTACTCGCTGACGTTCAAGGCCACCGTGTACTGGCTTTGGGTGATATGAATGAGCTCGGTGAAGATGCCCGTGATTATCATCAACAAGTGGGTGAGTATGCAAAACAACGCGGTATTGAAGCCGTTTATTCTCTGGGCGTATTGAGCCGTTACGCCAGTGATGTCTATGAACAAGCCGAACGCCACTTTTCTGGGCGTGATCAACTCCTTGAGCAAATGCTTAAAGACTTACGACAGACACAACAAAAAACAACGGTAGTCGTGAAAGGATCGCGCAGTTCACGCATGGAGCTTTTAGTGGAAGATTTAGTGGCGCATGGCAAGCAGTTAGCCAGCGAGGGAGAGAAGTAATGTTAGTGTGGCTGGCTGAATACCTGACCCAATTTTATAGTGGATTTAATGTCTTTTCATATTTGACGTTGCGAGCCATTTTAGGAATTTTAACGGCGTTGTTGATGTCGTTGTACTTTGGGCCGAAATTGATCGTGGCGCTCCAGCGTATGCAAATCGGTCAAACCGTGCGTGATGACGGACCACAATCTCATCTAAGTAAATCCGGCACACCCACCATGGGTGGACTACTCATTCTGGGCGCTATTTTTACCAGCACTTTGCTGTGGGCCGATTTAAGCAATAAATACGTGTGGGCAACGTTGTTTGTCATTGGCTCGTTGGGGATCGTTGGGTTTATTGATGATTACCGTAAAGTGATTCGCAAAGACCCCAAAGGGTTAATCGCTAAGTGGAAGTATTTTTGGCAATCAGTCATTGCCTTAGTCGTCGCGTTTGCGCTTTATGCCAGCTCTCAGCAAGCAGCGGAAACGGCGCTGATAGTGCCGTTTTTCAAAGAAGTGATGCCTCAGCTAGGGCTGTTCTACATTGTAATGACCTACTTCGTTTTAGTCGGTACATCTAATGCGGTCAACCTCACCGACGGCCTTGATGGGTTAGCCATCGTACCGACTATTCTGGTCGCCTCAGCGTTGGCAATCATCGCTTATGTTACCGGTCATGCGAACTTTTCCAGCTACCTGCATATCCCTCATTTACCGCTGACCAGTGAGCTGGTGGTGGTGTGCACCGCCATTGTTGGCGCTGGGTTAGGCTTTTTATGGTTCAACACCTATCCAGCTCAAGTCTTTATGGGCGATGTTGGTTCCTTGGCGCTAGGCGGAGCACTGGGCATTATTGCCGTGTTGGTACGCCAAGAGTTGGTATTGGTGATTATGGGCGGGGTCTTTGTGATGGAGGCGTTGTCAGTGATCTTACAGGTGGGCTCCTACAAGCTGCGCGGTGAGCGTATTTTCCGGATGGCCCCCATTCATCACCATTACGAATTAAAAGGTTGGCCAGAACCGCGCGTCATCGTGCGCTTTTGGATAATTTCCATTGTATTAGTTTTGGCCGGTTTGGCGACATTGAAGATTAGGTAATGAGCTATTTAGACACGCTTAAAAATAAACGTATCGCGGTGCTCGGACTGGGTATATCTGGTCTGGGCACGGTGCGTTTTCTGCATGCTCATAATCTTCACCCTGTGCTTATTGATTCCCGTCAACAGGTACCAACACAATTGTGGCTCGACTCTCACGTGCCGCACTTAGAACGTTGCTTTGGTGAGTTTGACAAAGCCGAACTGACGCAGTTTGATGTCATTATTATCGCCCCAGGCATAGCTCTCAGCACACCACAAGTGCGCCAAGCAATTGCCGCAGGTGTTGAAGTGATCGGCGATGTCGAGCTCTTTGCTCGTCTTAATAACAAACCCGTGCTTGCAGTGACAGGTTCAAATGGTAAGTCCACGGTGGTTTCGCTGTTAGCTAAAGTGCTTGAGTGCGGCGGCTTACAGGTGGGCTTAGGTGGCAACATTGGCACCGCAGTACTTGATTTGCTAGCGCAAGATATGGATGCGTATGTATTAGAGCTGTCGAGCTTTCAGTTAGAGACAACAACCAGCTTAGCCGCGAAGTCAGCATGCATCTTGAATTTGTGTGAAGATCATCTTGACCGCTACGCAGGCATGGCTGATTACATCCGCGCCAAGCAGCGTATTTATCAAGATTGTCAGTTAGCTGTTTACAATCGTGGTGACACAGATACCTACCCAGAGCATGCATCACAACAGCTGAGCTTTGCGTTGCATGATGCTGACTACCATATCATGCAACATCAGGGCGAGAGCTATTTCGCATACCGTAACTCGCCTTTATTGCCTTGCCGTAAAACGGTGTTACCGGGCAGCCATAACCAACTCAATGTGCTTGCAGTGATGGCGTTGTGTCATGATTTTCACTTTGATATCGGTGTGTTTGAGCGTGCATTGTCAGAATTCAAAGGCTTAGACCACCGCTGTCAGTATGTTACTACCTTAAATGATGTGCGCTATTTCAACGACTCAAAAGCCACCAATGTTGGAGCTACACTGGCAGCAATTAAGGGGTTAGCCACTGAGCCCGGGCGATTGATTCTACTTGCTGGTGGTGATGCCAAAGGCGCGGATCTGATGCCACTGAAAGAAATCTTGGCCGAACAAGTCGCTGAACTCATCTGCTTCGGTAAAGACGGTGATGCTATTGCCGCGCTCAAACCAGGCAGTCATCGCGTTAGTGGCATGGGTGAAGCGGTGCAAAAGGCAAAAGCCTGCGCGCAGGCTGGCGATATTGTGTTGCTTGCACCGGCTTGCGCCAGTTTAGATATGTACAGCAATTACATGGCCCGGGGTAATGACTTTATTCAACAGGTGTTGGAGGAGTCATCATGAGTTGGGAAAAGATTAAAGACTTATTCCATCTAAAACCTTCAGGGCAACTTTATGATGTGCCACTTATCTACGCGTTGCTGTGCCTTATTGGCGTAGGCTTTGTAATGGTGACCAGTGCCTCGATGCCGGAAGCGGAGCGCCTGTACGATAACCCTTACCATATCATGATCCGCCAAGCTGTGTTTGTGGCCTTAGGCTTTGTGCTATTCATTGTCGCCATCAGCGTAAAAATGCAATGGTGGAAAGTGGCCAACCCTTATTTGCTGCTGTTAGGTTTGGGTTTATTAGTGCTGGTATTAATTGTCGGCAATGAAATCAATGGGTCGAAGCGGTGGATCCCCATGGGGCCGATTAATATCCAAGCTTCTGAAGTAGCGAAGTTATTCTTTTTTAGCTACTTAGCTGGCTACCTCGTGCGTAAACGCGATGAAGTACAGGAAAATTTAAAAGGCTTTGTTAAACCCATTAGTGTGTTCATTGTCTACGCCGGATTGATTTTGTTGCAGCCGGATTTAGGCACCGTGGTGGTGATGTTTGTCACCACGGTCGGGCTACTTTTCCTTGCCGGCGCGAAACTATGGCAGTTTTTCGCGCTTATGCTCTCTGGCATAGGTTTAGTCATCGCTCTTATTGTTTTTGAGCCATACCGCTGGGCTCGTGTGGTGGGTTTCTTGGAGCCGTGGGAAGATCCCTTTGGCAAAGGTTATCAACTGGTTCAGTCGTTGATGGCCTATGGGCAGGGTGGATGGCTAGGCCAAGGGCTAGGCAACAGCGTGCAAAAACTGCAATACATGCCACACGCTCACAATGACTTTATATTCGCCGTTGTAGCGGAAGAATTAGGCTTTATAGGTGTATTAACCATTCTCGTACTGTTGGGAACCTTGGTATTTCGCGCTCTGCTTATCGGCCAGCGCGCCCTCAAAGCAAATAAGGAATATGAGGGTTATTTAGCTTTAGGAATTGGTATTTGGTTTGCTTTTCAAAGCATGGTGAACGTTGGTGCCAGCGCCGGAATTTTGCCAACCAAAGGCCTTACCTTACCCTTTATCTCGTACGGGGGGTCTAGTTTTTTAGTGATGGCCATTGCGGCGGGCGTGTTACTGCGAGTGGATTTTGAAACGAAAATGGCCACTAAGCAAGCAACACCGCGTGGTAATCGCCGAAGTGTCAGTGGCTCAACTTCAGCAGTTCAGGGGGCAGCATGAGTAAACGTATGGTAGTGGCTGCAGGTGGAACTGGTGGACATATCTTTCCGGGCATTGCCGTAGCCCAATACTTAATAGCGCGCGATTGGCAGGTATCTTGGGTCGGAACCGACGACCGCATGGAAGCCGAAGTAGTCCCTAAACACGGCATCGAGATTGATTTTATCGATGTTCAAGGCGTGCGCGGGAACGGCTTAATGCGACTGTTCAAAGCGCCACTGATGATTTTGAAAGCGTTTTTTAAAGCGCGTCATATTCTCAAGCAGCGTCGCCCTAATGTGGTGCTGACTATGGGCGGCTATGTAACTGGCCCCGTTGGTTTGGCGGCAAAAAGTTTAGGCATCCCTTTAATTATCCATGAGCAAAATGCGGTCGCTGGTATGAGCAATAAACTGCTCGCTAAAATTGCCACACAAACGCTTGGGGCCTTCCCCGGGGCTTTAGCCAATGATGATTTCAAAGTGCTGGGTAATCCGGTGCGCCAGTCATTGATGCATATTGAACCTAAGCAGGTTGGCTCACCAGTTAACATGTTAGTCGTGGGCGGCTCTTTGGGAGCGAAAGTGTTGAATGACGTGCTGCCTGGTGCTTTTGCTGAGCTTACCCAGAGTTATCCTCTTGCCGTGTGGCACCAAACCGGTAAGGCGCGCTCAGCGCATGTACAGCAGCAATATGATGAGCTAGGGCTTGAAGCGAAAGTAACTGAATTTATTGATGATATGGACGCAGCATTGGTATGGGCTGATGTGATTGTTTGTCGCGCTGGAGCGCTGACAGTCAGTGAAGTTGCAGCCGCTGGGCGGATGGCGCTGTTTGTGCCGTTTCCACATGCTGTGGATGACCATCAAACCGCCAATGCAGAGTATTTGGTGCAAGGTGAAGCAGCATTATGTATGCAACAGAGCGACTTTAATCACAGCTCTGTACAACAGCTGTTGATGCCATATTTGCAGCAACCAGAATTAATGACCGAGATGGGCAAGCGCGCGAAAGCGCTCGCCAAGCTCGATGCAACCGCACAGGTTGCCAAACAATGTGAGCAGTATAGTTAATGACACAGGCAATGAGCACAGCCCCAAAATTGGGCAAGCAACAAGATAACGGCCAACGACCAGCGATGCGCCGCGTTGAGACAATTCACTTTATTGGCATAGGCGGTGCTGGTATGGGCGGTATCGCCGAAGTGCTGGCTTACGAAGGATATCGTATTACCGGTTCGGATATAGCCCAAAGTGCAATGACTGAGCGGCTGATTAAAGTCGGCGCAGAAGTGTTTATTGGGCACGACCAAAACAATGTTAAAGATGCGTCGGTAGTGGTGGTTTCCAGTGCTATTGATGAGCAAAACCCTGAAATTATCGCTGCTCGAAGTGCCCGTATTCCGATTGTGCGTCGCGCTGAGATGCTCGCTGAGTTGATGCGTTTTCGCCATGGTATTGCCATTGCTGGTACTCATGGCAAAACTACCACGACGAGCTTAGTAGCCAGTATTTTTGCTGAGGCCAAGCTCGACCCCACCTTTATAATCGGCGGCTTACTCAATAGTGCCGGCAGTAACGCAAAGGTCGGTGACAGTCGTTATTTAATTGCCGAAGCCGATGAAAGTGACGCTTCATTTTTACACTTGCAGCCGATGGTATCGGTGATCACCAATGTGGAAGAAGATCACATGGATACCTATGATGGCAGCCTCGAAAAAATGAAAGACACCTATGTGGATTTCATACACAACTTGCCATTTTATGGTCTTGCCGTGGTGTGTATTGATTCTGAAGTCGCTAAAGAGCTGATTCCCCGCTTTTCTCGTCAGGTGACAACCTATGGCGAACACTGTGATGCTGACTATCGGCTCACTGACTTTAGCCAAAATGCCAGCACCTGCTCGTTCACGGTACTGTCAAAACAGGGTGAGCGTCTCGACGTGACCTTAAATATGCCCGGCAAACACAATGCCTTAAACGCCACCGCCGCGATTGCTGTAGCAAAGGATGAAGGCATTAGTGATAGCGCTATTCTCAGTGCGCTGCAGAAGTTTGAGGGCATCGGTCGTCGTTTCCAGCATTATGGTGAGTTCACTAACGAGCGTGGCAAAGTCATGCTTATTGACGATTATGGCCACCACCCGAGTGAAGTCGCAGCCACTATTAAAGCGGCGCGTGACGGCTGGTCGCAAAAACGCTTGGTGATGATTTACCAACCACACCGTTATAGCCGTACCCGCGATTTATACGAAGATTTTGTTAAGGTATTGAGTGATGTCGATCAGCTGATTTTGCTCGATGTTTATGCTGCCGGTGAAGAGCCTATTGTGGGTGCTGATTCTAAGAGTTTGTGTCGCAGTTTGCGCCAGCGTGGTAAAGAGCCATTGCATGTGGCTGATCACAACGAGTTGGCCCGTGTTCTGGCGACCACCTTGGCTGACGATGACTTAGTGATCACTCAAGGAGCAGGCAATATTGGTCAGCTAGTGAAGAAGCTGGCGGCCACTGAGCTACAAATAAACCAACTTGAGCAGGTGTCGTCATGAGTCGAGATTTCGGTAAGGTAGCCGTTCTACTTGGGGGCTCGTCGGCTGAGCGCGAAGTATCGCTAAAATCAGGTAATGCAGTGCACAACGCGCTTGTCCAAGCGGGTGTTGACGCTCACCAGTTTGACCCCGCACATCAACCTCTACACGAACTCATGCAAGGCCAATTCGCACGGGTGTTTATTGCCCTGCATGGTCGCGGCGGAGAAGATGGCACCTTACAAGGCGCTCTGGAATTTATGGGCCTGCCTTACACCGGGTCGGGAGTATTGGGCTCCGCGTTGGCTATGGATAAAGTGCGCTGCAAACACTTATTCCAGGTAGCGGGACTGCGTACCTCTCCTTATGTTGTGGTCGATAAAAACAGTGCCTACGACAGCCAGGCGATAATGGCACAGCTTGGTCACGTGATGGTTAAGCCGTCTCATGAAGGGTCCAGTATTGGTATGGCTGAAGCGCATACCGCACAGCAGCTAAAGCAAGCATTGCAAGACGCTTTTCAGTTTGATGATCAAGTGCTGGTGGAGCAATGGTTAAGTGGCCGCGAATTTACTGTGTCGATTTTGGCTGATAAGGCCTTACCTGTGATTGAAATGCGCACTCCCAGTGGCTTTTACGACTACCAAGCCAAATATCAATCCAGCACCACTGAATACTTTTGCCCTGCTGATATCAGTGCTGAGCAAACAGCACAGTTACAAGAGATGGCGCTTCATGCATTTAATCTTGTTGGTGCCAAAGGATGGGGACGGGTTGATGCGATGCAAGGTGATGACGGCGAGTTTTATTTGCTAGAAGTGAATACCGTGCCAGGGATGACAGAGAAATCCCTAGTACCCATGGCGGCCAAAGCGCAAGGTATTGAATTTTCAGAGTTAGTACAACGCATTTTGGAGCAGACCCTGTAAATGAGTGAACTGAGAGAGAAGCTTACCAACTTAAAAGAGCGTACCAACTGGTCGCTACTCTTTGGTGTGAGTTTCTTTCTGTTGGTGCTATTTGTGGTGATTAAACTGACCTTTAATTTCTCCGATTGGTTGGTCCAAGATAAAGACGCGCGACTCAAGCAACTGCAGGTACTGGGTGAGCCACATTACACCGAAGAGCGAGATATTATTACCGCCATTAAGCAAGCCGATCTGGATAGCTTTTTTGAGCTTGATGTAAAGCATGTTCAGCAATTAGTGACTGAACTGCCCTGGGTAGCCAGCGCCTCGGTGCGCAAGCAATGGCCAGACACTTTGCAGGTGTATGTGGTTGAACATCATCCCGTTGCTTATTGGAACGATGACATGCTGCTCAATACTAAAGGGCAGGTTTTTTCTGCCCCCACCAACAAGGTGAATACTCAACTGCCTAGCCTATTTGGCCCAGAGGGCAGCGAAGGAGAGGCGTGGCAAACGTTTGTGCGCTTTAAAGAGTTGTTTGCTGTTAATGGCCTTAACCTAACGAGCTTGGCGCTTTCGGAGCGCTTTGCCTGGCAATTATGGTTAGATAACGGCATTCGCTTGAACTTAGGACGTGAAGAGAAAGCTAAGCGGGTGCAGCGATTTATTGATGTCTATCCACACTTGAAAAAACGTCAAGATGTGCGAGTAGATGTTGTCGATTTACGATATGATACCGGCCTTGCGGTGCAGTTTAAGCCGCTGGATGTAACGGAAGAAGAACAAAAGAGTAAGGCATGACCAAGTCAGTAGAACGTAACCTTGTGATCGGTTTAGATGTGGGCACTGCAAAAGTAGTTGCCACCGTCGGTGAGATCACCGATGACAATAAGCTCAGCATAGTCGGCGTCGGCCGCCAGGTTTCGCATGGCATGGATAAAGGGGGGGTGAACGACCTCAACCTTGTTTCCGAGTCTATTCGTCGTGCCATCGATGAAGCTGAGCTCATGGCTGATTGCCGTATCAGCTCAGTGTATTTAGGTATTTCTGGTAAGCATATTCAATGTCAGAATGAAACCGGTGTTGTGGCGATTAATAACACCGAGGTCACCGACGAGGACATCGATAACGTCATTCATATCGCCCGTTCAGTGCCTATTTCTGCTGAGCGCAAAATGTTGCATGCATTGCCGCAGGAATACAGCATTGATATGCAAGAAGGCATTAAAAACCCGTTGGGCATGAGCGGTGTGCGCATGGAAGCTAAGGCGCATATTATTACTTGCTCAAATGACATGGCCAAAAACATTGAGAAATGTGTTGAGCGCTGTGGCTTACAAGTCGATCAGCTTATCTTTAATGCCCTTGCATCATGCTACTCAGTACTCACTGATGATGAGAAAGAACTGGGTGTTGCGGTGTTAGATATCGGTGGTGGCACCATGGATATCACTATCTACATTAATGGCGCGCTACGCCACTCCGCAGTGATCCCAGTCGCTGGAAACCAGGTGACTGGAGATATCGCGAAAATTTTCCGTACGCCAATTTCGCACGCGGAAGCGATTAAAGTGCAACACGCCTGCGCGAGCAGCCAAATGGCCAGCAACGAAGAGCAAATCGAGGTACCTAGCGTAGGCGGTCGCCCAGCACGCATTATGTCGCGCCACACCTTATCAGAGGTAGTGGAGCCGCGTTTTAGAGAATTATTTGAACTGGCGCTTGAAGAAATTCGGCGCTCAGGCTTAGAAGATCAAATTGCCGCAGGATTGGTTATTACCGGCGGTAGTTCGAAGATGGCCGGTGCCCTGGAAGTGGCTGAAGACATTTTCCAGATGCCGGTACGTATCGGCAGTCCGATAGGGATAAGCGGATTGACCGACTATGTAAACGATCCCTCATTTGCAACCGCTGTAGGTTTGTTACAATATGGTCGGACCATGCAGTCGATCAACGCAACAAAAGCGAAAGCAGACGAGGGTAACTGGTGGAACCGAATTACGAAGTGGTTCCAAGGCGAGTTTTAGTGCTCAAGTCGGAGAGTTAACATGTTTGATATGATGGAAGAACACAGCGAAGAAGCTGTTATCAAAGTAATAGGTGTCGGTGGCGGCGGTGGTAACGCCGTTGAACACATGGTGCAACAGCACATTGAAGGGGTAAAATTTATTACCGCGAACACCGATGCGCAAGCACTGCGTAAATCATCAGCTGACGTCACGGTTCAGCTAGGTACGCAGATCACCTCAGGTTTAGGTGCTGGTGCCAATCCAGATATTGGTAAGAAAAGCGCCGAAGAAGATGCAGAAACCATTAAAAGCGCACTAGAAGGCGCTGATATGGTATTTATCGCAGCCGGTATGGGCGGCGGTACGGGCACGGGTGCAGCCCCAGTGGTGGCACGTTTAGCTAAAGAGCTCGGTATTCTAACTGTAGCTGTGGTTACCCGCCCGTTTGATTTTGAAGGCAAGAAGCGTGCAGCAGCAGCGGAACATGGCATTGGTGAGTTGGCGGAAATTGTTGATTCATTGATTACTATTCCAAATAACAAATTGCTTAAAGTGCTCGGTAAAGGCACAACCTTATTGGACGCTTTCGCTAAGGCAAATGACGTACTTTATGGTGCGGTACAAGGTATTGCCGAGCTGATCACCCGCGCTGGATTGATCAACGTCGACTTTGCTGACGTACGTACGGTGATGTCAGCCATGGGGACGGCGATGATGGGCTCAGCCTCAGCATCAGGTCCTGACCGAGCACAAGAAGCTGCCGAAGCGGCGATTTCAAGCCCGCTCCTTGAAGACGTGGATCTAACGGGTGCAAAAGGCATCTTGGTCAATATTACTGCCGGTATGGACTTATCAATCGAAGAATTCGAAATCGTTGGTAATCACGTTAAAGCCTTGGCATCTGAAAATGCCACCGTGGTCGTTGGTACCGCAATTGATATGGAAATGAGCGATGAACTGCGCGTAACCGTTGTTGCAACGGGTCTCGGTGGTGATCGTCGTCCACAGTTCGGTGTAGTCGACAATGGTTTCAAGCGAGCTTCAGGCTCAGATGTAACTTCTAGCACGAGCAACAACCAGAGCACGTCTATGTTTGTGCCAAGTTTTGCTTCGCAGGGAACTCAAAGCGCTAGCGAAGAGTCCAAGCCGGTAGAAGAGCAGCCTAAAGTCGATAATAGCAGTGCAAGCCCAGCGGCAACGCCGAGCCAAGAAAGCCACAAAAGCAGCGGCAATAGCGCTGGCAGCAAGAAACAAGAAGACGGTGGCGATTACTTCGACATCCCAGCGTTCTTGCGTAAGCAGGCTGATTAGTACAGAAAATAAACTGATTTGTTAACAGCAGCGATGTGTGGTAGAATCCGCCGTCTGACTTTAGTTTAAAGAGTGAGCGAAAGCCTATGATTAAACAGCGTACGATTGCAGAAGTAGTCAAAGCCACGGGTGTTGGGCTTCACAAAGGTGAGAAGGTTTCCTTAACTCTCCGACCTGCGAGCGCAAATACTGGGATAGTATTTCGTCGCGTGGACCTTGATCCGGTTGTGGATTTCGAGACAACCCCGGAAGCGGTGGGTGATACGCAATTGTGTACCTGTTTAACAAACAAAGACGGCGTTCGTTTATCGACTACTGAACACCTTATCGCTGCGGTTGCGGCGTTAGGTATCGACAACTTAATTGTTGAGTTAGATAGTGCAGAAGTACCTATTATGGACGGCAGTGCGTTGCCGTTCATCTATCTACTACAAAAAGGTGGGTTAGCCGAGCAAAATGTTGCTAAGCGCTTTATTCGCGTGAAAGAAAAGGTACGCGTTGAAGAGGGCGACAAATGGGCCGAGATTGAGCCTTATGATGGTTTCCATATCGACTTTGAAATTGCTTTCGACCACCCAGCTATCAATGAAAGCCGTCAGCGTATCGGTCTTGATATTACGGCGCAAAACTTCATTGAACAAATCAGCCGCGCGCGTACTTTCGGATTTATGAAAGACATTGAATACATGCATGCCAACAACCTAGCCCTTGGCGGTAGTATGGATAATGCAGTGGTATTGGATGATTTTAAAGTATTGAATCCGAATGGCTTGCGTTATGACGATGAGTTCGTAAAACATAAGATCCTCGATTGTGTGGGTGATATGTTTATGACCGGCCACAACATTCTCGGTAAGCTGACAGCTTATAAATCAGGGCATGACCTGAATAATAAGCTACTGCGTAAGATTATGGCTACTGAGTCTGCATGGGAATGGGCAACATTCGAAGACACCGTATCCATGCCTGCTCCAGCGCTCGAGCTGCAAACAGCTTAAAAAATACTGATAAAAAAATGACGCCGTTGAGCGTCATTTTTTTTGTCTGCCGTGTAGCGCCAAGCGCCGTAATTTTTCCTGTAACGAGGGTGGAGCATTCTCGGCCACATGTTCCAAATACTCGGCGCTTTGCTCGCTCATAGCTCGCTTCTTCGTCGCGGTTGCTTTGTTGCTGTCGGTCTGCGACTGAGGAGTTAAACGTCTCGCGGCATCGGGAGAGGTTTGAATTTTTACTTGGCAAAGTTGCGCTAAGCCTTGCTGGCGAAAGGCGGAAAGGATATCCATCTTTACGTAATTGAGTTTTAACGCAATGGTGGCACTTTGTGCTTCAATGATCAGCGCATCATCACGAATATTAGCAACACGGCATTTCTTCGCTAGATTTTCACCGATCACTTCACGCAGCACGGTCTGTTGCTGACTGAGCTGTTGGCTTTTAGCGCTATAGCCGGCAATACGTGACCCCATACGCGGGCTCAACTGGCCCAAAACTTCGTCAAGTTGTTTGGGTGCATACCTATCTTTCGCCATAAATCTAAGGTGCCTCTTGAATTCGCCTAAATCGTCACCACCTCTAGAGAATGCTTGAGCCCTGAGAATCACTTCTTTATTGCAAGCGGTGGGCAGCCAGTCATTCGGATGATTGCAAAGATCTCTATGAACGCTATGATAGGCCAGCGATAATACCAATGCCATTAATTTCTAATGCTGTAAACTACTGCGGCCAACAGGATAAATGGAATTGGTATTATTAGGTGCTGCAATTCATTGAGTTTGTTATGATGTCGCTCAAAAGTACACCGCTCAAGCAGTCACATTTTAGTTTGTCCACGCCAAGTGCTTCTAATGTCACGCTGGTGCTGTATAAATGGATGATATTAAGTAAGCAAGTGACTCGGGTTTGACCCAGAGCGCTTAATGCAGATGAGAATGTAACGGTTAAATCATGATCACTAAATTATTTACCAAGGTTTTTGGTAGCCGCAATGACCGCACAATAAAAAACCTACGCAAAACGGTCGCTTTAATAAATGCGTTAGAGAGCCAACTAGAGTCGCTCAGTGATGACGAGTTAAAGGCGAAAACCGCCGAGTTTCGCGAACGTTACGATAATGGCACCAGTCTAGATGACCTTCTTCCAGAAGCCTTTGCTGTTGTGCGCGAGGCTTCTAAGCGTGTTTATGGCATGCGCCACTTCGACGTGCAGCTAATTGGCGGCATGGTATTACACCAGGGCCGTATCGCAGAAATGCGTACCGGTGAAGGTAAAACCCTGACGGCAACGTTGCCTGCCTACTTAAATGGCTTGACCGGTAAAGGTGTGCACGTTATTACCGTGAATGATTACCTTGCTAAGCGAGACGCGGAAACCAACCGCCCGCTGTTCGAGTTCTTAGGTTTATCGGTTGGCTGTAACGTGCCTGGCATGATGCCGATGCAGAAAAAAGAAGCCTACAGTGCAGATATTACCTACGGTACTAACAATGAGTTTGGTTTCGACTATTTGCGCGACAACATGGCTTTCAGCATTGATGAGCGTGTGCAACGACCACTCAACTTCGCTGTTGTCGATGAAGTGGATTCAATCCTTATTGACGAGGCGCGTACCCCGCTGATTATTTCTGGCCCGGCAGAGGATAGTTCAGAGCTATATACGCAAATCAATAAGATTGTGCCTGAGCTCGAACTGCAAGAAAAAGAAGACGAAGAGGGTGTTGAAGGCGATGGTGATTTCACTATCGACGAAAAAGGCAAGCAAGTTCACCTGACCGAGCGCGGCCAAGTTAAAGTTGAAGAACTGCTAACGCAACGCGGTCTAATCGAAGAAGGTGACTCGTTGTACTCAGCTGGTAGCATCACCCTACTGAGCCATGTTTATGCGGCTCTTAGAGCCCATAAGCTGTATCAGAAAGATGTTGATTACGTGGTCAAAGACAATGAGGTTATTATTGTTGATGAGCACACCGGTCGTACTATGGAAGGGCGTCGCTGGTCTGAGGGATTACACCAAGCGGTTGAGGCCAAAGAAGGGGTGAAAATCCAAAACGAGAACCAGACGCTTGCATCGATCACCTTCCAGAACTACTTCCGCATTTATGAAACCTTGGCCGGTATGACGGGTACCGCTGATACCGAAGCGTTCGAATTCCAACAAATTTATGGCCTAGATACGGTTGTTATCCCTACCAACAAACCGATGATCCGCGACGATCGTGCTGATTTGGTTTACCTGACGCAAGACGAAAAGTACGAAGCCATCTTAGCAGATATTAAAGACTGCCAAGAGCGCGGCCAACCGGTACTCGTGGGGACCATTTCAATTGAGAGTTCTGAGTATCTGTCGCAATATTTGCGTAAAGAGAAAATTCAGCACAACGTATTGAATGCCAAATTCCACGCCCAAGAAGCGGATATCGTTGCTGATGCTGGTCTGCCTGGCACAGTAACAATTGCGACCAACATGGCTGGTCGTGGTACCGATATCGTGCTCGGTGGTAACTGGCAAAGTGATATCGATAAGCTTGATAACCCAAGTGAAGAGCAAATCGCCGACATCAAGGCTAAGTGGCAAGAGCGCCATGATGCCGTTATCGCAGCCGGTGGCTTACATATTATTGGTACTGAGCGCCATGAATCTCGCCGTATCGACAACCAGCTACGTGGTCGTTCTGGTCGTCAGGGGGATGCGGGTTCAAGCCGTTTCTACCTATCAATGGAAGATGCACTGATGCGTATCTTTGCCGGCGAACGCATGACTAACATGATGCGTAAGCTAGGCATGCAGCGTGGCGAAGCTATCGAGCACCCTTGGGTTAACCGTGCTATTGAAAATGCGCAGCGTAAAGTTGAGGCCCGTAACTTTGATATTCGTAAGCAACTACTTGAGTACGATGATGTGGCTAATGACCAACGTCGCGTCGTTTACGCTCAGCGTAACGAGTTGCTTGAAGAAGGGGATATCTCAGAGACAATTACCGCCATCCGCCATGACGTGGTTAATGGCGTGATTGATCAATACATTCCGCCGCAATCATTGGCAGAAATGTGGGATGTACCTGGTCTAGAAGAGCGTCTAAAAGCCGACTTCCTGCTCGAGTTACCTATTCAGCAGTGGCTGGCCGACGATAACAAGCTGTTTGAAGAAAAGCTGCGTGATCGTATTGTTGATGAGGCGGCCAACGCTTATAAAGCGAAAGAAGAAATGGTCGGCGCACAAGTGCTTCGTCAATTTGAAAAAGCGGTCATGCTGCAAAGCTTAGATCAGCACTGGAAAGATCACCTTGCTGCGATGGACCACTTACGCCAAGGCATTCATTTACGTGGCTACGCGCAGAAGAATCCTAAGCAAGAATACAAGCGTGAATCGTTTGAGTTATTCTCTGCTATGTTAGAGAACCTTAAGATTGACGTAGTTAATATTCTAAGCAAGGTACAAGTGCGTGCCGAAGAAGACGTAGAGAAAGTCGAAGAGCAGCACCGTAAATCGGAAGAAGTTCCTCGTCAGTATCAACATGCTGATGCTGAGCAAGTCGGTGGCGATGCGCCGCAGGCAGCTGTGGCTTCTCGTAGTGAGCCAAAGGTGGGCCGTAACTCTCCCTGTCCTTGTGGTTCAGGTAAAAAGTATAAGCAGTGCTGTGGCAAATTAAGCTAATAGCACAGTTAAAATAATGGTTTTAAAAAGCGGCATATTGCCGCTTTTTGTTTATGGAGTTGTACTATGAAGCAGGTTGACGTTGCCGTAGGTATTATTAAACGCGAATCGCAAACCTATATTTGTAAGCGTCCAGAAGATAAGCACCAGGGCGGGCTGTGGGAGTTTCCTGGGGGTAAAATTGAAGTGGGTGAATCAGTTGCCCAAGCGCTGAGCCGGGAACTACACGAGGAAGTGGCAATCCGTGTGCATAGCACCGAAGAGTTTATGCGCATCGAGCATGACTACGGCGATAAGCATGTGTGTCTGCATATTCATATTGTCGCCGATTTCAGTGGCGAACCACATGGTGCCGAAGGGCAGCAAGGGGCTTGGGTGGATATCGCAGCCTTAAACGACTACGCCTTTCCTGAGGCGAATGTAGCGATTATCAACAAGCTACTGGAACAGTCATAAATTGTTACAAACTGCGCCTGTGTTTAGCAAATGTTCAGGTTAATATGGCGTAGTCGGAATAATAACTCTATTAATCTAATCGGGACAACAACATGTATAAAGTAACCTTAGTTGCTGCGGCTACGGCCTTAGCATTAGGTTTGACTGGTTGTAGTGAGCAGCCAACACAGTCAAGCAGTAACAATCAACAAGCAGAAACAGTTGCAAAACAAGAAACAAAAAAATCGCAGCAGCTGGGTTCAGGTATTGAGCTTGAAAATATCGATAGTAACGTGCGTGCACAAGATGACTTCTACTATCACGTTAACGGCCAATGGCTTGAGCGCACCGAGATTCCCGGTGATAAATCTAACTACGGCTCATTCACCGCTTTATATGATCAGTCGCAAGCAGCGCTTAAAGAAGTGATTGAAGCAGCAGCTAAAAATAGCGACGCTAAAGCGGGCAGTGATGAGCAAAAGCTAGGCGCATTTTATACCAGCTACATGAATACTGATGCGCTTGAAGAAAAAGGTATTACGCCATTAAAGCCGTACTTAGAGAACATTGCCGCCGTGAGCGATAAGTCAGAGTTAGTATCGCTGATGGCCGACATTCGCATTCAAGGTGGTACCACGCCATTTGCTTGGTATGTTAACAATGATGCCAAAAACTCTAGCCAATATGCGCTTTATGTATCGCAATCAGGTCTAGGTCTACCAGATCGTGATTATTACCTAAAAGATGAAGAAAAGTTCGCCACTATTCGTGATGAATATATTACTTACATCACTGATATGCTGACTAAAGCGGGTGTTGAAGATGCTCAGCAAGCGGCCCAGGACATCGTTGCATTAGAGAGTAAGCTTGCCAAAGCCCAGTGGAGCCGAGTGCAAAGCCGTGATGCGACCAAATCGTATAATAAGATGACTGTAGCCGAGGCCAGTGAATTAACGGGTGAATTCGACTTTGCGCAGTTCTTAGCGCAATCGGACATCGACAGCAAAGAAGTGATCATTCGCCAACCGTCTTACTTTGAGGACTTTGGCAGCATCTTCGCAGAAACTGAGCTGGATACTTGGCAGGATTACCTGACTTTCCACTTCGTGAGCAACTATGCCGATGAGCTAAGTAAAGACTTTGTCGATCGTAAATTCGCTTTCTACAGCACCACATTACGTGGCGTAGAAGAGCAAAAACCGCGCTGGAAAAAGGCGGTGGACTCCGCCAATGCCGTGTTAGGCGAGATGCTCGGTAAGGTCTATGTCAAAGACAACTTCCCGCCAGAAGCGAAAGCGCGTATGGAGGAGCTGGTAGAGAACCTGATCAAAGGCTTTGACCAAGCGATTGACGGCCTAGAGTGGATGAGCGCTGAAACCAAAGTGGCCGCCAAAGAAAAACTAAATAAATTCACACCGAAAATCGGTTACCCAGATAAGTGGAAAGATTACTCGGCACTGGAAATTAAAGCAGATGACCTAGCGGGTAACTTTATTCGCTACAGCGAGTGGGCGTATAACGAAATGCGCGAGAAACTAGGTAAGCCGGTTGATCGTTCTGAGTGGCATATGACGCCACAGACCGTTAATGCCTATTACAACCCAGTGAATAACGAAATTGTATTCCCAGCAGCTATTTTACAACCGCCATTTTTCAACCTAGAAGCGGATGACGCCGTCAACTACGGTGCGATTGGTGCGGTGATCGGCCACGAACTAGGCCATGGCTTTGATGACCAAGGTGCTAAGTATGATGGTGACGGAAACCTACGTAACTGGTGGAGTGAGCAGGACTTAGCGCAGTTTGAACAGCGCGGTAAGAAATTAGTGGAGCAGTTTAACGGCTTCGCTCCGTTTGAAGATGCCAGCGTCAACGGCGAGCTAACACTGGGCGAAAACATTGGTGACTTAGGCGGCCTAACCGTGGCCTACAAGGCTTATCAGCTGTCATTAAATGGCCAACCAGCGCCAGAGTTGGATGGTTTCACGGGTGAGCAGCGTTTCTTCATGGGCTGGGCACAAATTTGGCGTCGTAAGTATCGTGATGAAGAGCTCCGCAACCGTTTGATGACTGACCCTCACGCCCCAAGTCACTACCGTGTGATTGGTGTATTGCCAAACATGCCTGAATTCTACGAGGCCTTTGACGTCAAAGAAGGGGATGAGATGTACATCAAACCCGAAGATCGCGTTAAGATTTGGTAATTTCCATTAATCGCTACAAGGCCCAGCAATTGCTGGGCTTTTTTATGTTGGCGACCGCAAAGACATTGCTTCACTGTCGATTTATCACTAAGTTAATTAGGCGACTAAAAAAACAACAGAGTAGAGTATGAAGCGAATAACATTAGGACTATGCGCAGCAGGGATTTCGCTCAGTGTATTATCTGGGGTGGCCCAGGCTTATGATCGTATTACCGGCCATAGCTTTGCCAGCCGTTCGGAAGTGATTGCAACGCAAGGAATGGCAGCAACTTCCCAACCGCTGGCCACACAGGTGGCCTTAGATATTCTCAAACAAGGCGGTAATGCTATTGATGCTGCGATTGCTGCCAATGCCACGCTTGGCCTAGTCGAGCCCACAGGGTGCGGAGTCGGCGGCGACTTATTTGCCATTGTGTACTCAGCTGAGGATGACAAACTTTATGGTTTGAATGCCTCAGGGCGATCGCCCCAAGGCTTGAGTTTCGATGAACTAAAGAAACTCACCGCTGAGGAAGGTAAAATCCCCAGCTATGGGCCTTTACCGGTTTCTGTGCCCGGTGCTGTCGATGGCTGGTTTGAGCTGCATAAAAAGTTTGGCTCGTTGAGCATGGCAAAAATTCTAAAGCCGAGTATAGAGTATGCAGAAAACGGCTTTCCGGTCAGTGAATTGATTGCCTATTACATGCAGCGTAGTGTGTCAGCGCGGGCTCAATACCCGGGTTTCCAAGAAGTCTTTATGGCTGATGGTGAAATGCCGAAAAAAGGCGAGATATTTAAAAACCCGGCATTGGCTAATACCTATAAACAGCTAGCCATGGGCGGGCGTGATGCGTTTTATAAGGGCAAAATCGCCAAAGAAATAGACCGTTATATGCAAGCCCACGGTGGTTATCTGCGCTATGAAGATTTAGCGAACCATACTAGCGAATGGGTCGAGCCGGTGGCCAGCACCTATCGTGGTCATACGCTATGGGAGTTGCCGCCGAATGGTCAGGGGATCGCGGCACAGCAAATCCTTAATATTCTTGAAGACTATGATATTGCCGCCATGGGCTTTGATAGTGCGCAGTATATTCATACTTTTGTCGAGGCGAAGAAGTTAGCCTTTGCTGATCGCGCTAAATATTATGCCGACCCTGCGTTTAATGACATTCCTGTGCAACGGCTGATCTCTAAAGACTATGCCGACGAGCGACGCAAGTTGATTGACCCCAATAAAGCGGCGAAGCGCGATCAAGCCGGACCGGTAGAAGGGGATACCATTTACCTCACGACCGCAGACAAAGACGGTAACATGGTGTCGCTCATTCAAAGTAATTATCGCGGTATGGGCTCAGGCATGACCCCCGAAAAGCTGGGTTTTGTACTGCAAAACCGAGGAGAGTTATTCTCGTTGCAGCCCGGGCATTTTAATCAGTACCAACCCGGCAAGCGTCCGTTCCATACCATTATTCCTGCCTTTGTGACCAAAGATGGCGAACCGTACATGAGTTATGGGGTGATGGGAGGGGCAACACAGCCACAAATGCACGCGCAAATCCTCATCAATATGATTGATTTTGGTATGAACTTGCAAGAAGCGGGCGATGCGCCTCGGATCTTACATACGGGCTCCAGCCAGCCTACTGATGAAGTGATGACCGACGGCGGCTATGTATCACTCGAAACTGGCTTTAGTATGGAAACGCAGCGTCAGCTAATGAAAAAAGGTCATACCCTGCAAGGCGCAGTGGGGCCATTCGGAGGCTATCAGGCGATTATGCGTGACCCGGAAAACGGAGTTTATTACGGCGCCTCTGAAACCAGAAAAGACGGTCATGCGGCGGGATATTGATACCCTAGCAGGCAGATTGTATTAATTGATAAAGGCGGCTTCGGCCGCCTTTGTGTTTAATCAGCGGATGTAAATAGTCGATAAATGATAGCGCTGTCATTATGAATTTTATATGATGGTCGATAATCAGCCAAAAAAACAATAACACCAACAAGGGAAGGAATGAGTCACCATGTTTAGAAAACGCCTTATCGCCGCCTTAATGCTCCCCATTGCGGCTCAGGCTCAGCTGAGCCAAGAGCAAGTTAACCAGTTTGCTGCGAATACCGAGTTTATGTTCGCGGTAGAAGACAACTTCCACAACAAAGACCGCAGCTTTCTTGGCAGCATTACCCTGACTAACCGCTCCGATGTGGCGCTTCCTGCTGGCCAGGGAGATTGGCAAATCTACTTGCATAACGTGCGCAAAATGAAGGAGCAAAGCGTTAAAGGGCTGCGTATTGAGCATGTTAATGGCGACTTACATCGATTAATCCCCACCAGTGACTTTGCCGGTTTAGCCAGTGGTGAAACCCTAGTGATCCCATTTGAAGCCAGTGTATGGATAGTCGCTTACAGTGACTTTATGCCCCGTGCCTTTGTTGTTGCTAAGGATACTAAGCCTGCCATTTTTGCTAATACCGACAGCGAGGACTTTAGTGACTTCGTTACCCCTTTTAGTGAGCCCAAGCAGCTCCGCCGTTACAACAACCCCGAAGATAAAACCATCTTGGTTGATGCAAAGGTGCGTTTTGAGCGTAACCAAGGTTTAACCAAGGTCGATGCCGAACAAGCAGTTAAACGGATTATTCCTAGGCCACAAGAGGTGGATTACCATCGTGGCAGTGCGGTGTTAGACGAGAGCTGGAGTATCAGCTTTGCCGGGCAGTTAAGCTCAGAAGTTGCGCTCTTCACTGCGGATCTTAAAGCCAAATATGGCTTGAATCTCAGCGCTCAGGCCGACCACCTTAATACTGGCGAAGATAAAGTCATTAAGCTCAGTGTGGATGCTCAGGTCGGTGAGCCTGAAGGGTATTACCTGGAAATTGATGACAACATTATCCGCATCATCGGCCACGATAATGCCGGTGCTTTTTATGGTATGCAGAGTTTGTTGGCGCTGTTACCAGCGACCGGTGCGGCAACATTACCGAACCTTGAAGTGCGCGATAATCCCCGTTATGGCTGGCGTGGCATGCACTACGACAATGGCCGTAATTATCATGGTAAGGCAGCGATGTTCAAGCTCGTAGAGCAAATGGCGCGCTATAAAATGAACCGCTTACATTGGCATTTTTCCGAAGATGAGGGGTGGCGCTTAGAAATTCCTGGTTTACCCGAGCTTACCGAAATTGGTGCGTATCGTTGTTTCGACCTACAAGAAAATCGCTGTTTGCTTACGCAGTTGGGCACGGGGCCATTTAAGTCAGGTTCTGGCAATGGCTACTTAAGTCGCGCCGACTTTATCGAGCTATTGCAGTTTGCCAAAGCCCGCCATATTGAGATCATCCCAGAAATTGAGGGGCCCGGCCATGCTCGTGCCTCTATTAAAGCGATGGAAGCGCGTTATCGTCGTCTTAAGCAGCAGGCTGAGCAATATGCTCAAGGGTCTCTAACTAACCCACAACCCGATACTCAGGAATTTAGTCAGGTTGATTTAAGTGCCGCCACCCGCTATCTGCTCAGTGACCCAAAAGACACCTCCAGCTATATTACGGTGCAAAATTACACCGATAACTCAATGAATGTGTGCTTGGACTCAACCTATGCGTTTATGGATAAGGTCACTTATGAGTTACAGCAAATGTACCGTGAAGCGGGGACTAAACTTCGCTACTTGCACATCGGCGGTGATGAAGTTGGAGCTGGCTCTTGGATCGGCTCTCCCGCATGCCAAGCGCTATTTGCCGAAGCCAACAATGGGGTGGCCGGAGTGGCTGATTTAAAACCCTACTTTACTCAGCGGGTGGCGCAGTTGCTGCATAAGCGCGGCATTGCCCCTGGGGTGTGGGAAGACGGCATTATGTACGACAAGGTCAACCCGTTTAACCGCGATGAATACCCCAACGAGGTGTTCTTTACCAACGCCTGGGACAATATTTGGGAATGGGGCGTCGCCGATCGCGCCTATCGCTTGGCTAACGCCGGTTATCAAGTGATCCTCTCCCATGGCACACACTTATATTTTGACCACCCTTATGAAGCGCACCCACAAGAGCGCGGATATTACTGGGCAACGCGCTACACCGATACCGAGAAAGTGTTTGGTTATATGCCTGACGACCTATATGCCAATGCTGATTATACCCGCGCTCGCGATAAAATAGATAACCTCGAAGCCTTGGTGGGGCGACCAATGCCAGCCTTGGAAAAGCCAGAAAATGTGTTGGGAATGCAAGGGCAGGTATGGTCTGAAACGATTCGTACCGAAGAACAAGTCTTAGCCATGGTTTTCCCCCGTATGCTTGCGGTCGCTGAGCGTGCATGGCACAAAGCGAAGTGGGAAGGAGAGCAACCCGATTCTCGCGCACGCCAGCAGGATTGGCAGCGCTTTGCCAGTGCCTTAGCAATAAAGGAGCTGTACAAGCTCGATCGTGATGGCATTACCTTGCACTTACCGGTGCCTGGCGGTGTGATAGAGCAGGGTAAGTTGGTGGCTAATAGCGCCTACCCTGGGCTAGGCATCGAATACAGCCTAGATAATGGCAGCACTTGGCAGCCTTATAAGCAGTCGGTCACTGTCAGTGCGAACGCTGAGGTGTTACTGCGCTCACGGGTGAATAATCAAATCAGTCGCACCACTAGCGTGCGTTAATCACCGCATACATAAAAAGGCATGGCTGCGAGGCGATGCCTTTTTTGTATCCCTCCACTCATTGCATATAGACAGCGCAAAGCGCCGGTTAATAACCTTTGTAACCCGGCATAATTAAGGCAACTCTTTGTTATATAGCCCTTTATCAGGCTTACAAAATTCTTGCTGGTAAAATAAACGCTTTTGACGTACAGTTTATGGCAGCGCTGTCATTTTTGTGAACTAGGCGTTAGTTTTATCCTAACGTGCTGTGAAAAAAGCGCGGCTATAACAATAATATTTATATTCGGTGAGCTTGTGCGCTTACTTATATGCTGGCTTTGAAGTCAGCTTCCATCGAAACGGTAGAGATAACTATATGATCTGCTTAGTTTTGATGTTATCTATATCGACAACGAGAAGAGTTTATGGAAGCAACAGTGTCAACAACTAAAAAGCAAAGCAACTTTGTGCCTATGGCCATTGTCGCGACCCTGTTTTTTATTCTAGGGTTCGCAACATGGCTCAATGGCTCATTGATGCCTTACCTCCAACAAATTTTGAAGCTGACGCCGTTTCAGGCCTCGCTTATTCTATTTTCTTTCTATATTGCGGTTACTTTTACGGCTGTGCCCTCAGCACTAGTGATTAAGAAAATCGGCTATAAAAATGGCATGGCACTGGGTATGGCAACTATGATGGTCGCGGGGTTCTTATACATTCCGGCCGCCAAAACCCAAGTGTTTGCATTGTTCTTATTTGCCCAATTAGTGATGGGGATAGGGCAAACCTTGCTGCAAACAGCCGTTAACCCTTATGTCGTGCGCATTGGCCCTGAAGAGTCAGCGGCAGCACGTGTAAGTATTATGGGCATTTTAAATAAAGGTGCAGGGGTGTTTGCGCCTATGGTGTTTACTGCACTGATTATTAGCAACTTTACCGGTTTAGTGGGCAAAGAGCTCAGCCAAGATGATATTGATGCCATGGCTAACAGCTTAGTATGGCCTTACGTTGGCATGGCACTGTTTATCGGTGCGTTGGCGTTAGCTGTTAAATATTCTCCGCTGCCTGAGTTGGTCGATGATGAAGAGCAAGCAGGTGGTAAAGGTCAGGTTAAAGCCGCATTAGCGCACCCGAACTTGGCTCTGGGCGTGATGGCCCTGTTCTTGTACGTCGCGGTTGAGGTGATCGCCGGTGATACTATTGGCTCTTATGCACTCGCTCTCGGCGTGGAAAACTACGGGGTGATGACCTCTTACACTATGGTGTGCATGGTGGCGGGTTATATTCTCGGGATTATTCTTATTCCGCGCGTTATTTCCCAGCAAGCCGCACTCAGTGGCTCAGCAATTCTCGGTTTTGCCTTGGTGATTGGTATTACCACAGTGAGTCGCGACTCTACAGTGTTAGCGCAAGCATTGTTAGTGCCTTTTGGTGGGCCTGCACTACCAGACACGGTTCTGATGCTCGCTTTGTGTGGTCTAGCTAATGCTGTGGTATGGCCAGCAATTTGGCCACTGGCATTATCGGGCTTAGGCAAACTGACTAGCGTCGGCTCAGGCCTATTAGTGATGGGTATTGCTGGAGGGGCGTTCGGCCCAGTGTTTTTGAGTTTAGCGACCGGTTCAACGATTTCCGCAGAAGGACAGCAAAATGCGTATTGGGTGATGTTACCTAGCTATGTATTCTTCCTGTTCTATGCCCTCAAAGGTCACAAGATGACCTCTTGGAAGTAACTAATTTCTATTCCATTAGAAATATTCCCGTGTGTGAATGCCAGCCATGTGCTGGCATTTTTTATATTGGTAGGCTCGGCGTTACAGTAGCAACGTTCTTAGCTGGCACAGCGACTTTACTTCATAGGTTGGGGTCATATGCTCAGGGGCCTGTTTCTCATGGCGATTTAGCCAGCAAGTATCAATGCCCGCATTGATGCCGCCAACAATGTCCGATTCCAGCGTATCGCCAACCATCAGTATCTGCTCTTTTGGTGGGTGACCCATTAGCGCGAAGGCATGGTCAAATACCGCCATATGAGGTTTGGCATAGCCGACTTGCTCAGAAATAACCAACCACTCAAAAGCGCCTTTTAAGCCGGTTTTTTCTAATCGGGCGCTTTGTAGTTCAGTAAAACCGTTGGTGATAATGCCCAGCTTCGCTTTACCTTGTAGCGCGTTAAGCAGCTCGATTGCACCGGGCAGGGGTTGGCAAATTTCTGCCATCGCTTCCATAAATCGTAAGTTTAGCTCTCGAGCACTCACGCCTAGGCGCTCTGACCATTGCTCGAAGCGGCGTTCCTGTAACTGCTGCGCAGTGATGGTGTTGTCCTGATATGCCACCCATAATGGCCGATTTACGGCTTCGAAGGTGCGGTAATCAGCGTCAGCAAAGTCCACTTCATAGCGGGCAAACATGTGTGTTAAGCCCGCTTTAGCATCAAAGTGGAACAGGGTTTCATCGGCATCAAAAAGAATCCAAGGGTAGCGCATAATTAACGTGTACTCGCAAATAACTCACTGTGATTAAAAGGCGCCATTGCCAGTAACAAGGCCTGTTGATAACTGCTTTGACGGGTGGCGTGGCCTTGCGTTAACAAGCCAATAGCACCGCCTTGCTGTTTAATATTCTTGGTTGCAAAAGCCTCATCCATCACATTGCCAAGCTCTTGGCCTTGCTCTAGTTTTTGGTATAAGTGCTTTGGCAGCGGCAAATTGCAGCTACGTCCGACACTGTGCTCGTCGCCATGAGCGATAACCACAAAGGCAAAAGTGGCCGCCCCGTAGTCGAATTGCGCGGCGCCGCCTTCCATAGCCATGTAATAATCACCTTGATAATGCGCTTGGCAATAACGAATGCGGTTGTGTGCACCAAGCAGGGTTTGTGCCTCACCTAAAGGTTGATCGGCAACTCCTGAGGGAGCGTCCACACCTTGGCAAATAATGTCTCTATCCGGGAAGTAGGTGGCAAGGGCGGCTTTGGCGGCATTGATCTTTACTGGGTTTTTAGAGCCCACAATCAGCGTAATGGGTTTGTCGCTGTGGCATTCAAGCATGTGTCGTCCTTATTGTGCTGTTTGCCCAAAGTGTAGCATGCTCAATTGGCATTAAATATCAGTAGTGACTCTCCAGCTTCCAAACGGGCTTGATATTCATTTTGTTGCCACCCCAGAGTGGCTAATACTTGGCTTTCAATACTGGACCAATTATTAATGCTACGAAAGCGTTTGTGGGTATGAGCAATGTTTTCTGCCACCTTTAAAATGGCGTAGTACAAGCGCTCTTCTTCACTGCTTTGGTGTTCATCTAAAAAGTCTAAATCATGATGGCGAAGCACGGTATTGCACAGCACTTTCGGTAAATGCCAAGAATGGGCCATGTAAAAACCAAGGATGGCGTGATTACAGGGATAGCGTTTATCTTCAAGCTGAGTCAACGATGCATGGACGTTGTCGTTGGCTTCGTTTAGTACGTTCACGTAATCAGGATAATTCATCGCCATCACGGGAATGCCGATATCATGAAATAACCCCAATGTTTGTAAATTATCAGCAGGCAAGCTTCGCGTTAAGCTTTGGCCGATGTAAACGCATAAGCGTGAGATCTCGGTTGAGGTATCCCAGAACCGCGCTAGGGAAATGCAGCACCCTTGTTGCCGAAATACTTGTTTGAGCAAATAGCGGGAGACAATATGGCTAATAGTATTGAGGCCTAAGAGAATCACTGCGTAGTTAATATCGGTGATTTCCTTTTCTTTACCAAAATTGGGTGAATTTACCACGCGAAGCACGGTAGCTGACATCGCCACGTCGGTGGCAATAAGCTCACTAACAACATCAATACTGGGATCGTTGCGGTTTAACTCCGCTTGCAGCTGCTCTAATGCGGCGGGCTTAACAGGCAGCTTAAATCCAGCTTCTAGCTGTGACAGTAATGTTTCGTCAATACCTTGCATTGCCTCTCCCAAAGTTAGTTGGCGCGCATCAAAAAAGGATGCACCCGTGCTGAGCCTCTAGGGTTTAGTTGTTATACACCAAGTACAGTCACTATCACGCCTAAGTTTAGCGTAAATTCACGGTCGTGACCCGAAAAGTCGTGCACTTGCAACGTGTTATCACCACAGTGCTGTAGGGGGTAGGGCAAAGTGGTGCACTGCAAGGCAGCGCACCAAGAACATTCGATAAGGGTTTAGAACTGATAGCGCACTGAGGCTTTAAAGTTGCGTGGCGCGCCGTAGCGGTATTGATCGTAGAAACCTATTTGATTGTAGTAGCGTTTATCAAAGAGATTATCGAGGTTAATGCTGAACGTAAGGTGCTCAGAAACAGCATAACGAGCCATGATATTGGCGATACCGTAGCCACCTTGACCTACTTCTACTGGGCCGGTCACTGGATTTGAAACTTCATCAAAGGTTTCGCTTTGCCAGTTAATGCCACCACCGAGGGTTAAGCCAGCTAGGGCACCAGAAAAATCATAGGTAGAAAAGACTTTAATCTGATCTTCTGGGTTGGTTGAGTTTAATATCTCGCCTTCTGGTGTTTCGCCCTCGGCATGAGTATAACCCAGATACACTTGCCAATTTTCGGTGATAGCACCGTTAAGTTCGAGCTCTACGCCTTTAGTGCGAGTGCCGTCAATGCCTTTATAAATACGCTGCGTGGTGCCTGGAATGGTCTCGCCAGTGTATTCACCAACATTATCTTGGTCGATTTGAAACGCCGAAAAAGCAACATCGAGCTTGTCGTTGAACAAGGTGGCTTTAATACCCAACTCGAGGTTTTCTCCTTGCACCGGGTCGAGATATTGGCCTTGCTCGCCAATTAAGCTTTGTGGTGAGAAAATATCAGCGCTGTTGGCATAAACAACCCAGTTATCGGTGAGCGCGTAAGACAGCCCTAAATAGTAAGTGAGTTCGTCGTTTAGTGAGTAATCATGCGTCCGGCCGAAATTATCGGTATCGGTTTGCCATTGGTTTAAGCGCACACCGCTAATTACCGACAATGATGCCGTTGGTTTCAACTGTGCAGCCACATAGGCTGACTGTTGCTCGGTCTCACCATACGAGCCGTAAGCGGCGGTGTCAGCCCACTGCGGCGCAGGGAATGCATAATCATCTTGGCGAAAATCACCGACCTGGGTTGGGGCGTTGATTGCCGGGTAGTAAGGCGTGGCAAATTCTTGCTTCTGCTGATTCCAACCCACAAGCAGCTGATGCGATTGGCCTAGCCAGTCAAACTGACCCAGTAGCTCGATGTCGCCCGTGTGCTGCGTTCGTTCGGCGTCAATAAAGTTGACTGAGCCGGGGACCATGCCCTCATTGCTTTCCCGGTCGGGGTTTCCGCGTATCCACCAGACATCGTACTCTAAGTCGTTATCGCCATATATATAGCTGGCTGAGAGTTGCCAATGTGAATTGAAGTGATGCTCAAACGTCACCACCGAATTAAGCGCTTGGGTTTTTGATGATGACCAAGGTTGTGCCGTTGAGGTGCCACGGTCGTATTGCGTGCGACTACCATCACTATAAAATATCGGCATCCCTCCAGACATGGTTCCTTCTGGTTTGGTATATTGATAGTCAGCACTCACTCGCAATAAGCTAGCGCGACCAATATCGGTTTCAACTGCGCCGTATAAAGTGCTTTGGCTCTGTGCAAAGCGCGATTGGAAAGATTCACGATCGCTGTAGGCAGCAACAACTCGACCACGAACTCCCCCTTGTTGGCTCAGTGCCCCAGAGGCATCAAGGGTTGCTCTTTGGTAGTCCCATGAGCCCAGTGAAGCAGAGACATTAACCTGAGCGACCTCGGTTGGGCGTTTGCGGATAAGGTTGATAGCCGCAGAAGGGTTACCGGCTCCTAACATTAATCCAGTGGCACCGCGTACCACATCAACGCGTTCATAAATTGCTGTATCGGTTAAGTTATCACCGTAGTTGAAGCGGGTGTCGTAGGTAGTGGCAATACCATCGTATAAAATACTGTTGACGCCAATACCGCGCGCTCGAATGGAAAACTTGCCATTATCCGCTTCGCGAATACTGATCCCGGTGACAGCACCAATCGCCTCAACTGGACTGGTTAGCTGTTGGTCTTGCATACGCTGCTGGTTTATAGCAATGGCAGATTGTGGGGTATCAAGGTGGTTCAAATCCAGCCCGGTGGCGGAATTTAAAGACTCAACGCGATAGTCTCTGTTATTGAGCTTTTGTCCGGTTACCGTGAGAACCTCGATATGACGGGTATCGTCTTTAGGACTGGCTAAGGCGCAATTGATGGAGCTGAACGAAAGTAAAAGACTTAAAAAAGGTAGGGAAAATCTAAAAGAGCACATAAAATAAATCCGTTATTTTGATGAATAAAGAAGCGCTTACAGGATTGTGAAACTGCTAGACGCTTTGGAACTGAATTAGATACGCGAGCCATTATAAAGAAAGGTAAATAAATGTAAATCATTATCATTTAATGTTTTGCCATGACGCCGGAGGATAAATGAAAGTATTTCTAAGTGTTAGTTGCGCCCTGTTGTGTGCTTTGTTGATGGTAACACCCCTGCAAGCCCAGCAGATGCAGCAAGGAGCGATGAGTGGCGAGCAGTTGCTAAGCGATTACCCCGCTTTTCAACAGCATTACCAAGACTACCAACCCACAGAGCAAGACTTACAAGCAATGGCTAAGTTAGCTGGTAAGGAGTTAGTGGTGTTTTTAGGCACTTGGTGTCACGACAGTGAGCGGGAAGTCCCTAAACTGCTTAAATTGCTAAAGCACAGCGAAGTTGAGCTCGCCCAGGTGTCGCTCGTTGCCGTGGACTACCAAAAGCAGGATAAGGCGGGTGTGGCTCAACGTTTTAATCTTAAGTACACACCCACGTTTATTGTTCTAGATGAGGGGCAAGAAATTCACCGTGTGGTTGAAAAGCCCAACAAATCGCTAGCAGCCGACCTTACGCGGTTTTAAGTCATTGCGCAGTGAGCTGCTGAGCAAGCTCACTAAGGCGCGAAAATGCCTGCTCTCGAGATTGCTGGTGGCGCTCATCAGCAAATTCTTGTCCTTGTATTTGCACATCAATAAAGCGCTCTACACCTAGATAATGCGCCACCGTTTTCAGATGCGGCACTAAGTGGTTCATGGCGGCTTTATGCTCACCAGGCGCAAGGCCATACTCGCCACATGACCAACACAAAATAAGCGTTTTCCCTTGTAACAGTGGACGCAGGGGCGAATCACCCCGCGTGGCATCAAAATCGAAGGTTTTATTAATTCTGATCACCTGATCAACCCAGGCTTTTAATGCACTGGGCATCCCATAGTTATACATCGGGGTAGCCAAGACAATAACCGAGCTTGCCGCTAATTCGGCGATTAAGGTGTCCGACTCCAGCAGTGCCTGTTGATGAGAATAACTTCTTTGCTCGTCAGCGGTGAAACAGGCCTCAATCCAAAATTCGCTAATGGCACTGGGAGGGTGTTTGCCCACGTCTCTGCGGATAATATGCACCGCCTGCTGTGGTAATTGACTAATGAAATGGTCGGCCATTTGTCGAGATATCGAGCGGTAACTCGGGTTTTTCTGATCGGCGGCGCGAGCGCTGGCATCAATACGTAGTAGCTTCATAATTAACTCCGGTTGTTGGGGGAGTGATTACTATGGGCTTTTGAAGCACTGTGGCGCAAACGGATAAAACTCAGCTATGGATGAGATAAACTCATCTACTTGTGGTGCTCTATTCGCGTATACTCAATGCTTATTTACTCTTGGAGATAGAGTGATGCTGCCTTCTTTAAATGCGGTTAAAACCTTTGCCGTCGCGGCGCGTAAAAAAAGCTTTAAGCTCGCCGCTGCAGAGCTCAATGTCAGTGCCACCGCTGTCTCACACCAAGTACGTAATTTAGAGCAATGGCTAGGCAGCAAGCTGTTTATTCGCACTGCGCAGCAAGTTCAGTTAAGCGCCGCCGGTGAGCAGCTATACAGCCATATTCACGGCGCTATGGATGATATTGAACAAGGCCTCATGCAGCTTAAACGCCAGCAAAGTCGCCTGCTTATTCATACAACCAGCGCCATAGCCACGTGGTTGATGCCGCGCATAGAGCACTACCGCGCACAGCAGGGCGAGTTGGCCTATCAGCTCATCACTTCAGAGCAGATAGCCGTTACCGGGCAGGAGCTAAGTAATGAGATAAGCCTGCGCTTTGGTGACACCAGCACTGTGCCGGCATCGCAACGTGTGAGCCAAGCGAGTTATGGGCTCTACCAAGCGCCGCATAAAGCGGCTGAATCTCAGGTGTTTATTCCCACATGGAAACAAAAAGGCTTAACCGAGCCACCTTGGCAACAATTTATTGCCAGTAATAATTTGAATGAGCAGGATTTTGACCGCCAATACTACGATCTCGAATTTCTTATTTTGCAGCAGGCGATAGCCGGGCGTGGTTACGCGTTTTTACCGCAGACCTTTGCCCAAGACGCAGTGCAGCAGGGGCTGTTAGTACAAAGTCGGTGGCAGCCAGTGCCCAGCGAGCAGGGAGTCTATTTTTATCAGGGAAGTACAGATAAAACAGCGGCGGCACAGCATTTTATGCAGTGGCTACAGGAACGTGGATAGGTATAAAGTGAGGTTATCGGTTTCTTAACAGGGACCCTCGCCAAGGTCATTCTGATTAGTTATCTAAGCTGACAGGCAAATGTATGGAAGAAGTGAATGAGCACACCCTAGGGGTCGGCGCACAATATCTTTAAGCTATTGCTGATAGGTGGCTACTTGATGCCTTAGTTAATCCTGAAATACCTCAAGTACTTTGAAGTCAGCGTCCCAGCGACACCTACTATTAGCGAAGTACTTCACCTGAGATACACCACTATCAAACTCAAATTGTACTTCTCGATCAGTTTAAGGGAAGTGGACACTTCCTTTAAAAAAGCTGCTACTTTGGATGTGATACATAGTCGCTGCCCTGCTTAACTTGAACGAGCACTTATCTATATCTGTAGTTAGAGTTCCGTATGCATCTACGAGTTTTTTATACAGTAACAAAGCGCTTTCAAACCTTGCTTTTTGCGTTTACATAAATCGCTATTTCGCAAAGAGGTTTTCTTGTGAGGGATTGAATTTCTAAAATGTCTGAATACAGAAGTGTTAGAGGATTTAGAAAGGGGTATTGTTAAATAGGAGGTTTTCAATTAATATCAAAAATGCCAAGGCGCTAGCCCCACTTGCACGCGAGTGAAAAACAGCAACCTTCTATACCGAAAGGTAATCTTAAATCAGTACTATTTTATAAACATTACGTAGCTTGAGAAATCATCCGTAATCGCGTGTGGCTTTGATTATGAGCAGTTATTTGCCTCAAGCGTATGGAATTGTTTATGAAAAATTTAAAGACACTATCTCACTCTACTAAAACTCTACTAGCCAATGAGAGTTGTCGGGTTAAGCATACACACATCCTCGAATTAGTAGCCGCTGCCCATGGGTTTAATAGTCATGCTGCGTATAGCGCATCGAGCAATGTAGTAAAAGTCGCATCGCCTCAGGAGCCTATTAGGGCAGAAAAGTGCATTTTTCATAGAGCGCTAGAGCTCGGTTATGAGTCACAGTTGGCATTGAAAACCGCTCAGGTAATTAGTTCACAACAGTATATTTTGGAAGAGCCAATTACAGAGTACGTGAAAGAATATCTAGGGTGCTGTGATTCTGGGGAGGCTGAACGCTTCGAAGACTTCGATAATTTTTCAGAGGACGATGAGGAGGTATTCAACTTAGAAGTTGTTGAATTGTTGAAGCACTTTATCAATCAAGGAAATCATGAGCACATATACCTGGCTTTACTCCTCTCTGTGAATGAAATAAGTCACTATCATGAAAGTTATGACATGCGCGCGGCTGAGCATTGGTTAGCAAAAAGTCAAAGTGGAGCTCAATTATCCCTCTTGCAGCAAGAGATACTGGAAGCCTATAAGGTAACAGAGTTATTTAATGGGTTACTTGGTACAGTGGAGCGACAGCTAGAGCAGATGGACATTGATTCATTAAACCGCCCTAAACAAGTCTTAGATCTTCGGAGTCACCTTGAACAAGTTGAGTCTGATGCTTCAGTTAAATTTAGTGATTTATGTTACCTAGACCCGCTTGATGTAGTTTATGCCTTAGAGTTTCTATTAGAGCGCATAGCTTCAGATGCAGTCTTGAGGCTCCACGCTGATTGGTATAGAGCTTATTTATTGAAAAGTGCCAACAAGGAATCAATTGCTAGCTTTATAGGGCGACATATTTCAAATGAAGAAGCTTGGTTTTGGTACTACTTTGGCTTAAGTCGTGGGTTTGACATAACAGAGTCAAATCACATAGGAATTAATCCTGACACCGGTGAGGAGTGGGATGGTTACGGTCCTGTAGTAGTTGGAGGATATGACGGTATAGAACTGCCTCATATCGATTTAGCCTCGAAGACTAAAGTTGAATTATTTGTTAATGGGTACTAGCTCTGTCGAGCCCGACAGCTACGGCTATAGCCCCTCTTGACGTGTTGAGGGCAGTTTTGGGAGACGCTAGTTTTCTTGTTCGCTCGTTGTGAGCAGATTCACATTTAAGTTAACGCATCGATCACTGATGGCAAGTCGCCAATTTACCTGGTGGATGCCTCTCCCTCTCCTGGCCTTTTTTCTGGGTGGGATGATTGAGCCTAAGGCATCATGAGCAGTGGCCTTGAGTGGGGCGACTCTGCGAGTCCTCCCTACCTCTTCGAGTAGGTACGACTCGCAGTGACATATCCTATGTAGTATATTGATTTACAATCTTTTTATAACTTTAGTCGCCGGTGAAAAGGCCGTCTTCGACGGGAGAGTTTTTTATGGGAGAAGTGCAAAGTTCATCACGTCTTGCCTATGTTATAAGTGCAATGACATTGTCGGTTCCAATTCTATACCTAATTGGCTATTTCTATCAGTACGGGTATTTAGAGGAATATAATTTATCTATATCTCTATTTGGCGACTCGCTAGAGGGTTACCTAGTAAGTGCCTTTGTCTTTTTTATGCAAGCGTTTGTCATTATTTCGACCTTTTTGCAAGAACATCCATGGTCGGTATTGATTTTCGCGTTAGGCATATGGCTATACGGTCTTCTTATTGCGCTCGTTAATAGAAAAAAGGAGTCGATTAAAAGTAAAGCTAAGAAAATATCCAAGTGGGAACATTTTGATATCGTAATTTTCCCTATTGGTTTAGCTATAGCATCAGTAAGCCTTCCATCTATGATCTTTACCTTTTTTGCTGGAGCTATTTTAGGCATTTTGTTTAGTTGGGGCGTAGGACATCAAGTCGCTCAAAAAGAAATTAGCAATTTCCCAAAATGTGAGGGAGTCAGTAAGTGTATTTCTATAAGCAGTAAGCGGGGACGCATAGGTCAGGGTCGTGTTGTAGCTGCAACTGATAAATACCTGGCTATATATGATGGTATTAAGGTTTCCATTGTGCCAAATAATGAGCTGACATTTGAAACCCAACCTAAAAAATAACTATACAGCAACGTAGCACAGAGGTAGAACCTAAGGGATTCGGTTAGTCGTTGATAACAAGGAAGAGTAGGAAAAATGGTGGCCCCACCTGGACTCGAACCAGGGACCTAACGATTATGAGTCGTGCGCTCTAACCAACTGAGCTATAGGGCCATTTTGTGTTTTATAGTGAAGTCAGAGTAAACACATCCATGATGATAGTCACTCGGCTCGGTCATCCACGACCTCGCGTTCTTCACTTTCGAAGTGATGTTAAATCACTTCTCAA
>NZ_JAKRFR010000007.1:0-208832 GCF_022347865.1 Pseudoalteromonas sp. CNAT2-18.1 | reverse complement strand
GTAGGATGTGCTCACGTGTTTGTGGCATAGGACCGTCAGTAGCCGCAACTACTAGGATCGCGCCGTCCATCTGTGCAGCACCTGTGATCATGTTTTTAACGTAGTCAGCGTGTCCTGGACAGTCAACGTGTGCATAGTGACGTGTCGGAGTGTCGTACTCTACGTGTGAAGTTGCGATTGTGATACCACGCTCACGCTCTTCTGGAGCGTTATCGATTTGTGCGAAATCACGTGCTACACCACCGTATACTTTTGCTAGTACGTTAGTGATCGCTGCAGTTAGAGTTGTTTTACCGTGGTCAACGTGGCCGATTGTACCTACGTTTACGTGCGGTTTCGAACGTTCAAACTTTTCTTTTGCCATGACGGAACCTATAAGTTTTTGTGTATCTAGATTACATATCAAACGATCGACGCAAGCGCCGGTCAATTCAATTCTTCAATTATTGAATATTTTTTAGACAAATCAAAGGGAGTAATTCAGGAAAAGTCAGGGACTGGTGCTGATAGGCAGATTTGAACTGCCGACCTCACCCTTACCAAGGGTGCGCTCTACCAACTGAGCTATATCAGCACACCAGAAAAACTGGAGCGGGCAGCGGGAATCGAACCCGCATCATCAGCTTGGAAGGCTGAGGTAATAGCCATTATACGATGCCCGCTTTTAGGAACCTGTTCTTAACTACCTCTAACCGTCAAGAATAAAAGTGGTGGAGGGAGCTGGATTCGAACCAGCGAAGGCAATGCCGTCAGATTTACAGTCTGATCCCTTTGGCCGCTCGGGAACCCCTCCACGCTAAAATTCTTTCTAAAGCCTTTCCAAGTTGAGGAAAATGGTGCCGACTATCCGAGTCGAACGGATGACCTACTGATTACAAGTCAGTTGCTCTACCAACTGAGCTAAGTCGGCACTGCTTTAGTACGGGGCGAGATTCTAAGGCATGGTTTTGAGTGATGCAACTATAAAATCAAAAAAAGTTACGGTTTCGTGCTTAAACGTTCAATATTCGCGCAGAACTGCGGGTTTTTAAACAGTTTGCGCACCAATTCGCCACTTAAGTAAGCCTTCAAAAACAAAATGCGGCCGATACACACTTGCCTTCAAGTGGTTATGTAACGCTAAACCATCACCGCCTGTTATATATAACTGCGCCTGGTCGCCATGACAATAATGTGAAAGAACATACTCCACTGCTCCCAAAGCACTGAGCAAGGCACCATTTTTTACTGCGCTGGGTGTCGAGCGCCCAGGACTGATATTACGACGCAAGCCATCAACACTGAACACCTTCTGTGCGCGACTAACAATACTGTGCTCGGTAAGATCGAGACCTGGCAAGATATAGCCACCTAAATGTTGGTGTTCACTGTTTACCACATCAATCGTCAGTGCTGTGCCCGCATCCACAATCACGGTCTCGCCTTGCGGGTTTTCACTGTAGCCAGCGATCACCGCCAACCAGCGATCAATTCCCAAGGTATTGGGGTTTTCATAAGCGCACTGCAACTGCTGCCAATGGCCACTCACGCGAGCATAGTGCACTTGCTTACCTTGCGCTGCCGCCAATGCCAGCACCTGAGTGAGGGCACTGGATTCAGCAACAGCCGATACCAACACCTCCTCCACATGTGACCAAGGCACTTCTTGCAGCCCCACAGCACTGAGCTCACTTTGCTCTGTGGCCAACATTAGCTTTACTGCCGAATTACCAGCATCTACTAGTAGTTTCATGTCGTCGCTCGCAAACTGATTTCGCCACCAAAATAGCGCTTACTCTGGCCATCAACACGGATCACCACCGCGCCCTGTTCATCAATGCCCTCACATATTCCGCGCCAATGATTGTTGCAAGAGCTCAACTCCACACATTGACCGGCAAACGCATGCACATCATTCCATTGCTGATGCATATGCGTTAACCCCTGACGCTGATACTGATATAAGCGCTTTTGTAAGAAGCAAGTCAACGCCGCCACTAGTTGGTTTTTGTCTAATTCGGTCGTAAATTCGTTAAGGTCACACCAAGGTTGGTCGATATGCTGAGCCGCGTTGTCGGGCATACTGACATTCAAGCCGATGCCAATCACCAAGTGACAGGGCCCCTCGGCGGTGCCGTCAAGCTCCACCAATACCCCGGCTAATTTTCGCCCAGCGACCAACACGTCATTCGGCCACTTTAACTGTACTTCTAAGCCATAAAGCGCCTTTAAACAGTCATAAATGGCTAAACCAACGGCAATAGACAGCCCCATTGCAGCGTGCATGCCATCGTCTAAGCGCCAGTAGTAACTGTAATATAAATTCGCCGCAAAGGGCGATTGCCACACTCTACCGCGACGCCCTTTGCCTTGGCGCTGCATTTCTGCCACTAACACGGTATCAGGCTCAAGGCTATTCGCCTGGATACGGCGCATAAGCTCACTGTTGGTGGAATCAATAATCGGTTGTACTTCGAAGCGCCCCGCCTGCCCTTGTAATTGCTCATACACCTCGGTAATTGCTGGTTGAGATAGTAAGCTTAATGGTCGGCTAATACGGTAACCCTTACCATTGACCTTATAAATGTCGATGCCCATTTCTTGCAGCGAGTGAATATGTTTGGCAACCGCTGCGCGGCTAATGCCCAGTTCGTCCCCCAGCACTTGACCAGACAAAAAGCGTCCTTGATTGAGACGCTCCAATATAGCCAGTTTATTGCCATCAGGTGCTTTCATTGTCAGCCTCCACATGGATTTCACCTTGCGCGCCCAGCAATCGCACTTCATGCTCCAAAGCAATACCAAATTGCGCCAAGATAGTGCGCTGAATATGCTTAATCATTGCCATAAGTTGCTCTGCGGTGCCCGTGCCACGATTCACCAAAACCAAAGCTTGCTTATCGTGTACAACAATATCACCAATGCAGTAACCCTTTAACCCTGCTTGTTCAATTAGCCAACCCGCCGCTACTTTTTGGAACTCGTTGTCCACATCGTAACAGGGCATATGGGGGTCGCGTTGTCGAAGACTAGCCACTTGTTGGCGCGGCAAAATTGGGTTTTTAAAAAAGCTGCCTGAATTAGCTAGTTGATAGGGATCAGGGAGTTTACTTTGGCGTACAGCGACCACCTGCTCAAAAATTTGTTGCGCTGTGGGTTGATGCAGCTCTTGCAGTGGCCCATAACTAGTGTTTGCCTGCCACGCTTTCGGTAACCGCAAACCCACCCGAGTAATAATAAAGCGCTCTTTTAAGGCATGCTTAAATATCGAATCGCGATAGCCAAACTCACACTCCTCAGCACGCAAAGTGTGAAAGCAACCCTTAGTAATATCGTAACCTTGCACGTAATCTACAAACTGTGCTAATTCAACACCATAGGCTCCAATATTCTGCACAGGTGCTGCGCCCACGGTCCCGGGGATCAGTGCTAAGTTTTCTAACCCTGGCATTGCCAAGGCTAAACTTTGCTGCACCAGCTGATGCCAATTTTCACCTGCTTCACAATGCAGCAGCCACGCGTCGCTATACTCTTCTAGTACCAAGCCTTTGTTGGCAATTAACACCACGCTCCCCTGATACGGGGCCGTAAAAATAGTATTGCTGCCCTCACCTAGCACGCAAAACGGCTGCGTAAAATCAATATCATGCAGCTGCTCAGGTTCTTCGACGATCAACAGTTGTTGGCACTGGGCCGCAAGGGCAAAAGTATGAAGGCTTTGTAATGCAGGCAAAAGGCACTCTCTTGTCATTAATTTATTACTTAAGGCAAAGCTAGTGTAACCCAAGGAGCTCGTCTGACATAGCTGTCAGTGCTGGTTGAGATCTGGTATAACGAGTTCTTCTTATTTCGCTCGTTCTGAGGATACTATGAAATTAAAACCACTCGCTTTGGCATTAGCCATGGCAGGCTTAAGCCAGCATGCGTTAGCTGCCCAAGATGAACACACCTATGCCAACTTGGATGAAGTTGTCTCAACTCACCTTTTTTTAGACTTAGATGTTGATTTCGCCGACAAACAACTTGAAGGCTTTGTGGAACATAGCCTAGAGTGGAAAGATAAAAGTGCGCGCACCTTGGTGCTTGATACTCGCGATTTGGAAATTGATCGCGTTATTTACGAAGACAATCAAGGCAAATGGCATAAAGCTGACTTTACCTTAGCCCCGCGCAACGATGTTAAAGGCGCCAAACTGACCATTCGCTTCGCCCAGCAGGCTCCTAAAGTACGAATTTACTACAACAGCTTGCCACAAGCTTCTGGCTTGCAGTGGCTTACGCCAGAGCAAACTGCGAGCAAAACCCAGCCGTTCATGTATAGCCAATCGCAAGCTATCCATGCCCGTAGCTGGATCCCAGTTCAAGATACACCAGCGATGCGCGTAACCTACAGCGCCCGCATTGAAACACCAGAAAACGTGCGTGCGGTAATGAGTGCCGACAACACCGGGGCTTTCATTAAAGACGGCGATTATTTCTTCGATATGCCGCAGGCCATTCCTCCCTACCTGATCGCCATTGGTGCCGGTAACCTGGAATACAAGGAAATGTCGCATCAAACCGCTATTTTTGCTGAGCCGCAAATTCTTGATGCGTCAGTTGCCGAGTTTAATGACACTCAGGCGATGATTGATAAAACCGAAGGTATGTACGGTGAATACGCATGGGGCCGCTACGACTTACTCATGCTGCCACCAAGCTTTCCGTTTGGCGGTATGGAAAACCCGCGCCTATCCTTTATCACCCCAACCGTTGTCGCCGGTGATAAGAGTTTAGTGAACCTTATCGCTCATGAACTGGCCCACTCTTGGTCTGGTAACTTGGTAACGAACGCGACTTGGGAAGATTTATGGCTTAACGAAGGTTTTACCTCGTATGTGGAAAACCGCATCATGGAAGAGGTATTTGGCCGCGAGCGCGCAGTGATGGAGCAAGCCCTGGATAGCGCCGGGTTACGCGCTCAACTAAAAACCATTGACGCTCCCGATACGCGCCTAAACTTAAAGCTAAACGGCCGTGACCCAGACGATGCCTTTAGCTCAGTGCCATACACCAAAGGTCAATTGTTCCTTATCTACTTGGAGCAGCAATTTGGTCGTGACACCTTCGATACCTTTGTGAAGCAATACTTCAGCGATCACGCTTTCCAATCTGTGACTACCGACGAGTTTGTGGCCTACTTAGACAAGCATTTATTAAAGGCCCACCCTGGAGTGGTCAGCTTAGAAAAAGCAAAAGAGTGGATTTACCAGCCAGGGTTACCCGCCGATGCGCCTAACCCCACTTCTGACGTGTTTGATAAAGTAGATGCACACACTCAAGCTTGGCTAGCAGGCGATAAGCAGCTCAGCGACTTGCCAACGGCTGACTGGACTGTGCACGAGTGGTTGCACTTTTTGAACAATCTGCCGCGTGATTTAAACAATGATAAAATGGCAGAGCTAGACGCGCAGTTCAACCTCACGGCATCGACAAATAAAGAAGTGGCGTTTGCATGGTTTATGTTAGCGGTAGGCAATGGTTATGAAGCGATTTACCCTGCATTAGACCAGCACTTGAGCAGCATTGGCCGCCGTAAACTCATTGTGCCCTTATACAAAGCACTTATCGCTAACGGTAAGCGCGACTGGGCGTATGACGTTTATCAGGGCGCACGCCCAGGCTATCACCCCTTAGCACAAGGTACGATCGACGCCTTATTCAAGTAACTGGGCTTTGCCAGTTTAAACGTTGCAAAAAGGGCGAGAAATCTCGCCCTTTTTTGTAATTGTAACAACGATGCTAGTTTTACTATTGTTGGTTTGCTTTTACTTTCTCCAAGAAAGCTTGGCGCTCTTGCGCACTGGCTTGCTGCCACCAAAAGTCCAGCATAGCCGCAGCACTGACGTTGTTATTAACCACAACTTGGGCCGCTTCAAGGCTCTCTTTATCAGGGTTATTGGCGCTGACTACCGTCTTCGCCTGTGGTGCCTCAGCTGGCGCAACAGAAGCCATCGGCGCCGCTAATTTTTGCCCCCGCGCCTGTAAACGCACTGTCGGTGCTTCGGCATAAAGCTCGGCCGCTGCGGCATTACTGGCACGCTCAAAGATCACATCGTAATCCTCGCCCGCTTTTACCTCTAAATTTACCCAAAATGGTTCTGACTCCACCACTTGATGATCATCAAACCCACTTTCATACAAATCGCTGTATTGCAGCTTCAAGCGGTATTGCCCTGGAGCTAGCTCCAATTCATCGACCGTTGAGAAAAATGACTGCTCTATCTCTTTATCATCCACCTGTAACGGAATAATTTCCTCAGGGAAGTACACCATCTCGGCCTGCACCTGAGGGGCCAAAGCCAGTGTTATTAGGCTGGTCATTATCGTTTTCTTCCACATAGTCATTTCCTTGTTAGCAAATGGATTAAGCTTCAGTTTGACACTTCTGCTTTTCTTTGTCATTACTGGCTCATCCATGAAAGATAAGGACCACATCGTGAGTGAAGAAACCATTTTCAGTAAGATTATTAACCGCGAAATTCCAGCAGATATCGTGTACGAGGACGAGCGTGCTTTAGCATTTAAAGATATTAATCCCCAAGCGCCGTTCCATGTGCTTATTATCCCAAAAACCCCGATAGCCACCATTAACGATATTACCGACGAACATGCCGCCACAGTCGGGCATTTGTATGTTGTTGCTGCAAAACTAGCTAAAGAACAAGGCTTTGCAGATGAAGGTTATCGCGTAGTAATGAATTGCAATGACCATGGCGGACAAACTGTTTACCACATTCATTTGCACATGCTGGCCGGCAAAGAAATGGGTTGGCCTCCTTATCAGGATAAGAAAAAAGTATAACTTTCGCTTATCTTTTATAAGGTTAACAAATATGGGCAGAGGTAAAGAAGGTGTTATCATTGAATCCGCTGCCCTGTACCTCGCATTCTGCCTGTATATACCCAGAAGTTGAAGATTATTAATCTTTTTTCACTAATAATTCTGAGCCACCTAATACAAAAGAAGTGAGCTCCATGATACGATAGTGGCAATAATGTAAAAGAGCCGCTAACCACAATGAGTAAGACTGTCTTTCTATTACTTGAACAAGACCCCATCAACCAAATAGGCGTCAATGTCCTTGAGCCACTTCTGCGTACACAGGGACTCGAAGTCCACAAAGGCACCGACGTTGCTCAGGTTAAGCCTGGCACCACTTACTTATTTATCGAAACATCATCAGACGATGCGTGGAGTCGTTTAAAAGAGCACTTAGTCAATTTAAAAGTGGAATGTGACATTGTGCTGTTCAATCTAGATGAGAATCCAGAGCTCGCTAATCGGGCGCTACTAAGTGGTATTCGTGGCGTGTTTTACACCACAGATAACGCCGATGTGATGATGAAAGGCATTCGCTTACTTCAAGAGAACCAGTTGTGGTATCGCCGTGATGTTATGTGTAACGTGCTGAACCGCATGCTGCAATTTAATAAAGATTCGCTGCACAAACTCACTGAAGGTGATATTGAGCCGGTGAAGCTGACCAAGCGCGAGAAAGCCATCGTCGCGTTAATGAGTAAAGGCGCTAAGAACAAAGAAATTGCCGAAGACTTAAATATCAGCCCGCATACGGTTAAAACTCACTTATACAGTGCGTTTCGTAAGACCAAGTGTCGTAACCGTGTGGAGCTATTATCTTGGGCTCAAACTAACATGCCCAATGAATTACGCTAATCGCTAATATCAAAAAAGCCGGCTATTGCCGGCTTTTTTGTCGGTAAAATTTATTTACCCAATGGCGGCTTTAGCGGAGATAGACACGCATGGAGAGCTTTTGTGAGAACCTGTAAGGTGTTGTCTCAGCGCTGGGCACTAATGGGTGATATTAGAATCTACTGAACTCTTCCATAAATGCTTGTTTAGAGCCATGAAAAGGAACTTGCTCAACTCTATGTTGGGTGGCCTCACCATTTCCTTTAAAGTCTATAAAAACGTACTGTATCTTATTCATTTTAATGACTTGTGGTTTGTCACCAACATAAACAACTTGCTCTTTACCTTCGCCCTCCACAAAAGACATTGAATGCATGAACATGACTTGCATAGTCGAACGCTTGTATCTGAAGTCGTAATTAGCACTGACATTAATTAACTTAACCTCAACACCTCTAATTTCAGGCATAGCGTTGTGGATATATTCCTTAGCTTTTAATCGAATAGATTCTTGATCGATTGTTGCTAAATAACCCCACTGAATCGTGTCACTCGCAGTGGCAAATACACTCCAAAACAAAACTATAAAGGCAACTAAACTTTTCACTACAACTCCCTGCGGCTCTAACGCCTTACTTATGATTCAAAGACTCGGCTAATTGCTTACTATGCCAATGAATGATGAAAACAAACCCTGATACCGGAGCGACCATAAGTGAAGCTACGAACATCGCAGCCACAATCAACAATATTCGGTGCTTACTTAATTCCTCTGTAAGAAAGTTAACTTTTAAATAAGAGTCGTAGGCGCGTGGAATATACTGCGAAGCAGCCCACATGCATGCCTCTCAAAGAACGAAGTGAGTGACTTAATTTTTTGTTAGGCGAGAGTTATTCATCAAGCCTCTTGCTTGGAAGTATGTCTTTAAATAGTTGATCTACTTCGTTTAGTAGGCCGCTTATTTCAGCGCCGGACTTAGATTTATGCTCTAAGCTATGTAACTTCTGAAAAAGTTCGATAAACTTTTCGAACAACGTTTCATCTACGAAATATTTCGAAGATACGATAATTTCCTGATTACCTAAATACTTGGAAATATAGAAAGTCTCATATTCGAGCTGGAACCTTCTGTATAAGAAATTGATATTCGTTGCTACATCATTTTTTTTAGTTAGAAATACATGCTTTTTGGCTTCTTTTATAGCTTGGAATGAGAAGTAAGCTGCAATGGCAGCGGCGCAGCCAGATAATGCCGAAAAAAACGTATCCATAATTTGAAATAAGTCATCCATAAGTTGAGATATCACTGTTGTCGCTTAACGCCTGCCTAACCGGCGCAAAATAGCAGGCTAAAATTAGCGACGAAGGAGCGCAAGCCTGCTGTTTTGCGTCCCTTGGTTTAGGCACTTGTTAGTTTTCAATGCCTACCAACAAACGCCATAATCCAATCATGTTCTTCATCACTTGTTGTTTCAGTATCAAAGAACTCTGATATTTCAGCTTTCATTGCATCCAACTCGTTTACTCCCTCTTCTAGGGTTGATAAATAAGTTGTATGAAAGAAACACCCGTACACTCCACTTGTTATTGAGTATGGTGCAATATCACCACCTTTTTCCAAAGTTAGGCGAGCACCTTTGGAATGCTCCTCATCCTTAATTATTTCACCACTTTCAGAACCTATTGTTCCAATGGTTTCTCCATTATCAGTTTGATTCCACATAGCTCAACTTTTGAAAACTAACAACATATTAGTAAGACCTTACAAGGTAGCATACCTTGTAAGGGTAAGATGCACCATTACTAGCGCAAGGGCTACGTATTAATGTGCCGGGCCAGGCTATTCAAGCGCTGCTCGTCGGTATTGCTCGACCGGCAGGCCACCAATACCCCAGCTGTCGAGTTCGACTTCATCAATCACCACCATAGTGGTCGCTGGGGATTTATTTAATACCTCAACCAATAACTCGGTAACCCCTTTTATTAAGGCTGATTTTTGCGCTTGGGTGACTCCCTCTTGCGTTACTTTAATATTCACATAGGGCATATCCTTCTCCTTACTTATCAATAATATGAAATACTTTTGCAATAATGCGCCACTGTCCAGCACTGCGTACCAGTGACAATAAATCAACATAGTCCTGAGCACCGATAGAGCAACGCACCCTAGCCTGTGCGGTGTTGTCGCCAAGCAGCTCTATTGCATCTATGCTGTCTTGACGCTGCTCACCGCAAGAAGCGGGCGATGTACGCTGAGCGATCACCTCACGATAGGTGGGCATATCGCGATACAGCAAAGGTTGCTTATCTGCGCTCACATAAATAGCTTGGGGATGAAAAACGCTATCGAACTTCTGCAAGTCGCAGTGGTACAAGGTATCGAAGTAGCGTTGCAACAACGCAGTAATTTCTGGCAACGGCTTCATGAGGTGACCTGCTCAGACACCAGCCCTTCGGTGTGCATCGCTTTGCGCACACTTGCACGAGCATTAACTCGCTGCCAGAAGGCATTAATGGCAGGCCATGGCGTCAGTGAAAAGCCAATAAACTGTGACCAGTTAATAATGACAAAGGCATAGGCATCAGCCACGCTAAAGGCATCGCCTTGCAAATATAAGCTGCCAGCACTTAACTGAGCTTCAATCGGTGCGAGACGTTTGCCAATTTTCGCCTGTGCCGCCTGCCGCTGTGTGGCTGTTAATTCAGCTCCTGAGAAAAAGGGGCTAAAGCTCTTATGCAGCTCAGAGCTTAGGTAAGCAAGCTGCTCACGAAGCTGATAGCGCTGCCATGTGCCAATGCTGGGAGCAAGCGCTAGTTGTGGTTTTAGATCGGCTAAATACTCAAGAATGGCTGGGTTCTCGGTCAGTATTTTTTGGTTATCAACGGCCAGCGCAGGCACATAGCCTTTGCTATTAATTTCGCTGTAGTTACCCCCTGTCTCGGTTTGACCTTTATCGGTATCAACACACTCAAGTTTAAAGTCGACCTCGAGCTCATTGAGGATAATATGCGAGGCCATAGAGCAGGCGCCAGGTTTGTAATAAAGCTTCATTTCACGGTATTCCTGTTGTTGTCCTTGTGGAGCTTTAGATAATATCTAATGGAAATTAGATTACTAGAAGTAACCATGCATTTGGTGCTAGAATTGGGTTACCGCACAGAAACTTAGTCACTCTTATGTCATTGAAAGTTAGGCTGAATAAAAGCCCTAAACCACCCCAACCCTGTATGCTTACAGAATGTATGGCGGTCATTTCCGGTGCCTGGGCGCCCAATGTGATTTGGTGTTTACGCGCTGGACCGCGCCGCTTTAATGAGCTGCGAATTGATATCCCGCCGATTTCGGCAAAGGTACTTTCAACTCGCCTAACTGAGCTATTAGAGCGCGGCGTTATTGTTCGCCATGTACGTGATACCTCTCCGCCCTCGGTGGAGTATGAGCTGACCGAGCTTGGCCAAGAACTTATTCCAGCATTAGACGAAATCGTGAAGGTCGGTCACAAACTTAAAACCATGGGCTATCTACAAAAGCAGTACGACTAGCACCATAACCACGGATGAGTTATGACTTTTCGCATGGTCATCGAGTGAATTTTGCGTATAGTAGTGGCTATCTAACGTAAACTTTTAACTTGTTGATGCTCGACGCAAAAGCCCTTTTTTACACCAGTGCCGCTGCCGTATTTGTTATGGCGCTGCTGAACTTTATTACTTGGCGGGCCAACCGTAATTTTGTCGGTATTGGCTTGTACGTGTTTTATCCCGTGTGCTTGTTATTGGCGATTTTACTGTTCGCGTTGAAGAGCACCGTTGATGTGGGCTCACAGGCGTTAGTGGTACTGGCTAACATTAGCTTTATGCTCGGCTCCATTATTCATGTGTTAGCCATCAGCCGTTTTTTAGATTACAAAGGTTTTGTTACCACCTTATTTATTTTCGTGAGTGCTTTTTTACTCCTTGGCTTTACCTACTTTATGTTCTTTGACAGTAACTTACGTACTAGAGTGTTATTGTCTGACTTACAACATATTGCTGAAGCACTGTGTCTAACCTACATTGTTATTCGCTACGGACGACATAAATACCCCAGTGCCAGTTTGGTGTATTTAATTGCCTTAGTGATGTGCTTAGGCATATTCAGCGCCCGCACAATTTGGATTGGCGATATCGACCGTTTCAGCCTGATCCGTAATGATTGGTTTAGTATGACGCTGCTAATTAATGGCGTGCTAGCGCCGATGCTCTACGCTGCTGGTTTGGCGTTATTCTGTAACGAGCGTCGCGAGCTTAACCTTAATCAACTCACAGCCAAGGCGCAGAAAGATTTAGAAATTCGCGGCCTGTTTTTATCTACCGTCAGTCATGAGATTCGCACCCCACTCAATGGCATATTAGGCAGTGCGCAATTGATCATGAACCAATCCAATAACCCCAAAAACAAACCCTATTGTGAAGCCATTATCAACTCAGCCGAGTCGCTTAACTTACTCATTGATAAAGTCCTTGAGTATGCGAGCTTGGACCAAAGTGATGAAGCCCTCTTTGAAGAAGACGTAGAGTTACGCACTTGGATTAATAACCTGTGTTTGTTGCTAAGCCCGCTGGCAGAGCAAAAAGGGGTCAAGTTTGAGTTGAACTTTAACTTGCCGCGACAAGCCTGTTATTACTGCGACCACCAAAAGATACGACAGGTACTGATTAACCTAGTAGGTAATGCCATCAAATTTACCGACCGAGGTGAAGTGATTCTACAGGTAGATTTATTGCGTGAAGGCCAAGAAGAACACACCCTACGCTTTAGTGTTATTGATTCAGGCCCCGGCATAGAGCAAGAAGAGATTCAGTATTTAACCGAACCCTATGTACAAAGTAGCGCCGGTAAACTCAAGGGCGGCTCTGGCCTGGGCTTAGCAATCACCAGCCGGCTGCTGGAACACTTAGGCAGCCAGCTTATTATTGATAGTGAAGTTGGCAAAGGCAGTACCTTTAGCTTTGATATGCGCTTAACTGTGGGCGAGCTTAGCCTCGTTGAGAAACGTCCGCAAACGACCCATTACCTCACCGGCCTTGATGTGTTGTTAGTAGAAGATCTCGACCTTAACCAAAAGATTGCCATAGAGTTTATGGCCGAGGACGAGCATCGAGTGAAGCTCGCTACCGATGGCCATAGCGCCATTGAACTGATGCAGCAGTATCATTTTGATGTGGTGTTATTGGACATGAATTTACCCGACTTAAGCGGCCAAGAGGTGATCCGACGCTTGAAGAATATCGACCATCGCAATCATCGCACGCCGTTTTTAGCCTTTACTGCCAGCCTCAGCCCCGATGAAGTGAAAGAATACCTGGCCTTGGGGATCAAAGACATTGTCGGCAAACCTATAAAACAAGAAAAGCTGCGCCAAGCGTTAAGTGACTCGCAGTCCAGTCAAGCACCTAATTTGAGCGTTGAGCTTAAAGATGTGCTCTACGATGAAACCGCAGCAGAGCAAATGGCCAATACCTTTGAAGAGCAAGAGCTGACCTCTATTTATAATGAGTTCGTGCTTTCAGCCCGTAATAAACTGCTGCGTTGCCAGCAGCTTATGGCCAGTGATAAAGAGCAGTGCATCAAAGTGTTACATCGCCAAGCCAGCACAGCTTTGCAACTCGGGTTTAATCGCTACGGCATGGCGTTAAAGAAAATTGAACGGCGATTGCTTGAGGATAAGCCGCTAGATACTCACCTAAGCGATTGCCTTGAGTTATGGCAACAAAGCTTAGAGCTGTACCTTAAATCAATGCGCGCCCAAGTCTAACGGCCATAATCATCATCAAAACGGACGATATCATCTTCTTCAAGATACGCACCGCTTTGCACCTCAATCACCCGCGCGACAGTGTTTGAGGTGTTGCTCAGGCGGTGTTTTTGTCCCGCAGCGATAAAGGTTGATTGTCCGGCGCTGAGCTGGCTTTGCTGACCATCAATCTCCACCAGCACAGTGCCGCTAACAACCACCCAGTGTTCAGCGCGATGTTGATGTAGCTGCAAAGACAGTCGCGTCTTGGCATGAAGCATAATGTGCTTTACTTTAAAACCGGGCCCCTCATTGAGCACCTCGTAGCAGCCCCAAGGTCGAAATACTTGGCGGTGACGCAAACGCCGCTGTGGGTATTGCTCACTGACTTGGCTAAGTAGAGCTGGCATAGTGTGCAGCTGCGATTTGGCTGCCACCAAGGTGGTATCACCGCTTTGCACTACTGCCAAATCATGCACTCCTAAGGTCGCCACCACCTGATGCTCGTCAGTCACCACTAAGTTGTTATGACTATCTTGCAGCACCGCCTCACCAATCACCGCATTGCCCTGATGATCTTGCTCTGTGTGTTGCCATACTTGCGCAAAGCTACCTAGGTCGGCCCATTGCAGTGGCAACGGGCAAGTCAGCACCTGTTCGCTATGTTCCAGCAGAGCATAATCAATAGAGTCACTGGGCACGTGTTGCCAGGCATCGGCATCAATACGAACAAAATAAAGATCGCGGTGAAAGTGCGCCGCTTTACGCAGCGCAGCCAGCATCTGTGGTTGGTGTTGCTCTAGCTCTCGCACAAAACAGCCACTGGTAAACATAAACATGCCGGAATTCCAGTAGTAGTTCCCGTGTTCGATATACTGCTGCGCTAGCGCGTATGAGGGCTTTTCCTTAAAGTGCTGTACATGAAATAGATTGGTCGCCTGTTCTGCGGCTTTACCTTTTAAAATGTAGCCATATTCTGTGGCGGCGCGCGTGGGTTCAATGGCGAACGTAAGTAGCGCCTGCTCACTGTGCTGCGCTAACGCCGGTAAACGCTCAATTAAACACGCGGGATTGGCAATCGCATGATCCGCCGGGGTCACAAATAAGCTCGCATCGGGATAATGTTGCTGTGCCCACAGCGCGGCAATAGCCACCGCTGCGGCAGTATTTTTGCTCTGTGGCTCGAGAATAATGGCGCAGGGATCAATGCCTACCTCCAGTAGTTGCTGCGCGACCATAAATCGATGTTCGGCGTTACACACCACCAGCGGTGGCAGTAAGCAGTGATGCTGTACTCGCAGTGCTGCTTGCTGTAACAGTGACTGCTCACCATCGAGGCATAAGAATTGTTTTGGACGGTCTTGGCGCGATAACGGCCATAAACGCGTACCGCTGCCGCCCGCTAAAAGCACAGGTAAAATCAACATACCAGCTCAGAACTAATAATCGAATAACGATTATACCAGTTCTTCATGGCGTTGATTAAGCCTTGGGTTGATCTGCAGAAGGCTCTCCATACTGAGCTAGTTGCTCTTGCAGTGCCGCCTCAAATGCAGGCCGAGCACAGGCCCGCTGAAGGTACGCATTACAGGCTTTAAACTCAGCCAAGGCATCAAAGCGCGCCACTAACCGCAGTACATCGGCCATTAAAATATCGGCGATAGAAAAGTCTGCGGCCAACCACTGCCGCTGCGTCAACACTTGCTCCATGTGCGTCAGTCGAGCGCGTAAAAAGGCATCTAACTGTTGTCGGGCTGGGGTGTCATTGCTATCACCACAGAACTGGTAAATAGACCAGGGTAAACTAGCGGCTTCAACCGAGTTTAACGCCGCAAAAATCCATTCAATCACCTTACTCCGCTCGCTGGCAACACTGGGCATCAGTACCGTGCTTTTCTCGCCGAGATGTAACAAGATAGCGCCGCTTTCAAACACCGACAGCTCGCCATCTTCGAGCCAGGGAATTTGCCCAAACGGTTGCCGGGCAAAATGCTCAGCGCTTCTATTTTTAAATGCCACAGTGGCAACGCGGTAATCGAGACCGGCTTCTTTTAACGCCCAACGTACGCGCAAATCACGCACATAGCCACGCGGTAGTTCTGGCACCCAGTCGTAGGTGAAAAGAGTAATCTGAGTCACCGCACACCTCCTTGTTATTGCTAATCCTCTTAGCCTAGCAGCTTAAAAGTGATTATGCCGTGGCCAGGGGTTTACAAGTTGAGCTCAAAGTCATCCGCATCCTGCCATGCGGGAAAGGATTCCTTATAGTCCTCTAACTGCGCTAAATCCAAGGTGACCGTAATCGTCTGGGCCTTATTATCCTCGCCATGAGCGAGCAGCTTGCCATCGAAGCGATAAGCTGCGGTGCCGCCATTGTGCTCAACACCTTGACCATCTTCACCAACCCGGTTGACCGCTAACACGTAACACTGATTTTCTATGGCCCGGGCTTTTAATAACGTATCCCAGGCATCGCGCCGGGCTGCTGGCCAATTGGCAATATTAACCATCACATCATAATCATTGCGGTTACGTTGGAATACGCCAAAACGCAGGTCATAACATACTTGAGGAAGGACTCTGACCCCTTTTACGGTGAACACCTTGCGCGCTGTGCCGGCGTCCATGTGCTCACCCTCTTTGCCTAAGCAAAATAGATGGCGTTTGTCGTAATAATTCAGCTCGCCACTGGGCTGCACCCAATATAGGCGGTTAAACTTGCCTGTCTCGTCGGCACTAATAACACTGGCGCACAAAACCGCTTGGCGGCGCTGGGCCTGGTCTTTAAGCCAAGCAATAATGCGCTCGCTATGACGCTCAACATTTGGTTCGGCGACAGCGAACCCAGTGGCAAAGGTCTCACTCAGCAAGATTAAATCAACCTCTGGTAGCGATTGTAGCTGCGCCGCTAAATGTGCGAGGTTTGCCTCTACGTCCAACCAGTGAATGTCATGCTGTAGCAAAGCGACGGTTAGTTTCGACATCGTTACTCCTGTTGCTCATAGATATTTACTGGCACCGATAAACGCGCCCCACCTATATCGATATGCTGCCATTGCGGCGTTGTTAAAGTAAACTCCCCTGCTGCCAAAGCCTGCTTAATTTGCTCTTCATCGTCAGTGGCGTTGGCCACCTGCAAGTGATAACTCTGCCACTGCTGTTGCTGGTTTTCGGTGAACATCACCCCTTGCAGGTAATTGTGTTGCTGGTGCAGCAATAGCCACTCTAGCTGCTGATCTTGGTTCACATCGGCAGCGATGAGGTACAAAGAAGCCCCCTGGCCATAATATTTGTAGAGGTTACTGCTATGGATAAACTGTAACAAGCTGGAAGGAGGTTGGTTCGCCGCATCGGCAATGCGCACCCCTTGCAGCCATTGTGACTGCCATTTTTCAAAGTCGCTGGGTTCATCACGATTAGCATATAAGCGAACTATGCGCGCTTTGAGAGAGTCATTATCAGTATGCTGTTGTATTTGCTGCAGCGCCTCAAAGCCAGCCTTGCCAAGTTCCCTGTAAAAGTAATACACATCAAACTCATCGGCACTGACTTGCCCCGATTGCAACCGGTGTACTTGGCTTTGGGCACTGAGCTGTTGCAAATTAGCAAGCGGTGAATTGACCGCCAACAACGCCATAAATAATGCGGCGCAGCCGATAACGTTGATTTTGTGCACCCAAATGAGCCATTGCTGGCGCTTGACGATGATAGCCCCGCAGTAACTGAAGGCAAAATATGCCAAGGTGGCGCTGATCAGCACTCCCCACCCCCGGCTCACTGTCAGGCCATACTGTTCAATGCGCAGCCACAGGCCGTAATGTGCCAACATTGCGTATAGCGGTAAAGTCAGCAGCGCCAATAGCATCACCCCACGCCACCAGTGATAGTAAGGCAGAGCATCGGTTCGGCTGTACACGGTATTAAAGAAGAACAACAAACTCGCTTGCATCCACAGCAGCATTAAGGTGCTGTTCTCCAGCCGCCAGAGCGACTCTAATCCGGTAAATGGCAAGCTGGCGATAAAGGTAATGGCCAGCACAGCAAGCACGGGCAGTAAAAATTTGGCTAAAATTTTCAGTAGCTTTTCAATATTTTCGACGGCCGAAAGCATGCTTCTAAGAGCAATAGCAGCCCCAGCAAACGCACAGGTAAGCACTGGAATACTAACCCAAGGTTCATCGAGCAGATCAGCTAAAATTTCAATGCCGATGGTGCTGAATAGCTCGCCACCAAGAAGCAAAATAAGCCATAAAGCTAAAGCAAAGAAGCAACATAAACTGAACTGAATAAAATGCTGCCAAGATAGCTCGTACAACTGCCGATAGGTGATCGGCTCGCCTCTGCTATACAGAGTGGCTACATTAAGTAGCTTTAACGTGGTGATTAAGGCACATAATACAAAGGTGACAATCAACGCGTCGTTATTAAAGAGCTCTTGTTGTGGCTGCTGCGCACCGATATACATCCCCAACACACTCAACAACAGCGAGTAGGGCACGGCTAAAGTTAAAAAGCGCCGCCAACCTGCGCGTTCTAATCGCAGGTAGCATAATCCAGGAAAGACGATAGTCAGGGTAACTAACCCCACCAACCAGGTGGGCGATTGCGCTGGCCAGTTGCCATTATCAACGGCTAAGTACAGCCACACCAGCAAGGCACTTTGCAGCAAAGCCTGAGGCACTAGCCACCGTAAAATAAAGTGCTGTTTCTGGGTCATGAGTATGTTCCTATCCTTAGTCGTTCATACTCACCATACGCTATTTTTAGCGCGGTACGCAAAATCCTTATCGGGACACGAATAACATTATTGTTGGACGTTGTATGGCCACGTGTGGAAGGTTTTAATATAAAGCTGCTCTACTTCCTCTCTCGCCCAAGGCGTACGACGTAAGAACTTCAGCGATGATTTCACCGAGGGGTCATTCTTAAAGCTGTTAATATTGATGTGCTGCGCTAGCACCTGCCAGCCATAGTGCTCGACTAGACGAGTCACTATTTGTTCCAGCTTAACGCCATGCAGGGGGTTATTGGGTTGATTATCCATTGTACTTAGCCTTTTAAACAGGGCGCAATTGGCCTCATAGCGCTAAGAATACCATGCAATGCCTAGGCAGAGAAAACCGCTGCAGGGCATTGTCTAGCACCCTGCTAACAATTGATTGTAACAACAGCCCCTAGCTCGTTAGCGCGGTCATTTGTAATGCGCGTACATCTCATCCAAGGTTTGCGACAAACCGTCTTCTTGCACCACGCGCACATGCTGACGATTCAGGCCACGTATGTTATTCACCCCACAGGAGTGAGCAATCAGACCAATGCCATAGTGAATATATTTATTGTAGTTCGCAACGCGCTGAGTTTTATCAACCACATCAAGCCCTTTCATCAGTTTCGGGTTATGGGTGGTGATCCCTGTGGGACAAGTGTCTTTGTTACATTGCAGCGCCTGAATACACCCCAAGGAAAACATGTGGCCACGAGCCGAGACCACAAAGTCAGCGCCCAAGGCAATCGCCCAGGCCACTTTGGAAGGCACAATCAACTTGCCAGAAACAATGACACGAATACGACCACGTAATCCATTACGCTCAAGCAAGTCGACCACCCAAGGCAGGCTCTCTTTCAATGGCAAACCAACCGAGTCCAGCAGCGGTTGAGGGGCGGCCCCAGTGCCGCCATCGGCGCTATCAATAGTGATAAAATCTGGCGCACTGTGCTCGCCACGTTGTTTAATCAGGGCCACCAGTTGCTCAAGCCACTGAGTTTCCCCTAATACCGCTTTAAATCCCGTAGGCTTCCCGGTCACCTCACGCACGTGGTTTATCATATCCAGCAAATCACTAACGCTTTTAATTTCCGGATGTCCATTCGGGCTAATGGAGTCTTTGCCCTCAGGAATGCCACGAATTTTGGCGATTTCAGCGTTGACCTTAACCCCAGGTAACATCCCGCCTTTACCGGGCTTTGCACCTTGACTCATTTTGATCTCGAACATTTTCACTTGCTCATGGGCCGCCACTTCCTTAAGTTTATGATCACTGAGCTGGCCATGCTCATCACGCACCCCATATTTGGCGGTGCCAATTTGAAAGACAATATCGGCGCCACCCTCAAGGTGATAGGGGCTCAATCCCCCCTCACCGGTATTCATCCAACACCCCGCTTGGCGGGCTCCGCGCGATAGCGCCAACACGGCGCGTTTAGATAAAGCGCCATAACTCATGCCAGAGATATTAAACACCGCCTTCGCGGTGTAGGGGTGGCGAGATTGCTCACCAAGCACAATGGGCTCAGGGTCAATGGCGTCTTCTTCTAAGGTGGGAAAGGCACAATTCATAAACATAATGGTGCCGGCGGGATCTAAGCTTTGTGTGGAGCCAAATGCAGAGGTGCGATCAACATTTTTCGCCGCTTTGTATACCCAGCTGCGCTCGGCACGGTTGAACGGCATTTCCTCGCGGTCCATGGCAAAGAAATATTGCCGAAAAAACTCGCCTTGGCGCTCGAAAAAATAACGAAACCGACCAATTACTGGATAGTTTCGACGAATTGCATGCTTGTTCTGATTAACATCAACAATATAAAAATAAATCACCACCAGTACGATGATGCCCAACGCCAGTAAAAACAGACTGGTCAAAAAGTCGATGGCGTAAATGAAAAAGTCGCTCATCAGCTAACCCCTTGTTGTCCCTAATGCTATGCAGATTTACATATAGTGAGGCAATTGACCAGACTGTTAATAGGGTTATTTGCTTTCTACCCAGAGTACAGCGATTGAAACAAAAGTACGCAGCACCATTAGTAATAACCGTTTTTGCCGTAGGGCACTTCTAAAGTGTTATCTTGTTGGCGAGTCGGCTGACCGCACATTTCATCGTAAGCACTGCTATGGCGCAGTACCATGGCGTGATAGGCAATATCATTGAACAGCTTTTGAATATGCAATGGGCTATTGGCTTTGAGGATCTCGCCTCGAGGGTCTTTGACATAGTATTCAATATTGTTGATTACTACCGATACTTGATACAACGCCATATCCAATGAGTGGATCACTACTTTTTGAATCGGTTGATGATGCTGCAGGTTAGTAAAGTCGATACCCATGATTTGCTCCAAACATTAAGGTTTAAAGCTATACGTAAGCAAAGGCCATGGCGATTAAAGCATGCTATGATGGCCTTGTCCTTTAGTTACAGTAATAATCATGTCACCGCCTATTCGTGTCGCTAAGTTTTTATCTCATGCTGGCGTTTGCTCACGCCGCCAAGCCTCAAGGCTGATTACCGCCGAGCGAGTGAGAGTCAACGGTGCCTTGGCGCAACACATTACCCATGTCAGTCCCTATGACCATATCACTGTGGATGGCGAGGAAGTGCTGGGGCTGGCGCCGAAACGTTATTTTGCTTATCACAAACCGGTGGGCATTGATTGCAAGCTGCAATCACACAACTCTCATAGTCTTATTCATCACCTCCCAGCTGGACCCCGTGTTTACCCGGTTGGTCGCCTTGATAAAGACTCACGCGGGTTACTGATACTGACCAATGATGGTGCGCTGTGCCAACGCCTCTCACACCCCGACTTTGCGCATCAAAAAGAGTATTGGGTTGAAGTTGATAAACCATTAAACCCCGAGTTTTTTGTGCAAATGCGCAGTGGCATTACTCTGGGCGAACACACGACGCGTCCCTGTGTTTGCGAACCTCTTTCAACAACTCGCTTTAAAATCATCCTGACCCAAGGGCTTAATCGGCAAATTCGTAAAATGGCGAAGCACTGCGGCTACCGGGTTATCGACCTTATGCGTGTGCGTATAGGAGACTATGTACTGCAACCCGAGCTGATCAACGAACACCATTTTCAAGCACTGACAGCGGAGCAGGTGTACGGATTACAAAAATAACTTGACGACATTGACTACAAGTGTAATCTTTAGCTTAAGAATTACATTTGTGAGCAATACTATGATCGAGTTGTCGAAAGCCGAATTTGCCGTTATGGAAGCCCTTTGGCAAGGCCATCCAGCGAAAGCCAGCGAGGTGGTTGCACGCCTGAGCGACGACACCCAGTGGCATGAAAAAACCATAAAAACGCTGTTAGGCCGACTAGTAAAAAAACAGGCGGTCAGCTTTGAAAAACAGGGTCGTTTATACAGTTACACACCCACAATTGGCCGCGAAGAATATACCCTCAAGCAAAGTAAAAGCTTAATACAACGATTTTTCAGTGGCCGTATTGCGCCATTAGTCAGCGGTTTTGCGAAAACAGAGCAACTGTCACAGCAAGATATCAACGAACTCAAAGCCGTTATAAAAGAGTGGGAAGACCAACAAGGAAAGTAATATGTTTGCCTGGATCATCGCCCAACAAGCTTGGCTCTCTGCGTTGTTAATAACACTTGTTATTGTCGAGCGCTATGCCCTTAAATCATTGACCGCCCGTTTTATATACGGCCTGTGGCTTGTGGTTCCTGCAGCGCTCATAGCGCAACATGTTGAGCTCAGTCAGTCAGTGGCATCACCCACAGTGCTAAACAGTTACATCGTGACGCCTCTGCAGCAAGCGAGTACGCACGTTAGCATGAATTGGGAAATCGCTTATTGGTTTGTGGTCACAGTGTTATTGCTAGGTGTTTTCTTGCAGCATGCACAGTTCCAACGCCGCATAGGCGCTAAACTGACCAGCACTGTCAGCGTAAGTAATGCATCACTGCCTATATACGAGAGCGCAAAAATAAGCTCCCCCATGCTTATCGGCTTTATAAGGCCACGTATTGTGCTACCTAGCTATTTGGTAACACAGCATAACCCCGACACCTTAGCTTTGATGATTGAACATGAGCATGTGCACCTAAGACGCCATGACAACATCATTAATGCCGCTGCGTTAGGTTGTGTGATTTTAATGTGGTTCAACCCACTAACATGGCTAGGATACTTCAGCTTAAGACGCACCCAAGAGCTGGCCTGCGATGAACTGGTATTGGCAAAAAAATCGGCCACACAGCGCTTGCTGTATGGCAAATCCATGGTCGAGTGTGCGAGTCGTTCGCAACTGCACAGCTTGGCTTATTCATACTACGGAGATAAAAACATGATGTTACAACGCTTACATAATATGCAATCGGCGAATCGGGGTCATATCGTCGCTAAAGTACTGAGTATTTTACTCGCATTCGCGAGCCTAACGCTGATTGCCACAACACAAGCAGGTGAAGGGCACAATCAAGACAAAACCGACCAACCGCAAGCAGTGATGCGCATAGAACCAAAGTACCCAATTGAGGCTGCGGAACAAAACATTTCCGGTTCTGTGGTTTTGCGATTCCAAATTGCGCAAGATGGTTCGGTGAACAATGTCACGGTGGTGAAATCACAGCCGGCCCAAGTGTTTGACAAAGAGGCGGTGCGTGCGCTTGAACAATGGCAGTACCAGCCTTATTCGGATCCTGAGCATGAGCACCTAGTGCAACTTGATTTCAAACTCAGCAACGACGTGCAATTGCCTGATTTAACCGAGCGCATTAACGTCACTTCGCACTAATTCGCGACCAACAAAAACACAAAGCAAGCCCCTTAAATTAGGTGCTTGCTTTGTGTTTTTCGTTAACACCAGAAAAGTGCTAAATACTCAGTGCGATCATAGCAATGGGACAGGCATAGGAAACCGCCCAAATTAATGAGCGCAACAAATGTAAATCAAACCAATAGCAAAGACAGTACAACACCCGTGCAACAATATAGCTGATAGCTAAGGTATCCATAACTGCGGCTTGCTTATTGGCGCCAATTATCACCGCTAATGCCACAGCAAAAATAATCAGGGACTCGAAGCTATTTTGGTGCGCTGCTAATGCTCTTGCACCAAAGCCGGTAAGCGCGTGTTGTTGCGCCCTAGGATGGCGATTATCGTACCCCCCTTGCTGGTTCTGCGCCCAAGCGAGCGGCGCTTTGGCAAGTATAGGTAACACACAGGCGATCAACGCACACACAACTAATACACTCATAATCGTTCCTTTTTAAAGGCCACAGGCTTGGTACTACCCTAATCCAATGATAAGCCCGGTGCTAGGTTATTGTTTTTTACGCATCACAGCTCCTATTTTAGCCCCTAAAACAGACACCAAGGTTAAATAATTGTAAATTTCAGCTTGCAATTGTACCTCTTTAGTCTATTTTCTGATCGGAGGTCACACCTCTACCCTGATGGAAATAACAATCAACAGGAACACACATGAAAATAAAACTAATCTCTCTCGCGCTTACGCTCGGAATGAGCCAAGGCGTTTTCGCAACTGAGGGCGTTGCCTTCATTCACGGCACAGGCCAGCAAAGCGATGCCTATAACGACTACTGGACCAGTGGTTTTGTTGATAAGGTGCGTCAAGGCATTGCCAACCCCAATAACTTTACGGTGATTAATTGTGACTTTGAGCAGTTTATGTGGGCCGAAGGCGCCGCAGGTTGCCTAGCCGACTCATTAAACAGCTTTATTGCCAACAAAAATATTACTGATTTAACGCTGATCACTCATTCAAACGGCGGCAATGTAGTGCGTTGGATTCTCTCCAACCCCACGTGGGATAGCCGTTACCCAAGTATCATCAATAAAGTCAATCACACCATCGCCTTGGCCCCTTCCAGTGGCGGCACCCCTTTGGCCGATGCGGTGATTGCCGGTAACACCTTTGAACAAGGGTTAGGTTGGATCCTCGGCTACGGCAATGACGCAGTAAAACAACAACAAGTGTCTTGGATGGCTGCTTATAATGCCGAGTGGTTAAAAGGTACGCCGAATCGCCCAACCCTCCCCTCACGTTTTGAAACCGTGATCGGCAGCGACGTTGAATCTGCGGTGTGGGATTCGGATAGTTATTGCGGTGGTTATCAAAATCAAGTTGGCCTAGAGGTCACGCAAAACTGGCTTGATAACTGCTCCGACGGCTTTCTGGAGTGCAGTTCTCAAGCTCTAGCGGGCTCGGTATGGTTTACCGATAAATCACGCACCCGTGGCAGTGAGCCACTAAGCCACCAGCAAAGTCGTCGCGACTGCTTTGGCCTGGGCGATATGCTGAAAAACAGAATATAGGAGCCAGACATGAAATACACACTAACCCTGAGTGCTCTGGCGATGATGACCAGCGCCGCAATGGCCAATGAACAAACCATATATCAGTGGCCTAATGTATATCAAGGCGACAACACCAGCTTGCAACAGTTAACAAAAAGCAGCCATGAATACTGGCAAACGGTCAGTGGTCGAGAGCTTAAACAAGGTGTGGCTGTGCACGTAACCCAAGCCGACCACCTCATCCGCGTTGCGCCAAAAGCGCGTTTTGACAGCGGCACAGTGATTAAACCGCAGCAGTTGCAAATGGATAAACTGCAACTGCGAGATGCAAAAACTAACGCCACACTGGCGCTAAAAAGCATAGCTGCACAGCAACAAATGCACCAAGCGGGCTTTAAAGATGGCAGTGTTGCCATTCAACTCAAAAATGTCAGTGCGCAGGGCAAACCGATGCTGCAAAGTACTCAGCCACTGGGTGACGATGACCAATACTTAGTGCATGTAGTAGAGAAAGACTCCCCCTATGCACTGAAAGCCGAAGCTGATTTCAGGGTCGATGAACAACAGCGCTCCCTCGCGATGGATTTATCTATAGCGCAGCAGGGCAACGCTAGCAAGGCTGCCAACAATGTTTCGCTGCGCGTTCACAGCCCAGTGAATGAACAACTATCTGCTCGTTACGCCAATGGTAAAGTGATTTTCAGCCAGCCGTTACAGCATGTAGGAGCGGCGCAAGGGTTTTATGAAATAGAAGCCGATACCACGGTAAACATTAACGGCCAACAGGTTAAACGCACCATAAAACTGCCTTTTGTTTATAGTAAAGACACTATTACCATGAAAACCGCAAAAGTCAGTGCGCTCGGTAATAACCGTTTCCAAGCCAGCGTACCGGTGAATGTGAGTGATGAAGGCCGTTACGCGATTCGCGCTACGCTGCAAGGAATGGTAGCAGGTAAGGCAACCAAACTGGCTACTGTCGAGGTCGCGAAAGCGATAAAAGGTGTTGATACTTTTACCCTGCCTTTCGATGTTGCCACAGCGGCAACGGGGCCATTCAAGTTGGTGGATGTTGAGTTAAGTGACCACACTCGGATGCTGAAATTCACCCCCACACAGAAGTTTGTTAAAGGCCCGGTAGCCGGGTTTTAAGCGCACGATGATATGCACCCAATATCAGGCTTGGCTTGGTATTGGGTTTACCCTACCTACGCCTACAAGCACCTTGGGGTAGTTATTACCTTGGTTAATAATGAGTATCTAATTTCCTCATTCGCCAACGCTACAACACCATGATAACTTAAAGTTTTTCTTGTTGGTTGAATTCATGGCTTGGGTGTTGTTGACATTGTTAGCGGCCTTTTCGCAAAGCTGGCGCAACGCTCTGCAGAGCCAGCTGAGTTGCCATACCTCCAGCCTTGCGGTCACCCTCGCACGGTTTATCGTTGCCGGCCCACTCGCTGGTGTTTATCTTGTTGTACTTTACCAAGTCCAACCAACCCAACTGATCACCCCATCACCGACCTTACTCTACTACGTCGTTGGCGCAGCGCTGATGCAAATACTCGCCACCGCCTTGATGGTACGGTTATTCAAAATGAACAACTACGCTGTGGGCGCAGGGCTGGCAAAGAGCGAAGCCTTGGTCGCGGCTATTTTAGGTATGTTATTTTTTGGCTCAACGCTCTCGTTATTGGGCTGGTTTGGGGTTATTCTCGGTGCTATTGCGGTCATGCTGTTGTCGGGCCCAAGCTTACGCGCTCTCAATGGGCCAACGGTGTTGCTTGGGCTTGCCTGTGGCAGTAGCTTCGCCCTCACCTCTTTATGGGTGCGCCAAGCGAGCCTCAGTTCGGGACTGACCTTTCCGCATAGTGCTGCTTGGGTGTTATTGTTTGTAATTACCCTGCAAACCCTCATTTTACTGGCCTATCTTGGCTATAAAGATCGGCCCGCATTATTAAGCTTATGGCGATATCGGCGACTAACGGCTTGGATCAGCTTAACCAGCTGCATTGGCTCTATTGGCTGGTTTAGTGCGATGAGTTTAGAGCACGTCGCCTATGTAAAAACCTTGGGCCAAGTGGAGGTGTTTTTCACTATGCTAATCTCCTATCTGTGGCTCAAACAGCCAGTAAAACGCCGTGACAGCCTAGGCCTGCTGCTGATTGCTATAGCAGCAATTGCAGTGATGTGGGGATAACATGCATGTAGGGAATGCCGAGCTAAAATATTTATATCGACTACTTAATAAACGTACCCGATGTATCGAAGCCAAAAGTAGTCGACGTTCTTGTGACGTCGTCTTCATGACGCTCTGAATTATAGACGGTGATATCGGTATCACTCACTTCTATGCGGCTGATATTACTCGTCAGTGTAAAGTCGTCGATCGCTTCCAGGCTAGTGTGTTTATAAACAAATCCTTTTAAAACCAGTAGTTTGTTCCCCGAGTAATACTTCACGAGCGCATAATCAACACCGTTTTTATTCACGAAAGTGATATTCGGTGTGTGCCCTTGTATCCTGGCAGCCAAAAATGGCATGTTATTCTCATTGTAACTGAGAATATAAGTGTCTTGGGTCGGCAAGCAAATTCCTGATTTATCTTTATGGAGAAGCTTTACCTGAGTAAAATCCACACCGGCTTTATTATTAACAACTTCAATAGGCTTAGTAACTTTGATAGCGAGGCAATCAGAAGCACTAACAAATTTGCTTAATAAAAGAAAAATAATCGAAGCGAAAAAGCGATAGCTCTTCATTGTTTAAATCTCCTGGTTTAACTTTAAAGGTGAGAGCAAGCATCTTCCCTTACTTGTTGTCGCTGCCCGCCTTTTCTGCGTTAGCTTAGAGCTCAGCGATTAATTGAGAAAGCCTCTGTTGTATAGGCACCGCTTTTAGGCTCAAAATTGCTTATCTCATTTATTTAATAGCCATTGTATGTAGTAGTATTCTTGGGCACGGATAGAAAAGGAACACCCCATGCAAGGAACTAAGCAGCTCACTTATATTACCCTTATCGTTATTCTCTTAACAATGTTCACTGCACAGGCTCATTCTGAAGATAAAGAGCTAACTTCCATAACGGATAACCCTGGCTTTAACTACTTTAAATCCACCTTATTACACGTTATCGAGCAAAGAAGACCTGAACTATCGGGGCAGCACCACTTTTATGTTGCTCACTACCGCGAAGGCAGCGAATACACTTATATGTTTTGGCAAGAAGCAAGGCTGTTTTGGGTTTTACACCTAGGTACCCCAGAGGAATATGGTTGGATGTCAATGCTATTACCTAGTAGTGGCGAGTTACTGCATATTGATAAGGATGTCGTCGCCACTCAAGAGGAGGTGGGCGCAAGCACTTATATGGTAAGCCAACAATGGATAAATGATAAAATTTTTAAGTGTGTGGTCGACGGTGATTTAATCACCGTGACCTACCCTTAGTTCGCCACCTTTAAGGTAATCACTCCAGCGATAATCAATAACACGCCGAAATAACGCATTAATGATGAGCTATCGCCGTAGAAAAACACCCCAACCAAGAAGGTGCCTGCGGCGCCTATGCCTGTCCAAACCGCATAGGCTGTGCCAATTGGAATGGTTTTTTGCGCCAGCCAAAGTAAAAAGCCACTAACACCCATAAATACAATTGCCATGGCTATCCCTAACCAACGCGTTTGTGGCTCCTGAGCCAGTTTTAACCCCACTGGCCAACCAATTTCAAATAACCCTGCGCAAATCAAATACAACCACGCCATCAAGAGGCTCCTTTAACTAACTTTACTTGGTACAGATCATCGCGACGATCCTTAAGGTTGCGCACTGTGCCTTCACTGTGGAGGATTTTCAACTTATCCATATCAAGATCAGAGAACAACAACATCTCAGTGTTAGGCGTGGCTTCGTTCAAGCAAGCATCATGAGGAAAAGAAAAATCCGATGGCGTTAATACCGCAGCTTGCGAGTACTGCACGTCTAAACTTTCCACTTCCGGTAAATTACCCACACTGCCTGCGATGACTACATAGCATTCATTTTCAATGGCGCGCGCTTGGGCACAATGGCGCACGCGTAAGTAGCTGTTTTTGGTATCAGTCCAAAAGGGTACAAAGAGAATATCTAGCCCCTGCTCGGCTAGAATACGCGCCAGTTCGGGAAACTCTACGTCGTAGCAAATCTGAATTCCTACTCGTCCGGCATCAGTGTCAAATACCGCTATTTTATCACCGCCTTGGATCACCCAATCATTGGCCTCATGAGGTGTAATATGGATTTTGCGTTGTTCATCCACTTTACCACTGCGATGGCACAGATAACTGACATTATAAATAGTGTCATTCTCAGCAACCGGCATTGAGCCGGTGATAATATTGGCGTTGTACTCCACCGCCATACGCGACATCGCATCAACGAGCGTGCTGGTATACTCAGCTAAAAAGCGAATCGCCTCGGTCTGGCTGCGATGTTCTTGTATGCCCATCAACGGCATATTGAAAAACTCAGGGAAAAGGATGAAATCACTTTGGTAGTCGGAAACGGTATCGACAAAATACTCCACTTGCTTAAGCAGCTCATCGACGCTTTCAACACTGCGCATCTGCCATTGCACCGCACCCACACGAACAATCGATTTGGTGCTTTCAATAACCGTATCGGTAGGCTCAAAGAGAATATTATTCCACTCCAGTAAGGTGGCATAACCCACCGATTCTTCATCCTCTGGCAGATATTTCTTTAACAGCCGCTTGACCTGAAAGTCGTTGGCAAGCTGAAAGCTGAGGATTGGGTCATACACCTCCTTCCTATCCACTTTTTCGATGTATTCCATAGGCGACATCTGGGCGCGGTAGTTGTGATAGAGCGGTATACGACCTCCGGCTAAAATAGCCCTTAAGTTATACTGCCGACATAGCTCTTTACGCGCATCATACAAACGTCTTCCTAAACGCATGCCTCGGTGACTCGCGGCAATCGCCACATCTAAGCCGTACAATGCATCGCCATTAGGGTCGCTAAACACTCGGTCATGGCCATCGACGATATCATCATAAGTATGAGGGTTAGAGAAGCGCGCATAGTCAACCTGCACACTGAGGGCGATGCCTACTAACTGCTCATCATCAACAATGCCAATTTGCCCTTCAGGAAACTGGTCAATCAAACGGAAAATCGTGTGGCTAGGCCAGGCACCACCTAAATCGGGGTAAGCTTCGTCCATCAGTGTTTTAATCTGTGGGTATTGCTCTTTGGTCAGATTACAAATGGCTAAGCGGGTTTTTTCTACCGACATCATTCCCTCCCATGGGCACTGTAAAACTCTATTGTGGTGTTAGTGCTGGCAAAACAAAAGAGCCAATACACTTATTCGCGATGAAATGCGTAGCGATTAATGTTGGAAAACGCCATCATAATATCTCGCGCATAGTTAACTCTAGGATGTGCCAACGCGCCTTTGCGCCAGGCCAGATAAATATTGTTTTCCGGTCCTTCGGGGCCCAACTGCACCAAACGTCCACTGCGAATATCGTCATGACACAAGTAGTCCGGCAACACCGAATAACCCACGCCGGTGCGCACAATCCCCGCCAGGGCACGAATATCAGGGCAGGTCGCTACGATTGGCGAACGACAATGAGCTTTGAAAATCACATCAAAATATTCTCGAATAAGCGGTAGCTGAGCATCGTAGCTCACCACTGGCAAAGTGTTTAAAACGCTGGCATCGATTGGTGCTTGGGCAAGCGCATCGGCAAGCAAGCGGTGTGCAACCAGCATCAGCCTCTCACTATCGAGCACCTGATAGTCATAGACCTTGCTATCGGGTAATGAGGCGGTAATCGCTAAATCGGCATTGCCGCTGTCCAATGCCGAATAAATTTGCTCGCGGTTACCGGGCAAGATGGTGACCGTCACATTGCCCCCCTGCAATAGATTTGCAAGCTGCGCGGAGGCCACGTAACTAATGTATTCGGCGGGCCCGGCGAGGGTAATGGTTCCTTGCACATCGGTAGAGCGACTGCGCGTTGACGCCATTTTTTGTTCTATGGCATCGAAATGGCTGCCCAACTGGGCCGCCAACTCATGCGCTATGTTGGTCGGCTCAACCCCGCGATGACGGCGCGTAAAGAGCGATTTTCCCACGGCCGACTCCACTGTTTGAATATGCGCTGTCGCCGCAGGCTGTGATAGCCCCAGATTTTTCGCCGCTCGAGAGATATTCAAACAGCGATAGACTTCAACGAAGGTTCGTAATTGCACAAAGTAAGACATAAATTGATATCAGATATTTTATACCTAACCCAAATTAAACTGAATTCTGCTTATTATAGCCCTCCGCTATACTTGTCTCATCCTAAACTTGAATGGAGCAAGTATGCGTATCAAATCAATTACCACCCTAATCGCCACTGTGGCGACCTTACTAACCACGGCGACCGTTAGCGCCAATAGCAATGCAGAGCAAGTGCTGGTGCTGCTCTCCAGTGAAACGCACATGACCCTCGCCGATGGCAGTACCTATGAAACTGGGTATTACCTCAATGAATTTGGCGTACCCGCTGATAAGTTACAAAAAGCGGGCTATGAGTTAGTGCTTGCAACACCGAAAGGGAACGCCCCACAGGTAGACGAAAACTCGGTCAAAGCCATGTACTTTGGGGGTAATGAACAAGAAATGGCACGTATTGAAAAGGTCGTAGCGAACTTAAACGGCATTAACGACACCTTGAGCCTCACGCAAGTGATCGACAACGGCCTAGACCAGTATAGCGGCGTATTCATTCCTGGTGGTCACGCACCTTTGATAGATTTGGCCAATAACCCAGAAGTAGGCACCATTTTGGCGCACTTTCATCGTCAGCAGAAACCTACGGCGGCTATTTGCCACGGACCTATCGCGCTGTTATCAGCACAGCAAAACCCCAGCGCTTACGAGCAAAAGATTGCCTCAGGGCAAAACGCGTCAGCCACAGACTGGCTCTATGATGGTTACCGTATGACTATTTTCTCAAACCCCGAGGAAGCCAGCTTTGAAGCCTCGTTGTCAGGTAAAAAACTACGGTATTATCCAGCCAAAGCCATGGCCCAAGCCGGTGGCGATATGAGCTTTGCCGACAAATGGCAACCTAATGTAGTGGTTGATAGAGAGCTGATCACCGCGCAAAACCCTTTTTCCGATAACAAACTTGCCGATGCACTTATTTCCGCATTGCGTCAACGTAGCCAGTAGGGTAGTAACACCATGTTAAACTTTGAATTTAAAAACACCACAGATATCCTCTTTGGCGAAGGCCAAAGCAAGCTTATCGCCGAGCGCCTTAATAGCAATGACAAGATCTTATTGCTATACGGTGGCGGTTCAATTAAGAAAAACGGCGTTTATGACGATGTCGTCGCCGCCCTTGCCGGGTTCGAATTTGTTGAGTTCGCTGGAGTGGAGCCTAACCCCACCTATGAAACTCTCAGTGAGGCTCTGCAAGTGGTCAAAGAACAAGATATCAACTTTATTCTTGCCGTTGGCGGTGGCAGCGTGATCGATGGAGCGAAATATCTTGCCGCAGCAGCGCACTATCCTGGCGATGGTTGGGATATTCTCGTTGAAGGGGCTGAGGTAACAAGCGCGCTGCCTATTGGCGCCGTGCTTACACTGCCGGCCACGGGATCAGAGAGTAACGGTAATTCGGTGGTTACCAAAAAGGCCACACAGCAAAAGCGCGCATTTGGCTCGCCGTTAGTGCAACCCCAATTTGCGGTGTTAGACCCAACTTACACCTATTCGCTGCCCACTCGGCAAGTGGCTAATGGTGTGGTTGATGCCTTTGTCCATGTGATTGAACAGTACTTAACCTACCCGGTGAACGCGCCGCTGCAGGACCGTTTTGCCGAAGGCATTTTGTCGACTCTTATTGAGCAGGGCCCGCAAGCGCTAAGTACACCGCATGATTACGCTGTACGGGCTAATATCATGTGGTCAGCGACCATGGCACTTAATGGTTTAATTGGTAAAGGCGTGCCGCAAGATTGGGCCACGCACATGATAGGCCATGAGCTGACAGCGCTTTATAACCTCGACCACGCGCAAACTTTGGCCATTGTGCTACCGGCGCTGATGTTTGTGAAAAAAGAGCAAAAGCGTGAGAAAATCATGCAGCTAGGACGGCGAGTCTTCGCTTTAGAGAACGCCGATGAAGAGGCACTCATCGATGCCACCATCAAAGCGGTGCAAGATTTCTTCGAGCAGATGGGGGTGAAAACCCGCCTCAGTGATTACGGATTAGATAGCCAAGCGGCTAGCGAAGCAGCTGAGAACCTGCGTCGCAATGATTTGCATGAACTCGGCGAACACGGTGATATTACCCCTCAAGTTGCCCAGTCCATTCTCGAACTGGCACACTAAGGTGATAGGGCCGCCAAGCGGCCCTTACTTATCAATCTTGCTAGCTGTCCATCTGTGTCGGCATGACATGCACCTCACGCACATTCGCCCTAGCATCAGCGCTGATAGCATAGTAAACCGCGTCGGCAATATCGTCAGCGGCAAGCTTATCCGGTTTCGGTTCGTCGAAAAATGGCGTGTCCACCATGCCCGGGGTGATAGTGGTGCAACGCCCCTGCCACTGAGCCATTTCTAGCGCCAGGTTTTGACCAAAGCCATAGGCAAACCACTTACTCGCGCCATAAATAGACCCCTTCAATGGCATGCGCCCAGCAACCGAGCTAGTAAGAATGAATTGCCCTTGGGTTTTCCGCAAATGTGGCAAGCTGGCATGAGCGGTATATAGCAAGGCATTAATATTAATGTCTATCATCTTCTGCCATTGCTGTGGGTCGCCCTTTTCTGTACCCGCTTTGCTCACTCCAGTACCGGCATTAGCAAAAGCCACATCCAAGCGCCCATAATGCATCACCGTACGCTCAACAACATCTTTAAGTGCATCATAATCGGTGGCATCACAGGCAAACGCTACGGCAAAGTCTTCGCCAAGCTCTTGTACCAACTGAGTAAGCTTATCCTCACTGCGGGCGGTCAATGCCACCTTATGCCCCTCAGCCACAAGTTTACGTGCCGTGGCTTCACCAATGCCGCTGGAAGCGCCAGTGATCAACACAATTTTCTCGCTCATACACTCTCCTTTTAATTAAACTGACCTTATAGACCTTGGGGGGTTACAGGCAAAAACAACCCACTTGTGCAAAAACCTTGGCTTTGCTAGCGTGTCGCAACCACCATTGCACTGCCATAACCATGCATTTTATCGCCCTAACCGCTGAATTGAACGACACCATTGCTGAGCTATTGCACCGCTTTAATGAGCTTAGCCAAGAGCAACAACACCTTGCCCGAGTGTTAGCCGCCATTTATAAACCGATTGAGTTGCATGCCCTGACACGCATTGTGCAGCATCCGGACATGGCTGCAATCGCGCACTTCAGCGACAAAACCTTGAAACATGCCATTACCGAGTTAAAAGCCTTAGAACTGGTGCAGCAAAGTCGCCACGGCGTGGTCATTAACCGTTTAGTCGCCAATTCACTGGTGCGCAGCGCCATAGCTAAAAATCATTACTTGGCGATGCTGACCGCTGCCGAGACCGTGGTTCCGGTGTTGAGTAGTTACCAGTGGCAAGAGCAAACCGCCGATCAGCGTCGCCTTATTCGCGATATGTATTTCCTTGGTGAACACAAGCGGGTGATGGAGCTGTTGGCACTGCCTAAAAATCCACTACAACTTGATTGGCAACAAAGTCCGGCGCTGTGCGGCTTGGTGTTCTATCCCTTTAACCTTGATGAGTTCAAGACCCTGGATGCACGTTTACAGTATCAAGCCTTCGCCACCCTACTGGCAGCACATCGGCAACAAGGCCAAAGCACGGCAGTACTAGTGCAATACTTGCATCAAGCTTGTGTCGCAGTGCCGGACAACACCTGGCTACACAATCTAAAGGCGGAGCAATATCTATGGCGTGGCGATATCACTCAACTCGCGGCCCATATTAATCCGCAAGATACCGAGTTATATAGTTTATTACTGCAAGGCAGTGCTGCTTTTTTACAACAACAATTCGCAGCAGCGAAGCAGTTATTTGAACAGGCACTACAGGCCAAAAGTCGATATCAACGGCGTAAAAAGCAATACCTGGAAGGGATCTACGGGCTTTTTTACCAGCTCACCTTGCTCACTCTAGGCAGTGGCCAAGACCGCAGCCCCTTGCAGACCCTAGAGCAGCAACTGGATCACCAACAACAAGACAAGCAACGCAGCGAATTTGCACTGACTATCGAGTTGGTTTTAAGGCGCTTTATGCATCATCTCAAAGGCCGTGATAGTTACCAATTTCGCGCCGATTACTTGGGGTTCTGTCGCAAAGGGGAGTTGAATTATCAGCTTTATGTGGTGTTTGCGCTGGCAGCGTACCGCTGGAGTTCGCAATCACCGGAGCCGTGGTTATTAGCGCTCAAAGACCCAGCTCAACGCTTCTTCGAACATAGCCAATGCCAGCTATTTGGCGCATTTTTACAGCAGTTTGACGACTTATCTACCGACGTTCCCATCAATATTGCGCATTTACTCCGAAGCCAAGAAAGCTGGGATATCGCCCTTGAACAGCTGCTTGCACTCGATACTCAAACTGACAACACACGCGATGAAGACACTCGGTTAGTATGGCAATTAACCTCTGAGCGTTTTGCAGCAACACTCAAACCAAAACAACAAAAACGCAGTAAACATGGTTGGAGTAAAGGCAAAGCCGTGTCGTTACAGCGCCTGCATAAAGAGCCTCAGAGCTTTAACCTGAGCCACCAAGACCAGGCTATCTGCGCCCAAATCGACGTGCGCACCGGCCATGACTTCTACCGCAGCAAAGAATACCATTTACCCCTTGCCAGCGCCCTACCCTGTGCCGTCGGCGCCGACAATATTGTTGATGAGCAAGGCCATGCTTTGGAGCTGGTGCAGCGCGAGCCTAGCCTCCGCATCGTCACCCATGGCGAGGAGCTTAGCCTCAGTATCGCCCAGTTGCCCACCCAGATTTATCAGGCAGAGCCGCCACTTACCTCGGTACGTATGCCTCGCCCTGGGGTGTGTGAGTTCACCATTTTTCAGCAACAGCATCTGCAAGTGGTTAATATCGTTGGCGAAGCGGGGCTCACCATACCCAGTCACGCGAAAGCAAAAGCACTGCAAAGCATCCGCGCCATTGCGCCATTGATAAACATCGAGTCAGACATCGATGGCATCGGCGAAGCACTCATACAAACAGAACCCGCTGCTGAATTGGTGATCAATATTACCCCTTTGGCGTCGGGGTTAAAGTTCGACTGCGTAGTGATGCCTTTTGGCGAGCATGGCCCAACCATGAAGCCAGGGGTGGGCAGCCGCAATGTCAGTGCTCATATTGACGGCAAGCGTATTGCTCTACAGCGCGATCTCGCCTACGAACAACGTTTGCTCGAGCAACTCGATGAGCATTGCAGTGATTTCCAGGCCATGACCGACACCAGCTTGTCACAACCCGATTGGCAACCTGCGTTAGTCACTTTAGAGCAATTGCAATTGGCGTTAGCCAACCAACACCCTGATTTACCGCTCAAGCTGCGCTGGCCGCGAGGAAAAGCTATTACCCTAACACAGCCACTAAAAAGTGAGCATTTACAACTCAGTATCAGCCAAAAAAATGAGTGGTTTGATATTACCGGCAGCGCCACACTGGACGATGGTAAGGTGCTGGAGTGGCAAGCTTTGATCACCGCTTTCGCCACGAGTGGGGGGCGCTTTATTACCTTGGAAGATAATCGTATTGTGGCGCTCAGCGAGCAGCTCAAACAGCAGCTCGAAGTGCTCAGCGGGGCGGCAGATCAGGGCTTATATCACCCGCTAACCAGCCGCTTAATTCGCGACCATACCACAGGTATGCGCATGCAAACTGTGCCTGGGTGGGAGCAATTAGATCGCCGCATGCGTGAAGCCAATACGTTACAGCCGCCACTCCCCAGCACCTTTCAAGCACATTTACGCGATTATCAATTGCAAGGTTTTGACTGGGCCATGCGTCTCGCCCACTGGGGTGCGGGAGGATGTTTAGCCGATGATATGGGCTTAGGTAAAACGGTGCAGGCTTTGGCGGTGTTAGTTGCCCGCGCCGGGGATGGCCCAGCGCTGATCATTGCCCCTACCTCGGTGTGCTTTAATTGGCAGCAAGAGGCGCAGCACTTCGCTCCGACCTTAACGCTAACACAATTCTCAGAACTAAAAGATCACCAGAGCAGAGCTCAAAAAGTTCAGGCGCTTGGCGCCGGCGATGGTTTAGTGATCAGCTACCAGCAACTACAGCGTCATATTGAGTTACTTGAGCCCATCCGCTGGCATAGCATTATTGCCGACGAAGCTCAGGCGTTAAAAAACCCGCTGGCCAAACGCACTCGCGCTGCGTACGCCCTAAAAGGCGAATTTAAACTGATCACCACAGGCACCCCCATTGAGAACAACCTCACCGAATTGTGGAGTTTGTTTCGCTTTATTAACCCTGGTTTGCTGGGCAACTTAAAACGCTTTAGTCGCCGCTTTACCCACGTCATTGATAATGCCGAGCAGGAGCCGGCCAAGGCCTTAAAGGCACGCCGGGCGCTCAAGGAACTGATCAAACCTTTTATGCTACGCCGCTTAAAGTCGCAAGTTTTGCAGGAGCTGCCGCAAAAGACTGAAATTAACCAGTTAGTACCATTGAGCGACGAAGAACAGCATTTTTATGAAGCGCTGCGCCAGCAGGCCCTTGAGCAACTGCAACAACTAGAACAGCTCGATAATCCCGGTGAACAACGCATCCAAATGTTGGCGCAGTTGACTAAGTTGCGTCAGGCTAGTTGTCACCCACAATTAGCAATGCCACAAAGCACCTTAACCAGTAGTAAACTCGAAGCCCTTGATGAACTACTACAGGAGCTACTTGAGAATCATCATAAAGCACTTATTTTTAGCCAATTTGTCGGCCATTTGCGGTTATTGGAAGCGCATATTAAGCGCCGTGGCATCGCCTATCAATATCTAGACGGCAGCACCCCAGCCGCTGCGCGCAAAGCACGTATTGAGGCCTTCCAGCAAGGCCAAGGGGAAGTGTTCTTAATTAGCCTTAAAGCCGGTGGCTCAGGCTTGAACCTCACGGCGGCCGACTATGTTATTCATATGGACCCTTGGTGGAACCCAGCGGTGGAGCAACAGGCTTCTGATCGCGTTCACCGTATGGGGCAAACACGACCAGTGACCATCTATCGACTCATTGCCAAAGGCACCATTGAAGAAAAGATTCTCGCCCTGCATCAGCACAAGCGCGAATTAGCCGACACCTTACTCAGTGATTTTGATAGCACTGCACAGCTCAGTGTTAGCGAGATGATGGCTATGCTTAAAGACACCTTTTAACTCTGTTCCACAGCAAGCACAAAAGCCCGCTTAAATAAGCGGGCCGACTGTCTACACTGAGTTGTACTTATTGCATGGGCATCAAAACGGTGTCGATGACGTGGATGACGCCATTGTCACTTGCCAAATCCGCCGAGCTCACCACCGACTCGTCGATATACAGCGCTCCATCTTGCAGTGACAAAGTGCTCATATCACCGTTGGCCATGGTGACCATTGGGTTGTCTGAATTAGCGATATCAATGGCCGCATCAGAGCTCACCGTAGCATCAGCAACTACATGATATAAAAGTACATTTGTAAGCGCTTCAGGATCGGCTAACAGCGCATCTAAGGTCGCTTGGTCAAGCTTATCAAACGCCGCATCGGTAGGAGCAAACACCGTAAACTCGCGCTCTAAGTCTGCCAAGGTTTGCTCAAGCCCAGCCTCTTGCAACGCACTGACTAGGGTTGTGAAATTACCATCGGCTACGGCAACATCCACGATTGACTGCTCACTAGGCGGCATTAGCACGCTGTCAATCACATGAATAACACCGTTGTCAGCAGCCACATTGGCGGTGGTTACCTGCGCATTGTCAATGTACAACATGTCATTTTGCAGCGATAACGTCGCTGTATCGCCATTGGCCATGGTGATCATCGGCTGCTCTGAGTTAGCCACAGCAATGGCCGCGTCTGATTGTACTGTGGCATCAGGAAGTACGTGATAAAGCAACAAATCTGATAGCGCTTCAGCGTCGGCAAATAGCGCATCGACAGTAGCTTGGTCAAGCTGCTCAAAGGCCGCATCGGTCGGGGCAAAAACGGTAAATTCACGCTCTAAATCGGCTAACGTGGTATCCAGCCCAGTGGTTTGCAAAGCCGCCACCAAAGTGCTGAAGTTGCCATTACCGACGGCGACATCGACCACAGATTGTGCTGGTGCCGGAACTTGAACTTCACCAACAACAACAGTATCGAGCACATGGATAATACCGTTAGTAGTTTGGATGTCTGTCATGGTCACTGTGGCATCACCAAATTTTAGCGTGTCGTTTTCGCCATCAATGGTTATATCTATCTGATTGCCTGATACCGTCTGTGCTTGTTGGCCATTCAAAGAAAATGCCGTGATTGAGTCTACCGAGCCACTGACAACATGCTGCAACAAAATCTCTTTGAGCACTTCAGGGTTGGCCAGTAACGTGTCGATGGTGGCTTGCCCTAATGCCGCAAAAGCCGCATCAGTCGGAGCAAAAACAGTGAACTCCTGCGATTCGTCACTCAAGGTTGCGACCAAATTAGTCGCTTCAAGGGCCGCCGCTAAGGTGGTGAAGTCGTCGCTAGCAACCGCTGTTTCAATAATATTCATCGTTGGCTGCTGCGGTTGCGATTGTGGCGGCGTCAATACCGCATCAATCACATGGATCACGCCGTTGTTGGCGCTAATATCCGTGGTGGTCACGGTTGCCGTGTTGACCAATAGCTCGTCGCCAGATAAAGACAAGCCCAATGCTGCACCATTGACTGTCGCAATAGTTGAGCCTGCGGCATCAATTGCGGCACTTGAGCTGATCCGAGAGTCCAAAACATGATAAGTGAGAATCGCCGAGAGGGTATCAGGGTCCTCAAGCAAGGCATCAATGGTTTCTTGCCCAAGCAAGGCAAAAGCGTCATCAGTGGGTGCGAATACTGTAAATTGACTGTCAGTGTCGCTGAGAGTGGCGTCTAGCCCGGTGGCCTGAAGTGCAGCGGTCAGGGTTTCAAAATCCTCAGACGCAGCGGCAACATCAACCACTGTAGTAATGGGCGCTTCGGGCGGTTCGACGACAGCAGTATCGTTGTCATCATCATCGCTACAAGCAGTAGTAAGCGCCAACAAACCTGCTATAAGCGTTAATTTCAGATAGTCTTTCACGTTTGCTTTCCTTTTTTTTAAGTGAGACAGCAAACTCAACTACGTCGGTAACGATAATAAAAGATCAATAAAGTGTTACTTTATTTATACAAGCTGCGCCTACATCATCAACAAACAACGGTGATTCTCTCTATCACAACCACATAGTAACTATCTAAATAAATTGAGATTTTTATCGCTTTCAGAGCAAAGATAAAGCATCGAGAGTGCTCCTAACTATTGCTCAATTTTATATAAGCCTTATACAACCACATTGTAAGTGATAATTATTTTCATTATACTTAAGTTCTGTTTTCAGTTTTACTTACTACAATAACTATGCGCTACTGTTCCATTTTCTTAGCTGTAATTAGCTCTTTACCGGCTCTTACTCTTGCCAATACGGCCACCGAGCAAGATCAAGCGAATAACGATACCATAGAGAAAATTGAGGTAGTTGGTCGCGCGTTTTCTCTTTATCGGCCAACAGAGTCAAGTTTCGGTACCCGCACCAATACGCCTTTGGAAGAAATTCCACAGTCGATTCAGGTACTGCCACAAGCATTAATAAGCGATCAAGCTGCACGGCAGATCACCGATTTATACAGCAATATCGCCGGCGTTAATGCGTTTAGTTATTCAGGGGTGACCTTTCGCGGCTTTCGCCAAGACGAAATTCTCTATGATGGTGTAAAGGGCGACCCATTTAATGGTTTTGCCGTTCCCCAGCTATTTAATATTGAACAAGTCGCCGTGCTCAAAGGGCCAGCTGGCGCAGTGTATGGCAGTGGTAACCCAGGCGGCATTATCAACTATGTGACTAAAAAGCCGCAGTTTAGTGAGCAAACCACGGTAGAACTAGAGGTAGGTAATGATGATTATCTTAGCGGAGCGTTTGAAAGCACCGGCGCCATCAGTGACTCCGACGCTCATGCCTATCGCGTTGGTCTATACCGTGATAGCGAAGAGCCCTTTCGCGCCAACACCACCACCGACAACACCATTGTCGATCTGGGCTATACCTGGCTGGCCACTCACGATACCGAGCTGACGCTACAGTATACCTATATAGAACAAGAGCTAGGAGGCGCACGCTTGCGTGGCGTTCCTGTAGACGAACAAGGTAACTTCGTCACCGATATTAGTTGGAATCACAACGAAGCGACTGATTTTCAAAACGTTGAGGCCCATGTTTATCAAGCCATTATAAAACATGACCTAAATGATACTTGGCGAATGGATATCATCGCACGTTACTTCGACAACGAGGAACTACAGAATTACCATGAGCCTCGCGGCCTAGTCGATACTGACAACGACGGCGTGGCTGACTGGAGCCATCGCGAATTTCGTGATCAAATACGCGAAAATGAAGGTTTTAGTCTAACAGCCAACGCTATTGCTGAGTTGCAACTTGGCGATACGCAGCATCAAATACTGCTTGGTAGTGATTGGTATAAGCATGACTTCGCTGGCGACTACCGTACTGCACGGCAACAAAGTAAAGGCGGCCCCGTGCCCGGGCTCGACCTACACAACCCTGAGTATGGCCTGACTTCACGCGCCGACTATAACATGGACGCCATTGCCTCTCGCTTGAGCGCGACTACGCTGACGCGTTGGGGGGTCTATGCACAAGACCAAGTCGACTTAACCGACCAATGGAGTGTGACTGCAGGGCTACGTTACGATCACTTTGAAGACCGTGATGAGCTTAATCACACCGAGTTCTCCGACAGCGATATAACTTATCGTCTCGGCACCAGCTATAACATCAATGACATGTTCTTCCCTTATGCCTTGCACGGTACCGGATTTGTGCCGCAAAGCGCGAGCAATCAAGACCCTGCAGCTGGTGGCCCGTTTGACCCAGAACACAGCCGTATCAATGAGTTAGGACTAAGAACTAAGCTTTTCGATGACAGCCTCGCGGTGAACATCGCCACCTACGATATTGTTCGCGAGAATATTTTACAGCCCAGCTTGCTCGGTGATATTGGCAATGATGGCACCGATGATCTGGTGGCCTTGGGAGAAGTGCAAAGTAAGGGGATTGAGCTGGAAGTGGTGGGAGATATTACCGAGCGTTGGGTGATCACCGCAAGCTATGCATACAACGACACACGAATCACCGAATCCAGTGATAGCATTCGCAACCAAATTCCCGACAGCGACAAGTTTGCTAATGCGCCACAAAACACGCTGGGAGTCTGGACTCGCTATGAACTGCCACAGCTTAACTCATCAATTTCCGCAGGTTTAGACTATGTCGACGAGCAAATGAGCCTAGGTGGATTGCCGGTGAAGCCTTACACCATTTACAATATGGCATGGCAAACCCAGTATCAAAACTGGCAATGGCAGCTCTCGGTTAAAAACCTCTTCGACAAAGAGTATGCATCCAGCGGCTTTATTACCCGTACAGGGCACTTCCCTGGCGAGCCTCGTCGCATTTATGTGAGCGCCAAGTATCGTTTTTAAGGAATACCAGTGAGCGCTAGGCAGTGGTTTAATGTGCACTCATGGGCAGGGCTGTTTGTTGGCGCCCTGCTTTTTGTGACTTGTTTATCGGGTACTTTGGCAACGCTCAGTCACGAGCTTGAGTACCTGAGTGATAGTCAGTTTCGCGCTATCAGTGACAGTGGCGACACCGATTTTGCCGCCATTGAACGCACCTTGAATACGCATTATCCCGGTGCTCAGGTGATGTATCTAGCTCGCCATAAACAAGACTATCTCGCCACTGAAGTTCAGTTAAAAATACAAGGGTCTTTTCGCTTCGTGTATGTGGATGGTGCCACCGGTGCATTACTCGGAGAGGGGCCGTGGGCGCGTATCTCACGATTCTTGCGTAACTGGCATATGACCCTATCCATGGGCTGGACGGGGAAGCTGATCATCACCAGCTTAAGCTTACTGTTAGTGGTGTTGCTGGTGTCCAGCCTTTACGTATACCGTCAGTGGTGGCGTCACTTCTTGAAGCGCCCCGCTGCTCTCACACTTAGCAAGCGCAATAGCTGGTCCGATTGGCATAAACTCCTCGGCCTGTGGAGCTACTGGTTTATCTTGGTGATGGCACTAACGGGGTTATGGTATTTAGTTGAACACGGCCTACAAACGGCGAAGATAGATCATTATGTTGCACCGCCGCCAGCAGTGACCCAATTGGCCAATCAAAATGAAAAGAGCTCACGCCCGCCGCTCACTTTGAGTGCCGCTTATCAGGCAGCGAAGCAGGCCTTCCCAAGTTTGGATATTCGCTATATCAGCTACCCACAACACAGTCATCAAGCTATCCAAATTCGCGGTTACAACGACGATATACTGCTGCGTCTACGCGCCAATAAGGTCTATTTGCACCCGGCAACAGGAGCCATATTAGGCATTCAAAAAGGCGAGCAGCTGCCCTTAGTACCGCGCCTAAAAGACACCGCCGATCCATTGCACTTTGGTAACTTTGCCGGCCTCGGCACTAAGCTCATTTGGGCGTTCTTTGGCGCGCTGATGACCTTTGTGAGCGGTGCTGGAGTGGTGATGGGCTGGTTACGAGTGCGACGTAAAACCTCTGCTATTCGCTGGCTAGGGGTATCCGGCGTTATCGCTATTGCGTTAGTGCTTGCCTCGGTGGTTGCCACGAGTATGTCATTTAGTGTGCGCGACGTTCCGGCGCAGTTATTTTCGCCAGTGCTCGGCGTTGAGACGTAAGAGGGTGTTGCAATAGTGCTACCACTCTAAAAATAACAATTAATCCCTTAGCTATTGAGTTGAAAGTAGAAAATTAGCGATTAATCAGCTTTATTAGCAAAAAATGAACAAATGATTATTGTTTGTACTTACACAACAGATCTATAATGCGAACGATTTTCATTTTTCATACAGGGAATTATTATGAAGTCCTCTCCCGCTCTCGCTCCCTTAGCCAGTGCTATTACTTTGGCGTTATGTGCAGCAAACAGCTTAACCGTTCACGCCGATGTTCAGGATATCGAAAAGATTATTGTCAGTGGTCAAAAAATTGATCGCGGTCTACAAGAAACCTCCACCAGCGTTGCCGTAATAACAGAGCAAACGGTAGAGCGTGAGAATCTCAATACCTTCTATGATGTCCTTGCTCGTACCCCCAACGTATCTGGAACTGACGGTGCAGGCTTTAATATTCGTGGCATTGATGCGTTTAATGTTACCGGCGGCGGTTCTGGCGGTTTAGCCAGTGTGTATATCGATGGCGCGCCTGTGCCGTACAGAATGATGCAACAAGGCGGCTTTTCTACTTGGGACATCAGCCAGGTGGAGGTTCTTCGAGGCCCGCAATCGACCCTGCAAGGCCGTAATGCATTAGCAGGCGCGGTGGTCATGAATACTCGCGATGCAGAGCAAGAATACAGTTTGAAAGCTCGCCTGGGCATGGGCGAATACGGTGCTCAAGAAGCCGCTATTGCTCTTGGAGGTGGCCTGGTTGAGGATGAACTGGCATTTCGTCTCAGTGCTGAAAAACGCGATAGCGATGGTTACAACACCAATGTGGCTACCGGTGAAGAGTCGGACTTTGACGACAATGAATTCTATCGCGCTAAGCTACGCTATACGCCGACAGCCTTACCCCAGTTTGAAGCACAACTGAGCTTTATGCACAGCGAAAACGAAAAAGGCATCGAATGGGTAGCGACACAAAGCGGTAATACGGCTTATCCGATTAACGATATCTTTGCTGATCGTTACGTTTATCTCGACTCACCAACCTTTGAGTTTACCGATACCGACATGTACGCGCTCAATATGCAGTACGACCTTAGTGATTTTTGGCGCCTCACTGCAATCACTACTTACTCTAACTCAAAGTATGGCTATGAATGGGATGGCGATGCGTCGATGGTTGGACCGCAATCAACACTCACCGATCGCCGCGAAGACAAAACCACTTCTCAAGAACTGCGCTTAACCTATGATGGTGAACGCCTCAGTGGGTTGATCGGGCTTTACTATTCCGATGTTGATGTTAATGACATCAGCAGTGGCGAGCGTGGTGTCACCTTTGAGCAGCTGGGTGTACGCACGTTACTGACAGCCCCCCCTGAGTTTGGCGGGCTGGGACTACCCGCTGTGTTAGCCGAACAAGTTCTGCAATTATACCGTGGCGCTGACCCCTTGTTTATTAGCCAGTCAGCCCATTATGTGCAAGGGATCACCACCACCGCCTTGTTCGCTGATTTTACCTATGAGCTAAACAACCACTGGGACGTATTCGTTGGCCTACGCTATGACCGCGAACAACAGGAAAACGGCAACACCACCGATATCAGTATCAGTGCACGCACCGAGCAAGCGCTACCACAACCCAGTGACTATGCGTTTGATCCCATGCTGGCACAACTGATTGGCGGCATTAATCAGCAATTATACGCGATGGCCGCCGACGCCTCAGGCGACGAGCCTGTTGAAGACGCTGACTTTGATGCTTGGCTGCCCAAAGTGGGCGCTACGTATCGCTTCAATGACGACGTATCATCTAGTTTTACAGTGCAACGCGGTTATCGCTCAGGTGGTGTGGGCACTAATATCGCCCAGTCGACGCCCTTTACGTTCGACCCTGAATACACTTGGAACTACGAGTTAGCAATGCGTTCCGTATGGCTTGACGACGCATTAGTACTCAACGCCAACCTCTTTTATTTGGACTGGGAAGACCAGCAAGTTGATGTCTATCTATCCAGTAACCAATATGATCGTGAGGTTCGCAACGTTGGCGCGTCCCATGTCCAAGGTTTTGAAACCGAATTAAGTTACTCGCTCAACCCAAGCACTCGCTTCTATGGCGGTATTGGTTATTCGCAAACAGAGTTTGACGACTTCGTGCAACTCTTTAATGGCATTGAGACCAATTACAGCGGACGCGAATTCGCCGGTGCGCCGCAATGGACTGCGCTAATGGGAGTTGATTATTTCTCTCATCAAGGTTGGGTCGCCAATGTGAATGCCAGCTACACCGGCAGCTCCCAACGCCTATCCACACCCTTAGAGCAGGGGTTAGACCCACGCAATGACGCCCACTGGCTGGTCAATGCCCGTGTCGGCTACCAATGGCAGCATTATGGTGTGTATGCCTTAGTGCAAAATGCGCTTGATGAGCAATATGTTGTGTTAGCCCCAGCGGGACTTGGCAACCAAACCTTAGGCGCTCCGCGCACCTTCAGTGTGCGCTTCGAAGCACAATTTTAGTTAGGCATTCATCGCGCGGCCCAGCGCCGCGCTCAAGGGGCAATAATATGACAAAAAAACGCACCTTCAGTGCCACCAAGCGTCGGCACTTTCTTGCCTGCGTGTTGGCACTGCTCACCTCGGTAGTGATTATTCCGGGCATGACAACCTATTTACCTTTTGCCATGAGCGAGCAAATTCTCATGCCAATTATGCTGTTTCCGCTTATTTGGACAGCGCTATTTATGTACGCATATATGGCGGAAAAGGCATGGCATCCGTTGGCAGTAATGGTACTGCTGATAGTTATTCATGGCGTATTGAGTTTTATCGCCCTAACAGGAGCAACAGGATGAAATCATTAACCATCAAGAAGCTCTTTAATATCCATAGTTGGGTGGGAGTTATTACCGCTGTATTGCTATTTATTGTCGCCTTTAGTGGTGCTATTGCGGTATTGAGTCGCCCTGAGCTGAAAATATGGGCGAACCCCGAAATTCAGCAGGCTCCAAAAATACCAGCGCAAGCAATCACTGAGCTTGTGAACCAATACCATGAGCAAGTACCCGCACCATTCGGTGAAAATATTCATGTGTATCTGCCTAGCGGCCATAACACTCATTTACTGACCTTGTTATTTGAATCGCATCATGGTGATGACAATTACGACCAGGCTGTGGCGCACGTTTTTCAATTTCACCCCAACACTTTGGCGTTGCAATCGACTTACTATGGTCCGAGCCAAACCTTCTATGCTGAACGCAAAACAGATGCTGCCAGCTTTATTGGCCACTTTCATGCCGACTTACATCTCGGCCGACCGATTGGGCTAATACTCACAGGGGTGCTAGGTTTGACGCTGTTGGTGTCGACGCTCACCGGGCTGTTTATCCACCGTCAGTTTTTGCGGCAACTGTTTACCTTTCGCCGCCATAAAGGGACCAGTGTGTGGGTAAGTGACGGGCACAAAATCATGGGGATTTGGGGAAGTCTCTTTCATGGCGTGATTGGTTTTACCGGGGCATTCCTTGGCCTAGCCACGGTTATTTTATTGCCAGCCGCCGCTTTGGTTAACTTTGGCGGCGATCAAGATAAGCTGGTGGAAACATTTACCGCTATTCCTGAGCCAGTCATTAGCCATCAGTATCAACCGACCCAACTGGCCGATATTCTTGCTGATGCCGAGCAGCGCTTCGCCGATGCCCATATTCTTGATGCCACGATTATGGCGCATAACGATGCCAACAGCGAAGTCTATCTACGTTTGCTTGGCGGGGAGTCGGTGGCCTCGCAGTTACTGCATTATCACGGCGATGGCGAGTACATAAAATCAATGAGTAGCTTTGGCGATATCCCCGGCGTGTCCATCAAAGTGTTAGAGCTATTGTTTCCCTTGCACTTTGGTAATTTCGGTGGGATTTTTATCAAGCTCGTGTGGACTGCACTGGGCTTAACCACAGCACTATTGCCACTGTCAGGGATCATGATGTGGTTAAGTAAACGCGCTCGAGGCAACAACCCGAGCTTAAGCCACAAAGCTTATCAGCGCTGGAATCGCTTTATCATTGGCAGCTGTGGCGGCTTAGCACTGGCCTGTATGTTACTATTTCCGGCGCAAGTGCTCATCAATGCCTATGTTCCACCCACCGCGCACAATGCCGTTATCGGCCCGCTGTTTTTCTATTCATGGTTGCTCTGGTTACTGCTGGGCGCATTACCTTGGCATTATCATCGCTATTTCCAAGCGACATTAGCATGCATAGGCAGCTTAGCGTTGTTGGTGCTACCGCTTAACGTTTTACTCTCTGAAAACCACGTGTTTAATGCTGGCAGCTTATTGGTAAGTAGTGTTGATATCGGCTTTTTTGCTATTGGCTTGGGTTGCTACTACGCCCTTAGACGCCTCTATAAAGGCGCTGCAACTCAGTCGCAGCTTGTTAATCAGGAGCAACAAGTATGAAGCTAATAATACTCGTGTGTGTCTCGATGCTACTGTTGGCCGCCACCGGGTTAGTGCGTAAACACCCTAAAACCCCACTCACTGTGCTGAGCTCGGTGCTTGGTTATGGCTTAGCAGCTTGGGGGTTTGTTTATGTCTACGGCGTTATCGGCGGCGCTTTCACTTTCATTGCTAGTGCCTTATTAGCAGGGATAGTTATCGCCTTGAGCTTAGGCAAGCCTGACCAGCAATAACGGCCTCAAGCGCCACCACTGACCTCAATAAAAGTGCCAGTGGTAAAACTTGCTTGTTCACCGAGTAGCCAGGCAATGGCTTGTGCTACTTCGTGAGCATACCCACAACGGCCTAAGGGTAACTGCGGCCCAAGACGATGCACACGCTCTGGTTCCCCGCCGTCGCCATGAATATCAGTGGCAATCACGCCCGGGCGCACACCATTGACGCGGATGCCTCGCGCAGCAACCTCTTTTGCCAAGCCGATAGTGAAGCTATCCATGGCTCCTTTTGATGCTGCGTAATCAAGATACTCAAAGGGCGCACCCGTGCGCGCTGCAGCTGAAGACACATTAACGATAGCGCCGTTATCAGGCATACGTAGCAATGCTGCTTGAGCACATAAGAAGGCACTGGTTACGTTCACGCTCAAAATGCGATTGATGCGCTGAGCATTGAGCCCTGCCAGCGAGGTTTGCGCTGCCAAGATGCCAACATTATTCACCAAATGAGTAAGGCCGCCGCAATGCTCATCAATGGTCGCAAAGAGACGCTCTACCTCTGATTCTTGGCTGACGTCGCCAGCCACGGCGAGCGCTACGCCACCACCTTGTTCAATCTCTGCTACGAGTGCATGCGCGGCGCGATGATTATTCAGGTAGTTAATGACGACTTGATAACCTTGCTCAGCCAACAACCGGGCTGTTGCTGCGCCAATGCCTCGACTTGCGCCGGTGACCAGTACGGTATGTTTATTCATAACTTAACTGCACAAAAAAAGCGGCTAACGCCGCTTCTCTTATTTTTCTTTCATATTCCAAAGAATACCTTGGTCTGAGCCCATAACCGTAGTCGGCATCTGACCATTCCATTGCTGTGCACGCATGTACTCAACTAGGGTAGCATTATTCTTAATGGCTTCAGCTTTCTTCTGCATCGCTTCAGCTTCCGCTAAACCTTTTAGTTTAATTGCTTCCGCTTCGGCCTGCGCCTCGATTTTAATCGAATAGGCTTTACCGTCTGCTTTTGCTTTTGCGGCATCACGTTGAGCCATTGCGGTATTTACTTCACGCTGAGCCTCAAGCTTCTGGCGCTCTAGACGGTGCTTTTCAGCCGCCGCAAGGTTCTTTTCTGTTTGCTTGGTCTCGATAGATTGGATGTATTTTTGCGGCAATACCAAGTCTTCGATTTGCGCCGAGTCTAACTTCACCGGATAAGCTTTCATTTCATCAAGTAACAGCTCCTCAATACGGGCGATAACTTGCGAGCGGTTTTGAATCAGCTCTTCTGCTTTGTAACGCGCCAGCGCATCTTTTGTTGCCGAGCGAAGCTTCGGGTCCAAGATACGATTTTCGAACTGGGTCAACCCGCCATAGCTTTTAAAAAGATCAAAAGCTTCGGTGCGGATCACTGTCCAGTTGATACTCACTTCAGCGGTTAAGGGCATTTGCTCGTGAGTAGCCGCACGCAGCTTTTCTACGTTTTTGCGTGTGCGGATTTCTAACATCTCGACACTATCGACGAAAGGTATTTTGGTGTGTAGCCCCGGATTCACTTGTTCGGTGGCTTCGCCAAAGCGTTTAATGATGCCAACATGGCCTTCATCAACGGTGTACATCGCACTCATTACCAAAAATACGGCTAACACCATGGCAATGACAGAAATGATAAGTCCTTTTTTCTTGCCTACCGAGGCGGTTAAATCAGGTAGGTTATTATCGTTCATCCTCGTTGTTCCTTAATTACTTCACTGTAGGAACAACGAGTATAAATTAACCATTCACATTTGTTAACTAAGCATTCATATTAATGCCCATGATTCTCAATGGTTAAACTACGGTAAAATAGGGTGGTTACTCGCTCTTTGGGTAACCAGTTGGCGTATTCAAGCTCAAGCGCCCCGAGTGGGTCTGCCGCCAATACTGACTCGAGGTCTTGATGCTCATCAATCGCAGCCACCATCAGTGATTTCGCTTTGCTGAGCAACTGATAATATCTCTGCAGCCCTGCTTTATTGCTCATAGGCCCGTGCCCTGGGATCACCTGAGTGGAGTCATCTATTTGTGTCATCACTTGCTCAACCGCAGCTAAGATGCCGTCCACACTGCCTCCGCTATCCACATCAACAAAAGGCAGGCTACCTAAATTAAAGTAGATATCGCCCATATGCACGACATTGGCGGTATCGAAAAAAATCACCGCATCGCCATCGGTATGCGCATGGGCAAAGTGTACCGCTCTAGCATGCTCGCCGTTAAAATGTAATGTTAAGTCTTGGCCAAAGCTTAGCTTGGGTAAGTACTGTGAACCCTCACCATGCTTTTGCTGCAAACGCTTATGAACATTGTGGTGGGCAATCACATGGGCACCAGATTGGGCAAACACTTCGTTGCCGCCGGTATGGTCACCATGGTGATGGGTATTGATCACAAACTCAGGCGCATTCGGGTTGAGATTTTTCAGCGCTGCTTTTATTTTTGGGGCTAACTTGGCAAATTGGTCATCAATGATGTAGGTGCCATCTTTACCTACGTGCGCGGCTATGTTGCCTCCTTGACCGAAAAGAACATGAATGTGTTCGCTCAATTGCTGAGTTTTTATTTCTACTTCTTCAGCTTGAAGTGAGACGCTCATGGTGGTCGCCACCGCTGCCGCTGTAAATAACGAGGGTAATTTCATTGTTTGTCCTGTTGATGGTGTTGTTATTACTGTAGAGAACGCAATTGTCTGCAGTTTAGTTCATATTCGCGCTTTTGGCGGCGTCACTTTGTGGCGGTAACAGTACCCAATGACTTGTTAACAACTATCAATAGCCATATAAATCATATAGTTGCCAGCCTAACAAAATTACCCTTATGCACTATACTCAATAGTCATACGATTTTTCATCGGCAGTAGGTCGTCCATTGCAGAAGCTACCCAGCAATACACACTCAGCTGAAGGTATTTTTGAGCAGGTTGAAGAGCTCAAGTTTAAGATTATTGTACGCGTTGCTATCTTCGCTGCCGTGATTCACGCTGCTCTGATCCCAGGCTTTTATGTCATCGGCGCGACTCCTTTAGCGATTTTGAACATATTTAGTACCTTAAGCTGGCTACTCGGGATTTGGTTAATTAAAAATAACCGACAAAGTTGGGGGTTAAGGGTGGTCAGCGTTGAGGTAGTGGTACATTCAATTGCCGCCTGTGCCTTTATGGGCACGGAAACGGGCTTTCAGTTTTATCTATGGAGTGTCTCATGTATTTTAATGGTTGATTATAAAATGCGAATGGGTAGTGCAGTGGGCTTCAGCCTGACCTTGATCGCTATATTTGCTGCCATATACATTTTGTTCTCCGGTGTTGCCTATCCCTATGCGTATGGTGAGTTTTTACGCTATATCGAGGTCGCTAACATTCTTGTTGCCGGAGTACCGATGATTTATACCCTTGCACTGATCCGCCGTATCACCCTAGAACAACGCTCCACGCTGGCAGATATGGCTGCCAAAGATTTTCTTACCGGATTATATAATCGACGCTTTGCCAAAGAGCTTATGTTGAAGTTACACAATCGCTGCAGCACAGCAGAGCAACCCATGTGTGTCGCTATCGGCGATATCGATTATTTTAAGCAGATTAACGACCAATATGGCCACGAAGTCGGTGACAAAGTGCTGGTAGCACTGTCGCAAACATTACTTGAACACACTCGCGCCAGCGATGTTGTCGCGCGCTGGGGAGGGGAAGAATTTATTATTGCCCTGCCCAATATTGATATTGATACCGCCTCGGCAAGGATAGAATCTATCCGCAGTGCCATCAAAACCATGGACGCACGGCAGGTAAGCCCCGAATTGTCATTGACTATGAGCTTTGGTCTTAGCCAGTGGCAACCACAGCAGAGCGTGGAGGACGTTATCAACGTCGCTGATGACGCTCTGTATCGCAGTAAATCCAACGGTCGTGACCAAACGACCTTAGCGGCGTCAGCGCCAGTGACACTGACACAAGTCACCTAATCAGCAGCCCGAAATTCAATGCGATGCAAAGGCTCACCGGGTAATAAAGACGTCGCTTGATGCTCAGCAAACTGCTGATAACCCGCCCGATAAAACGAAGACAACGGATGTGCCGATTGACCACCAGGAATGGCTAAAATAGCGTGCTCCAAACGCCCCGGTTGCGCAATAAATCGCTGTGAAGCGCCAAATTCTGGGCGCTGCACTGCGGGCATAAAGCTATCACCAAACCCGGGGGTAATTGGCATATCCAGCCATGAGCTCAGCAACGGTATCTGTTTGCTAAACGGATGCTTGAGCGCTAACGCATTCACTTTGCCCCATTGCCATTGCTGCATATCATCGCCAAATTTGTCACGCAAACGCTGAATCGCGAGCTCGAAGCTGCGTATCAGTAAGCTCTGTTTATCGCCCAACTGCCAGCGCTGAGGCTGCGCCAAAAGCTGCCAGGTGGCGGGCTCAAGGTTGCGTTTGATAGGCCCTAGAGACAAAGACTCTTGTGCTAGCGCCGACTCAATATCGGCAAACACGGTGTCCATCACTGCGCTGCGGAAGTAGCGAACTAAGGTATAGCCAATGGAATCAGTGCATGCACAGCCCCGCCAATTGCGAACCGCCTCTAAGTATGGGGACTTAGGTTCGCTCTGCAAAGTCGTCACCAATAGCGCCTGCCATTTGCCTAAAAAGCGCGCTTCGTTATCAAGTTGCAGGTCAAGGAATGCCTGCTCATCAAACTGTTCACGTGCAGTGAGACGGTCGCGAATTTGTTGCTGGCGCGCTCCTAGCGCATAGCCTCCATCACCAAAGCGCTGATGCTGCTGTGCTGACATAACACGCGCATTGGCGGTCCAAATGCGCCCCTGTTTAGGGTTCATCACGCGTGGTCGCTGCGGCTCATTACTAAACCAAGCTTGTTCAAATTGCTGCTCGGTGATGGCGGTATCACTAGGTTGAGTGCGTGCTGCAATAGCGCCCATGGGCTGCCAGCCTAGCTGGCCTTGGGCATCAACAACCACTAGATTTTGCACCGGCATACCGGCTGTATTCGCTAACTGAAAGGCTTCGGTGACCGTTTTGGTGGTGGCGAGTTCAGCTAAATCAAGGTTCAAGGCATAATCGTAATGACCCACCCAACTAAGCGCGTAGCGCTGACCAACGACTTCGCGCACCGGGCCATAATCGCTCATGAGTAAGCGATATTGATGCACACTGCCATCATCAAGGGCGATGCTCTCTTGCACCTCGACTAAATCAGCGTCGTCGCTAAGGCGAATCCAATCAGATGTGTCGACGTAGGCATTGGTGAATCCCCACGCAATGTGGTTATTACTGCCAACGACAATGGCGGGCGCACCCGGTAACGATACGCCTGTTACTTGGGTATCGGCAAAATTCAGCTGCGCACGATACCAAATAATGGGCACCGCTAAGCCTAAATGCATGTCATCGGCGACCATAGGTTGGCCGCTTGTGGTTAACTCCCCCGACACAGCCCAATTGTTGCTCCCCACTTCCAAACTAGGAATGATTTCCCGTATCTGAGCATGCTGCGCTGAAGCCGGCAGCAATGGAATCGTCATCTGTGGTGCCAAGAGTTCGCTGTTATCGAGCGCAGATTGATAGGATGAAGGCTGAGTTAAAAACTGTCGCATTGGCGCACCAAACTGCTGCTCGATACGCTCTAGCACCATGTCACGGGCAAAAGTACCGGCTTGTAAATCGAGGTACATGCTGTAAATCACTAATAAGCTGTCGACTGGCTGCCAAGGCTCAATATCGGCGCCCACTAACAAGTATTCAAAGGTTTTTAAACTCTGCGCCTGCTGGGCATCATTCACGCCTTGGCTATAACGCTGAAGCAATTGCTGTTGTGCCGGTTTAAGCTGAGCATAAATGCGCTTTGAGCGTTGACGCAGTTGATGGAAACGCATTTTCTTATCCAATGGCAAAGCGGCCTCACCAAAAAGCGCACTGAGTTCGCCCGCCGCATTACGCCGCAGTAAATCCATTTGAAAGAAACGGTCTTGCGAATGGGCAAAACCCAGCCCATATGCGGCATCGGTCATTGAGTGAGCATCGACAATGGCTTGCCCTAGCGCATCGCGCTTTATCGTCACCACTTTATCAATACTCTGACTTTGACCGCGACCATCTAGGCTTGGCAAACTGAGATATAAAATGGCATAAAGGAGTGCCGTTACCAGAAGTAGCAAAACAATGACTGCTATCGCTAAGCGCTTAATCCACATCAACATAATCTGTCCATATCGAGTTTATTGTTATTCTGCCCACAGCTAGTGTATGACATTTTTTAAGCTTTGTTCGTGTTAAAGGCAAGTTACCGATATAATAACGGCCATAGTAAGATTTCTTCGCAATCAACTGCGTGTCGCTTTATTGAGAACATTATGACTGAACAGACTTTTATCAAAGGTAAAGACAGAGACTTAGAATCGTCTATCTCTACCATGCAAAACAAACTCGTGGCATTAGATATCAATGTGGAGGAGGCTTTGTGGCTGAACCCAGTGGCTAACTGCTACTCGGTCCACATCCGTGATAAAGACTGTGGGGTGATGTTCACTAATGGTAAAGGGGCTACCGATAAAGCGTGTTTAGCGTCGGCACTAGGCGAGTATTTTGAGCGTTTAAGCTGCAACTACTTCTTCGCCGATTTTTACTTAGGCGAAGAGTTCGCGAACGCCGAATTCACCCACTACCCCAGTGAAAAGTGGTTTGCTGTTGATGGCGAACAAGTGCCAGAGGGTTTGATGAATGAGCAGCTATGGGACTATTTTGACCCTGAGCGCGAACTCACTCCATCTCACCTTTATGACTTTAACTCCGGCAATACCGAGCGCGGTATTTGTGCGCTGCCTTACACCCGTGTGCGCGATGAAGAAATTGCCTACATCCCCGTCAATGTCATCGGCAACATCTTTGTATCTAACGGCATGAGTGCCGGTAACACCAAATATGAAGCTCGCGTGCAAGGCCTTTCAGAAGTGTTTGAGCGCGCCATTAAAAACCAAATTATCGCTGAAGGAATTTGCCTACCCGAAGTGCCTGAAGAAGTGGTTAAGCAATATCCGAAGATTCACCAAGCCTGTGAAGAGCTACGTAGCCATGGTTTTCATTTACGCATTGCCGATGCGTCGTTGGGCGGTAAATACCCGGTTATGAGTGTGACCCTAATCAACCCAGTTGATGGCTCGGTGTTCGCTTCATTCGGTGCTCACCCGTCATTTGAAGTGGCGTTAGAGCGTACCGTTACTGAGCTTCTTCAAGGCCGTCGCCTTGACCAACTTGACGTATTCCAATGCGCCACTTTCGATAACGACGAAGTAGCGTCAGCAGAAAATATCGAATTACATTTTATCGACTCCAGCGGCCTGATCTCCTATGACTTCTTCCGTGACCAAGCCGATTTTGACTTTGTGCACTGGGATTTCAGCGGCAACACCGAACAAGAGTACCAATTCTGTACGGATCTGATCCACGACATGGGCTACGACATCTACATCATGGATTACACGCACTTAAACGTGTACGCCTGTCGTATCTTGGTACCCGGTTTATCCGATATTTACCCTGTGGATGAGCTCATCTGGCGCAACAATAATGAAGGCGCTAAATTCCGCCAAGACTTCCTGTCACTGGATCAATACGACGCCGAACAATGGCTGGAAATCTACGACCGCTTAGAAGAAGCAGGACATAGCGATATTATCCGCGCTGCCGAATTTATCGGTGTGGTGACTGATGCCGACACGCCTTGGCATACACTGCGCATCGGCGAGCTGAAAGCGCATCTATGCCTTGCCGCACAAAGCGAGGAAGCCATTGATTGGGTCGAGTGGATTCTGCATACCGATCAAATTAGCCCAGAGCGAATTCGCTTCTTCCGCTGCTTAAAAGCGGTCTTGGAAATCAAATATGACGAACAACGAGCGTACAGCACTTATCAAAGTTCATTGGCGCTGATGTTTGGTGCTGACAATGTTGAACTCGCGATTGAAATAGCAGAAGCGCGGATACAATTCCACGGGCTTAGCTTCCCAGGCTTAGCACTTGAGGGCTTCAAAAAGCACCACGCACTACTCGATGGCTACCGTAAACTGCACAGAGCAAAAGCGCAGTTTTGGGATCGCCAAGTAAGCGATAGCTAAACTCTTTTGATGATGCGCCCAAAACCTGGGCGCATTGTTCCTATGCCCGAAAAATCAGCACCTTAGCTGATATATTAATTAGACAAGCCTCGCTACTGCACTATAGTTTAAGGTGTTGTTCAACCATCGACTATCTGCAGCCATGCCACCAGCTTCGAAAAGCCGCTTTTATGCCATTGCCTTTTACGGCCTAATAGCCCTAACCTTGGCTGTGGCTGTATTTCTCGATCACCTCAATTATCAAAAAGCTGAGCAACAATATCGCCAAGATGTGCGGGAAGTAGCGCAAAGTTATCGCAGCCAATTACAAGCACTGATGACCGCCAATATTCAACTTGTACGCGGATTAATACCGGCCATCGCTGCCCAGCCCAACCTCAACCAACAACAATTCAGTGTCATTGCACAAAGCTTGTTTACCAGTTCTAAAGAACTGCGCACCATAGGTGCAGCACCTGATATGGTTATTCGAATGACCTACCCTCTCAAGGGTAATGAGGGAGCCATTGGCCTCGATTATATGGCCACCCCCAGTCAACGTGATGCAGCCTTGGCCGCTAAAGAAGGTGGAGAAATAGTCATTGATGCCCCCGTTAATTTAGTGCAGGGCGGTGTTGGTATTGTTGCTCGACTGCCCATTTATCTGCAGCAGCCGAAACAAGAATTTTGGGGGCTAATATCGGTCGTGCTCGACGCCAACAAGGTCTATAGCAATGGCGGACTCGTGCAGTTACAAGAACAATTCAATGTCGCCTTGTATAAGCGTAATCCAGATAAACACATGTTTGGCGATACCGCTATTCGCTACAGCGACCCCATTGAACTATCGATTAGTCTACCTAATGATACTTGGTATTTGGCAGTTCAACCGCAAGGGGGCTGGCAGCCTCCGTGGGAGAGCTTTGGCTATGCGCGCATCGCGATTATTTTAACCGCCTTGTTAGTGGTACTGTTTTTAGCTTGGCTTCGAGCCTTATTCTTAAAACTCATGGTCAATGAGCAGCGTCTTCAAGCGTTATTCGACCTTTTTCCGCTAGGTATCGCGTTATGTGATGCCAAAACGGGCCGCTATATCAATGCTAATAAAGCCTTACTAAACTCGCTCGACACCCACTTACAACAGCTAAAACAACAACACTTCGCCAACACTCTGCGCTTCAACGAGCGCACAGTACCGGCCTTAGATCAATTGCGCCATGGTCAACATATTGTTGCGGGAGAAGCTCTGTGGCAAAACAACGGTACCTTCCCGGTGAATGTGAATGGGGTGCAATTTACCAATGCTCAGGGTGAACCTTTTGTGTGGCTACTCATTGAAGATTTGCGCGAAAAGAAGGCGACACAAGCAGAAATACTTGAAAAGAGTCAGCGCCTAGCATTGATCGTTGAAAATATCGGTGTTGGAACCTGGGATTGGCAAGTACAAAGCGGCGAAGTGACGTTTAACGAGCGTTGGGCGCAAATCATTGGTTATGAGCTCGAAGAACTCACCCCCATTAATATTGATACTTGGCTCAATCACACCCACCCTGATGACTTAAAAGAATCAGGACTACGTTTGGAGCAACACTGGCAGGGACACAGTGAACAGTATGTATGTGAAGCCCGAATGCGTCATAAATTAGGCCATTGGGTGTGGGTTCTGGATACCGGCCGAGTCATTGAATGGTGCGACGATGGTCGACCAAAACGTATGATTGGCACGCACTTAGATATTAGCTCACAAAAGTCGACTGAGGCGGCACTACGCCATGCTAAGCAAGAGATCGAGCGCTTCTTTGAGCTCAGCGCTAACTTTATGGCTATTCTCAACGTACATGGCTTTTTCGAACGCGCCAACTCACGCATATACCGGGGCTTAGGCTTTACAGCCAGTGAAATACTTGCCAAGCCGCTGCTCGACTTTGTCGCCTGTGATGATAAAGAGCGCGTACAACAACAATTTGATAAGTTGGGCCAGCAGGACAATGAAACTCAATTTGATTGCTACTTGCGTACCCACTCACACAAACAGCTGCTGTGCCGTATTAACTTGGCTCTGGATCAAGAGAATAGCAAGATTTATATGGTTGCTAGCGACATCACTGAGCAGCAACGAATCAGTAAGCAGCTGTTGACGCATAAACAAATGCTCGAAGCAATGAGTACCCAGGCACGCATTGGCGCATGGGAGCTAAATAACGATACTAACCGCGCGTTCTGGTCCAAAGTGAACCGCGAGATTCATGGCGTCGATGACAGCTACCTGATCACCGCAGATAATCTTTTTCACTTTTTCACACCCAGTTCCCAATCCCAGCTAAATACGCTTATTACTCGCACTATCAATGACCGTCAGCCGTTTTGTACTGAGCTACAGATAGTCACAGCTCAAGGTGCTAAAAAGTGGGTACGCGTGCGCGGTGAAGCGGAGTTTGACCAGCAACGCTGTATTCGCATCTTTGGCTCTACCCAAGATATAGATGGCGAAAAGCGCGGCCAGCTCGCACAACAGCAATTAGCACAACGTAATAGCGCTTTAGCAGGGCTCACGGTCGATGACGCGATTCTCAATGGTGATTTAGACGCGGCTAAACACATTATCACCCGCATGGTCAGCCGCACCTTAAACACCCATAGGGTCAGTATCTGGTTGTTTGACGATGCCCATCAAGAAATGCATTTACTGTCACTGTACGAGCAAGAGAAAAACAGCCATAGCGAGAGCGGTGTATTAGTCGGTGAGCAATACCCAACTTACTTTAGCGCGATACAAAAGCGAGCGGTATTAAGCATCAGTGATGCCCACAACGATCCGCTGACCAGGGAGTTTTTACAGGACTATCTGCAGCCGCTCAATATTCATGCGCTTCTCGACTGTGCCATCCCAGGGCGCCATGGCATGGTCGGCGTGGTGTGCGCAGAACAGCTTCATGAACCGCGTGTGTGGAGTGAGAATGATGAAAACTTTCTTATTGCTATCGCTAATATCATCGGTGGTGTCTATGCCAACCACGAAAGACAACTAACGGAAATTGCCCTTCGCAACGCGAAAAATAAAGCTGAGCATGCGGCGCTCGTAAAAAGTGAGTTTCTTGCCAGTATGAGTCATGAAATACGTACGCCGATGAATGGCGTATTGGGCATGTTAGAGCTACTGGATCACAGCACATTAAATGACTCGCAGCATCATCACCTGCAACTAGCCCGCTCTTCTGCCAACACCTTATTAAGCATTATCAACGATATATTGGATTTTTCTAAAATTGAAGCGGGCAAGGTAGAAATTGAACACATAAGTTTTGATATTCACCAAGTGTTGTCACAGGTTGTTGAGTCGCTAGCCTTGAAAGCACAGCAACAAAACAACCGTTTATATCTGGATGCGCATCAGCTACCACAGCAAATAGTTGAGGGTGATCCCAACCGCCTGCGACAAGTGCTGGCCAACTTATTATCGAATGCGATTAAATTTACCGAAGACGGTGAGATAACGATTACCGCAACACTCGATGAGCATGGGGTATTTACCTGCAGTGTCCAAGACACCGGTATTGGTATCTCTAAACAAGCTCAAGCGCAATTATTTGATGCCTTTACCCAGGCTGACAGCTCCACCACCCGGCGCTTTGGCGGCACCGGTTTAGGTCTTGCCATTGTCCGTCAGCTATGTCAGCTCATGCATGGCGATGTCAGTGTGAAAAGCACTGTGGATCAAGGCAGTACATTTACGTTCTTCATTCAACTGGAAGCCGATGAGCAATCTACCATCACTCAACACCTGGTGGGTGAGCATGTGGCTATTTTCTGTCATGACCGCCAAGAGAGTACCCTCGCTCGGCAACACTGTGAGTTGATGGGAGCAAAGGTCACCTGCTTTACGGATGGCAATGACTTGCTTGAGCATTTGGCTAACCAAAGCGTCGAGCGCCTCATTATCGATGCCGAACCGCTATTAAAAAATACCCACGAGTTACAGCATCGACTGAAAAGCACGCTTAGCGAACAATGTCAGCTGTTGGTCTTAGCGAATATGGAGCAAACTAATGAAGTCAGCGAGCAACTGGAATTTGAACACTTCCGATTGGCGTTTCATCCATTAACTAGCTTTGATATTTTCAGCGGTTATACGCGCTCAGAAGAGACTGGTGCGCAGCAGCTTTCAGAGACTATTAACTGTTTGCTCGTAGAAGATAATCAGGTCAATCAAATTGTTACCTCATCCTTATTGGACAAACACGGTTGCAACTACGAAATTGCCAATGATGGACAACAAGCGATAACACGCTTGCAACAGTGTCCTTCGGGGTATTTTGATGTGGTGCTGATGGATTGCCAAATGCCCGTTCTCGATGGCTACCAAGCAGCCACTCAAATCCGCCAAGGCAAGGCCGGAGAGCAACATCAAAACATTGCGATTATTGCCCTGACCGCCAACGCAATGGAGGGCGACAAGGAAAAATGTTTGCAATCGGGTATGAACGATTATTTGAGTAAGCCCCTTAAGCCAGACGCGCTCTACGAGAAGCTGACCATCTGGGCACATATGGCACCGCCGTGTGAATAGCGCGAAGCAAAATAGCAACCCCGAGGTCGGCGCTTTAATTTTTTTGTAAATGCTTACATAATAGCTGCTTACCATCTTGCTCAAGCGGGGGAATTATGCGAGCCGAAATCGTTGCCGAAATGAAAGTGCAACCTAGCATTGATGTCCAACAAGAAGTTATTCGTCGGGTGTCATTTTTAAAACACAAGCTTCAACAAGCCCACTGCCGCACCTTGGTGCTTGGCATCAGTGGCGGTGTTGATTCCTCTACTTGCGGCCGTCTTTGCCAGCTTGCCATTGAAGAGCTCAACGCCGATCACGATACTGAACAATATCAGTTCATTGCCGTGCGCTTACCTTATGGTGTGCAAGCCGACGAGGATGAGGCGCAGCTGGCGCTCGACTTTATTCAACCCAGTCAGCGTGTTACCGTGAATATCAAACCCGCTACCGACCATATGCATGAACAGGTGCTAAGCAGCCTCGCTGGCAGTGATTTAAGTTTACCCGCACAAAGTCAAATTGATTTTGTTAAGGGCAATGTCAAAGCGCGCCAGCGCATGATTGCCCAATATGAGCTAGCGGGTCTACATCAAGGTTTAGTCGTTGGCACCGATCATAGCGCGGAGAACATTACCGGGTTTTATACTAAGTTTGGGGATGGTGCGTGCGATCTAGCGCCGCTGTTTGGCTTATCTAAACGCCAAGTGCGTGCGCTTGCTCAACACCTCGGAGCGCCTGACGCCTTAGTTACCAAGGCACCGACCGCCGACTTAGAGTGCGATCGCCCCGGCCTCACAGACGAAGAAGCACTGGGCTTAAGTTATGACCAAATCGACGACTTCCTTGAGGCGAAACCCTTAAGTGCAGAAATAGAGCAACGCATAATCGCCATATATCAGCGCACTCAGCATAAACGCCAACCGATTCCGACCATTTACGATTAGTGCACATAGCCCATGTCAGTACATGGGCTATGACTACAACAAAACTAACCTCAGGCATAAATGATCGACCGCTCTCGCCCATGCGTAAACACTGCAATCCTTTTGTCATTTGTTTATAGTAAGAGCAGTTCACGCTTAAACTGAAGAAGTTATGTCCTTTCCAATTTTAATAACCGGGGCCGGACAACGTATAGGTCTTGCCCTTGCCCAGCATTTTGTAGCTGAGCAGCACGATGTCATTATTACCTACCGTACTCGGCACAATGCAGTAGATGAGTTAGCGGCGCAAGGTGTTACTTGCATTCAAGCAGATTTTAGTGACGATGAAAGCATTGTGCACTTTATCAATGAGTTACGAGTCCATACGCCAAAGTTACGCGCTATTATTCATAACGCATCAAGTTGGGATAGTGAGAGTAAAAACGACGACTACGCAGCCTTGTTCGATAATATGATGCGTATTCATGCCAAGGTACCTTACCTTATCAATCAACACTGCCAAGACATGCTCGAGCACAGCGATGGCTATGGCGACATTATTCATTTAACCGACTTTGTGGTCGAGACAGGCAGTGCCAAACATCTTGCCTACGCAGCCAGCAAAGCGGCATTGGATAATTTAACTAAGTCATTTGCGGCCAAGTACGCACCACATATAAAAGTAAACGCTGTTGCCCCTTCGCTGATTATTTTTAACGAGGGCGACAGTGAACAGTATAAACACAAGACATTACAAAAATCCCTCATGGGCATTGAACCTGGGTGTCGAGAAATTATTAATGCTGTCGAGCTTCTGCTAACCAGCGACTATATAACCGGACGCAGCTTAGCCGTTGATGGCGGCCGTCATCTAAAGTAATTGAGAACATTATGCACGACGAATTAAAACAAAGTTACCAACAATTAATCTCCGCCGTTGGCGAAGACCCACAACGCGAAGGCCTACTAGATACCCCCAAGCGTGCAGCCAAAGCCATGGAGTACCTAACTCAAGGCTACCGTCAGACATTAGCAGAAATCACCAATAATGCGGTGTTTACCTCTGATGCTGATGACATGGTTCTGATCCAAGATATAGAGCTTTACTCAATGTGTGAGCATCACCTGTTACCCTTTGTCGGCAAAGCACATATTGCTTACATTCCCGACGGTAAGGTCTTAGGGCTTTCGAAGTTTGCCCGTATCGTTGACATGTTTGCCCGTCGCTTCCAGATCCAAGAGCAATTGACTCATCAAATCGCTCAAGCAGTTGAAGAAGTCACTGGCGCCAAAGGCGTTGGCGTGATCGTTGAAGCTAAGCACATGTGTATGATGATGCGTGGGGTCGAAAAGCAAAACTCTAAAATGCGTACGTCAGTTATGCTTGGTAATTTCCGCACTGATCCGAAAACGCGCAATGAATTTCTGCAGCTAGTGAAGAATTAGGACACACCATGACCAACGCCATTATCAATGTTACTAATCTCCGGCTAAGAACCTATATTGGGTTCAACCCCGAAGAACGGGAAAAAAAGCAAGATGTTGTGATTAATATCGAGATCCACTATCCGGCAGATAAGGCGTGTACCAGTGATGAGGTGCAAGAGGCACTCAACTATAAGACTGTCACCAAGGAAGTGATCGCACTGGTAGAGCAAGGACAGTTTTTACTTTTAGAAAAGCTAGTCGCGGATATCTTAGCGCTCTGCCACCAGCACCCTAGTGTGCATTACGCTAAAGTACGGGTGGACAAGCCACATGCGTTGCGATTTGCCGACTCTGTATCGTTGACCTTGGATTGGCACGCTTAGCTGTCTAGCTATGATTAAGCACTCGCATTAATTGGCGAGTGCTTCCCCCCCGCCATACAATGACTGTATGCCAAGAGCCATCAATATAACCACCCAATACCGCACGCCTTTACCGATACTGACAATAGCAACAAACAGCCAAAACCGGACCCGAAAGATACCACCTATCACGGTGAGTGGATCGCCAATCACCGGCAGCCATGCGAAAAATAGGCTATACACACCGTAACGATGAAAACGGCGTGTCGCTTTTTCCATCGCTGCGGCTGAGACCGGAAACCACTTTTTGTGCTGAAAGCGTGTAACTTGGGTCCCCAAGGCATAATTGACACAGCTACCAAGAACATTCCCAAGTGTTGCAAACAACCATAACAACACTAGGTGATAGCCCCCTTGCGTCACCATCGCAGTAAGTACCAATTCCGATGAGCTAGGTAGGAGCGTTGCCGACACAAAGGCGGTTAAAAATAAACTAAAATAGGCCAGCAAAACGCTCCTGTATTGCTATTTTTGTATGTCTAATGCTTATAAAAACTTAATACACAGCGGATACTTAAATTCTTTGCCTTCGTAGGCTTTGATGCTAGCAATAATCACCATTACGAACGAGAAAATGGCGACTAAAGGCAGTAGCACAACCCCAATAGCAACAAAAATAAGTAAGAAGCAGACGATGAAAGCAATAAGCATAGTTAGCTGAAAGTTCAATGACGCGCGGCCATGACGGTCAACCACTTCCATCTCATCTTTTTTCACCAACCAGACAATCAACGGGCCAATGATAGATCCAAATGGCACTATAAAACCCGCGAGTGCGGCTAAGTGACACAGCATCGCCATGGTTTTCTCATCATTGCTTTGCTTGTTGTTATTGTTTGCCGGTGGCGGGGTGTCATTCTTCTCTGGTAATACGGGTTCCATATTCTCTCCTGCTTTATGGGTTTGGTATTCAGATTCGCAGGTTTTCTTGCTTGTGTCTAGATACCCGCTCGGTATTAATAACAAACCAGATACGTATAGGTTGGCTCTGTGAGGACAGCCTAAGCATTGGTATTACGGCGTATTAGCGCTAGACTAGGGCTCTTGTAATATCATCGTCGGAGTTAACGTGGGTACTGAAGTTGTTAATATTTTAACCATGGCAAAGGTCATTCAAACAGCCGTCGCTCCGGTATTTCTAATCACAGGGATTGCGGCCACCCTTGGGGTACTATCAAACCGCTTGGCGCGGATCACCGACCGTGCTCGTGCCTTGGAGAGAAAACTAAAAATCAGCAGCGATGAAGAGTTTAATCGCTCACTAGCAACAGAGCTGCGCGCCCTGTTAAAGCGTGCGCGTTGTATTCATATCGCTTTTAGTTTCAGTGTACTCAGCGCTACCTTAGTGAGTGCTGTCGTTATGCTGTTGTTTATGGCAAATATCCAAGCCATTAACCTTGGTACTGCTATTGCTGGGTGTTTTATGGTCGCGATGCTGCTGCTTATATTGGCATTTATCGCGTTATTAGGAGAAGTCTTTTTAGCGACTAGAAGTATGCGCAGGGGCATGATATTCGCAGATATTGATCTCGGAGAATAACCACAATTGCACATACCTTCAGCGTTTAGTAGGACTTATTAGTCATTGCAGCGATTATTAGCACACTTGCTCTTGTGTTCACTGCCCTGCTTAGGTAAAAAGAAGGTTGTTTTACGAAAAGGGGCAAATGGAATGAAACTAAAAACATTATTGGCGGCGACTCTGATCGCCACATCGGGTTCAGCACTAGCAAACTCCGTGTTCGAGAAGCCGGAAGATGCGATTGAGTATCGGCAGTCGGTCTTTTCATTGATCCGGGTGCAAATTGGTGACATGGGCGACATGCTTAAGGGTAAGGTTCCTTTTGACGCGGCACGCTTTCAACAACGCGCAGATAACGCTGCAGCGCTATCACAAATGCCTTGGGAAGCGTTCACTGCGGGCTCAGATCAGGGTAATACCGATGCCTTAGCAGCCATCTGGGAAGACAAGGCCACCTTTGATAAAAAAGCCAACTCCTTTGCGCAATATGCCCAAGAACTTGCTGTTGCTGCTAAAAGTGGTGATAAGAAGCAAATCGCTCCTGCTTTTAAAAACTGGGCGAAAGGCTGTAAAGATTGCCACAAGTCATTTAAAGACTAAACAAACCCGCTCATGGCGGTATCAACCAGTATGAAGCTCAAGCTGATTACCATGTTGGAACACCTATAAAAAACGGCGCCTTCAGGCGCCGTTTTTATGTCCATAGCTCAACGAATTAGCTGCGACGACGACGCAACCACATGAGTGGTGCCATCAGTAGCGCTAGCCACCCTAATGAGCCCGAGCTAGTGCTCTTCTTCACAGGAACTTGAGGCTGTGGTTCTGGTTGCTCAGATGCTTCATCAGCTAGGTTAGTGACATTGACCATCACCGTTGCCGTGTTAGAAATATTGCCGCTGGTATCTGTGGCAACAACTTCAAACATTACCTGTTCAAGGCCACTGTCGTAATCAAGCTGTTCGGCATTGGCCACAACGACCTCACCATCGCTGTTGATATCAACGGCGGTCGAGCTTGAGCTCACAACAATAAACTCTGAAATAGCGCCAGCAAAGGTCGCATTTCGCTCAGCGGTAAGTGTACCAATAACCGTACCTTGTTCGGTGTTTTCATCTACCGAGAACTGCGCATCGGCCAAACTAGGCGCCACTTGCATATCATTGCGCGGTGAGGTGACAACGGCTTTGGCACCATTGGTAGATAGAATAGTGAAGTTAGCATCAGCAAATAAGAACTGTGCACTTTCCCCAGGAGCAATACTCTGTACTTCATCACCCTGATCATCTACTGCCATTGCCACAATTTGTGCAGGTGCGAAGTTATAGTTACCTTGAGCAGTATCAACGGCGTTACTGCCACCTGTTGGGAAATTATCAGGTGCGGTTCTGAAACGTACCGTAGCATTGACATTGCCCAAGTCCGCCGCAGTCAGACCATAATCACCAATACAGTTTTGCAGTGTTACGTAGTTAGTCGCACTGTCGAAGTACAAGTTGCTCAGATTACCGCTTAATTGACCATAAGGCGTTGTAAAGGTAATAGGTGTAGGTGTCGCGCCGCCAAACAGTGAGTAGTTTAGCGAGTGGGCTGTGACATCCCAGCGGCCATCACCATCCATATCAAAATCTGCGGCGAAGCCACCCATATCAGCGTGGGCTACAGGCTGGTCAACAACCAAAGTTGTAAATACGCCATATCCTGATTCACAGAACGAGGCTGGTACAGCCAATGTCTCGACACTGCCAGCTACAATATCTAAACGACCACCATCACCCACTGTGTCTGTTACTGTATTTTCAACAATCACCGGTGTGAGCTCCGCAGCACCTTGGTTGTGCAATGTATAAACGACACCTTGCTCACCTTTTTCGGCGCTGATCACAGGTTTTGCCGCAGCACGTGGAAGCACATGATAAACCAAGTGCAAGGCCTGCTCACCGCCTTCACTAAAGACCAACGCACCATCTAGCTCTGAGTCAGTCAGCAACTCAGTCGCTGCTAAGGTGTCAATATTGCTGCCACTTAGCTGCCACTCTGGTAATGTTGTGGGGTCAATAGTCATTGCCACTTCAAACTCGACGGATTGGCCCGCCGGAATAGTCACTGAAGTGGGATACTCAGCCATTAAGCTACCGCGTTCAACATCGTCTGCAAAACGCTGCTCTAAACTGAGCTCATATGTCTTAGCACTGCTTGAGAAGTTTTTAACTACCACGGTTTTAGTCATCGTGGTTGTTTCACTTAAGCTTTGCAGCCCGAATGACAGCGCAGCTTGATGCGTGTCTTTTGCCCACGCCGCTACCGGTAGGTTGGCAGCCTTTTCTACGTCAACCAAACCAGAGCCAATGGCGCTAATCGGTGCCATTGCTGCGTTCTCATCAAGCGCACGTGGGGTGACGGTAACATCAAGGTTTGCTGCGTTCATCAAGGTTGCTTTAAGTTCCATCGCGTTGCGCTCTGGTAAAGCCTCTTTAAGCATACTGATAGCACCAGCAGTAATTGGGCCTGAGAATGACGTGCCTGTTGCTCCTGAAAGCCCTGTGCCTGTGCCAGGCTCGGCGGTCATGATATTAACACCGGGGGCAGTAATCTCAGGTTTTAATAGGCCGCTGACCGAAGGTCCACGAGAGGTGAAATCGGCCATTGCACCAGGTGTTGCCACTAACTCAGAGGAAATATTGAAGCTAGCGCCGCCTTTTAATTGCGCCCCAGTGGCAAAAGTAACCCCCACTGATGGAATACTCACTGCTTCGTCAAATCCGCCCATAGGCGCAGGCGTGCCATCATCAACGTTATTGGCGATAATAACAAAAGCAGCACCATTAGTTTGGGCAGCCAGTACTTTATCAGTGAAGTTACAGCCACCACGGTCCACCACTACAGCCTTGCCTGTAAAATCAACACCTTCAGCAAAAGGCTCACAAGCGGTTTGGTTGGCATCTGGATAAACCAGCTCAATGTCATCGCTGCTAAAGCTGAACGCACCTGGGCCAAAATTGGCGCCCTGAATAACAGCTTCTTCGCCTGCCACTGTGCCTTCAGCCACACGAGTCTCATCCGTTGGGTGAGTCATGGCTCCCACAGAAAGTGCATTTTCAGTGGTGCTTGGGCCACCAACGATAAATGGATATGCACCATCGTTGCCGGCAGAGATAACCACACTTGTACCTAACTTGGCGGCGCGATTAATAAATAAGCCTACCGCATCTTCCGCAAGGTCACCGTAGTCGCCACCTAAAGACATGTTAACTACATCGACGCGGTCTTCAATATCCATGTCGCCATTGGGGTCCATCGCTGATTCTAGCGCCAGTAATTGTGCAAGCCCTGGACAACCACCGCCACACACTGAATACACAAACAATTCTACATTAGGTGCAATCCCCGTTACCGAGTGTGAAACATGTGTACCGTGACTTGTGCCGAAGTCAATCGGATCGGCATCATTATTAAAGTAGTCATAGCCACCTTTAACAATACCTTGCGGCCAAGTTACCGTCGTGGGATCGGCAGTGGCTGCGTCATAAGCTGCTTGCGTACCCTCACCACCAAATACTGCGTGGGTATAATCAATGCCGGTATCAAGCACTGCCACTCGAACTCCTTCACCAGTCGCGATTTGGCTCTCAACTAAGGGCGTTGCTTTGATGTAATCAGCGCTATCAGCCACATTAAGCTCGTAGTCGTAAACCGGGTAGATTTCTTTCACATCCTCGTGTGCCAGCACTTTTCTCACTTCAGACTCATCGCCGTTAACGACAAGCGCATTAACCAGCTTAGTGGTGCGTGTGATCACATTGAGATTTAAATCGGCACTTTGGATATTACTTAATACACGCTCTTGCGCTTGCGAGATTTGCGCACTTTGCGTGGCTTGCTGATCTTTGCTTACTGAAAACATCGGCTCACTGTTAAGCTCAATAAGCCAAGATACAGCACGTTTGTTCTGTTTTTTAATGTCGCCAAGTTGGCGCTCAATTTTGCTTTGATGTTGCGGTGTAAAAATTTTATTCTGTGGTTCTAATTCTGAAGCTGCGACTTGAGTGCTAAGCAAGGCAGACGACACGCCCAGTGCTAATGCACTCAATTTGAGTTTATTTGAAGCCATAATTTTCCTCTGAAAGACATCATTATTGTTGTTGTTCAATTGCAACTATAATGAAAACAAAAAGAGGAGCAAGATTAAATTAATGTAAAATTATTATAAGTAAGTTGGAAGGCGGGCTATGCCCGCTCAATGGGTCACTATGAATATGTAACAAAGTATGTTTTAAATAAGACTTACGAGTGGCTCGTAACCCCAAGTACATAACAACGCAGCCAGTATAGCTGCAAAAACGACGAACGCGGGCCAAGCAGGTTTGACTACCGCTGTTTCTTGCAATGCATTATTGCGACCGGTGATCATCGCTGGTACCAGTCTTTTACCTTTCAATGCATAAATCACAATAGCAGCAATATGCAAAGCAATGGCGGCTAGGATAAAGTCAAAGTTTTGATGGTGCACGGACGAGGCCCACTCAACCCAATCGTAAGATACATATTGGACTAAAGGACCATCGGTAAGAATGTCGTCTGTGGTCATCAATCCGCTGAGCAGTTGCACCAATAACAGTGCAAAAAATAGCAACACCATATAGCTGCCCGCCGCATTATGCCCGGCCACTTGTTCGCTTTGTTTGAGCGCCCTAAACACGGCTTTGGGTGAGTGTAATAACTTGCGCAAACGAGCACTTTCGCTACCAAAAAGCCCCCATAACAAGCGAGTTGCAAGCAATGCTAAGGTAATGTAGGCGAGCACAAAGTGTAACTCCATCGCGCCCTCCTCCGCAGAGAAATAGAGGCCAGCAATACACAGCACTAAACTCCAATGAAAAAAGCGTATAAACCCATCCCAAACTTTCATTTTTGACTCCTTAACTTGGCAATATTGCGATTATGCCAAACTCTGTGTCATGCTGCGTGCTTGATCGTAAAAAACTTTGCTTATGTCTGCTGTTACAAACGCTAAAAACCGAATCCGCTTACATCGACTGGCCTTTATCAAAGGTCAGCTCGATATGTTACCGTTAAACTTAGCGGTTTTACCTTGGGGGCTATTGTGTGGCTCGTTAGCGATGCAAAACGGCTTCAGCGCCTGGGAAACACAATTGATGTCGTTGTTGGTCTTTGCCGGCTCGGCGCAACTGGTGGCCATCGAGCTTATCGCTGATCATACGCCACTGCTGACACTGCTGTTTACGACCTTCATTATTAGCTCTCGCCACTTTCTCTATGGTCTGGCAGTACGCCAAAAAGTGATTAGCCAACCGCTGCGCTGGCGCTTGCCCGTCAGCTTCGTGTTAACCGACGAGCTATTCGCCTTTTCCCACCACCGCAAGGCATATCAAACGAAAACACGCCTTATTTATGCGCTCAGCGCTGGCTTTAGCTTTTATGTGGCCTGGAATATATGGACTCTATTGGGCATCTTGGCAGGCCAACTATTACCCGATTTAACCAATTTAGGCTTAGACTTTGCCATCGCCACTACTTTTATTGCCTTGGTTGTGCCCACCATAAAAAACAAAGCAACCTTAGCCTGCGTGGTGATCACCGGGATTTGCGCCGCCACTTTCAAAGCTTGGGGACTGGAACTCTGGTTGGTACTTAGCGCCCTAAGTGGTATGACGGTGGGCTACATGGTCAGTAAGGATAGCCAATGATACTGACGACCATAGTGCTTATGGCATGTATCACCTTTGCCAGCCGTTACCTGTTTTTACATCGCGCCTTACCCTTTCGGGTCGGGCCCAAATTGCAGCGCTTTTTAAGCTTCAGTGCGCCGGCGGTACTGACCGCTATTTGGGTGCCCATTGTCCTCCTTCCTGAGGGGCAGTGGCATATTAGTTATCGCAATCCTTATTTACTGGCCGCCGTACTGGCCATTATTGTTGCTTATCGCAGTAAAAGTATCTATCTCACTACCTTAGTAGGGATGGCTGCTTATTTTCTGCTGCGCTGAAAACAAAAAAGGGGCTTTCGCCCCTTCCTAACTTTACTCGTTGAGGTAATCGTCAAAATCATCGTAGCCGAGATTTTTCCGCAGCTTACGCTGCTCTAGATAATCATCAAGCTTCTTTTTGACCTTGCGCTTACGACGGTCATGTTGGTTACGCCCCATCGCTTCGTATTCATCTTCAACAAATTCGTCATCTAACGCATCATAGGAATATGTTTTACCCACAATACACTCCAGTTAATTACAATCATTGTGCGCGGCTCAAGCTTAGCTTCACCACGACCAAGAGCCTACGCCCTTAAAATGAATAAATAGCTGCAAATGGCAAAACTGGAAAGTGAGATTTTTTTATCGTTTCAACAAATATCTTTTATTGACGTTGATCATCAATGTGCGACTTTCACTAACACCTTGTTAAAAACGACTAAAAGTTAGCTTTTTTTTAAATCTCTAGCAAAAGCCAGCTCACCATAAATCCATAACCTATTGTTTATTATGGAGTAATAATTTTGGCACCGAATTTGTAATGTATCTCTCGTAACAACAATCAACGGGAATAATTACAATGAAAACGACAGCAGCCCTTCTTTTTGCATCCATGACGGTAACTACAAGCGCACTGGCACACGAGCAAAAGCCAGGTAACCTCTCATTTGGTTCACAACAGTGCGATATTGAGTTTAAAAGTGATATTCGTATCAACCCAGAACGCATACAAATCACCAATGTCGATAATCAACACATGGTATACGATGGTCAGCAGCTGCTCGTTGATGGTGAAGTTATGCCTCTGACTGCGGCTCAGCAGCAAGCACTGGATAACTACTCTCAGCAACTGCGTAGTTACGTCCCTGAAGTTGCTCAGATTGCCCTTGATGGCGTGAAAATAGCCGGTGTGGCCATTGAGGAAGTAAGTACAGCATTTGGCATTGAGCATAATGATGCGTTACAGCAGGTCGTGGATAATATTGGCAACAATATCGAGCATAGCTTTTATCAAAATGGCGAGTTTGTGATGGGCAAACAAAGCTTTGATGAGCTAGGTGAAGATATTGAGCAACAATTCGATGAAAACTTTGAACAAGCCGTTGAACAGGCGATGGTGCAATCAATAGGCAGCGTGCTGATGGCGCTGGGCTCACAAATGGTCAGCTCAGGTGGCGACATGGACGAGTTCGAGCAGCGCATGGAACGCATGGGTGAGCAAATTGAACAGCGTGTTGAGCTTCAAGCCGCCAATATAGAGCAGCGCGCAGATGCCCTGTGCCATTCATTCTCAGAGTTGGCCGAGCAAGAGGCCCAACTGGTGAGCATGGTCCCAGAACTAAGTGACTTCCAGCTTTTAATTACTAAATAGTCGGAATAATCACCCCTTTCGCACTTGCTGGCAGAGCGCTCCCAACCGCGCTACTGCCACTTCCACTTTATCGCTCCAAGGAATACCATAACTCAGGCGCACACATTGACGGTATTTATCGGTAGCGCTAAATATTGAGCCCGGTGTAATGCTGATCCCCGCGTCCAACGCCAAATGAAAAAGTTCAATCACATCGTATTGGCTTGGTAACTGCAGCCACAAGACACAGCCGCCCTTGGGATTAGTCATCCGCGTTTTTTCCGGAAAATGCTGTAACACCAGCGCCCGCATGCGCTCCTTGTTCAAGGCTAGGCGCTGGCGTAGTGTACGTAAGTTTTTGTCGTAATCGCCACTACTCATAAACTCATACAGGGTCCACTGATTCATCAATGATGATGAACAGCTAATCGCCCGCTTTAAGCGCCGCGCTTGCGCTGCATACTTACCGGCAATCATCCACCCGACGCGATAACTCGGCGCCGCTGTTTTAGACAGCGACGAGCAGGTGATCACTTGCCCTTTGCGAGAAAAGTATTGCGCCGGTTTAGCATGACTATGTTCATACGCCAATTCACCATACACATCATCCTCAATAAGCACCGCCCCTCGTTCCTCAATCATGCGCACCAGTTGCTGGCGGCGCTCATCGGACATTTGCGAGCCCAAGGGGTTGCTAATTGTAGTAGAGAAAATACAGGCTTTGATGTCGTGCTCTGCGAAGGCACGCGCCAAATCATCTGCACAGACACCTTCTTCCGGACACATTGGGATCTCTATGGCTTTCAGCCCCAAGCTTTCAATCATCTCAATGATGCCGAAGTAACAGGGCGATTCGATAGCGACAATATCACCCATTTGCGTAACACATTGCAGCGCAATGTTTAATGCTTCTTGCGCGCCATTGGTAATAACGAGCTCGTCACTATTCACACCGATGGCAAAATCTAAATATCGACCAATGATCTCTTTTTTTAACGGCGCAAAGCCATCCAGTGGGCCATAGTTAATTGCTTGATCGCCAGCTGCGTTCATGACCTTGCGCATAGTTCGGCTCAGTACTTTATCGGTGGCACTCACCGCCACCGGGTTGGCGATCCCCAGCGGGATCACACCGGGCTGATGTAAACCATCGAAAACCTGTTCAATTAATGCCTGCTTGTTAACTGCCACGGGCGAGCGCGCCAATCGCGAGCGCTTTGGCTGGCTGCACGGGAGCACCGCCGCATTTGAGTAAAACCCAGACTTTTCCCGGGCGCTTACCACCCCTTGACGTTCTAACTCCTGATACGCTTGCTGTACCGTAGGAATGCTAACCGAGAGTTTCTGCGCCATGGCCCGCAGCGAGGGAAGTTTTTCCCCTGCATTTAAGGTGCCGTGTTGCTGCATATCTTTAATCAGGTCGACAACTTGCTGATAAAGATAAACAGCGCGCTGCTTGTTAATCGTCCGCGACATAATCTGTATAGGTATCAAAATCACTTTTCTGTGTATGTACAGTATACAGAATCACTTTAAAATACCACCTTTTACGATCACGAGAATTCATCATGAACAACATCCTGCTTTATGTGGTCACTGTGCTCATTTGGGGCTCAACTTGGCTGGCGATTGAGTTTCAACTAGGTAGCGTCCCCGTGGAAGTATCACTATTGCTGCGCTTTGCCATAGCAGCGCTATTGATGTGGGGGTATGTGCTCATCAAACGCCTGCCTATGCGTTTTAATCGCCGCGATCATGTCTTTTTTGCCCTATTAGCATTGTGCAATTTTGGCGCGAATTACCTCATTCTCTATTGGGCGCAAGCCTATTTAACCTCAGCACTGGCCTCGATTGCGTTCAGTATGCTGTTGTTGATGAATATCATTAATACCAAACTGTTTTTCTCTCGTCCCATCGCCAAACGCATTTACTTTGGCGCCCTACTGGGCGTGGTAGGGATTGCCGTACTGTTTTGGCCGGCAATTTCGTCGTTGGATTTAAACAATGGCGTATTAATTGGCTTGCTGCTGGCGTTATCGGGCACCTTAGTGGCATCGTTAGGGAATATGGTCAGTGTGCGTAACTCACAAGCCGAGGTCGGAATTTTACAAGGCAATGCCTGGGGCATGTTGTATGCCACCCTAGGTTTAAGCTTGTATGTGATACTCACTGGCGCCAGTGTCGATTTCGCAGCAACCACAATGAGTTACTGGCTATCGCTGCTTTACTTAAGTACCTTTGGTACGGTCATCGCCTTTGCCTGCTACTTCGTGCTATTAAAAAATATTGGCCCTGAGAAAGCCAGCTATGTGATCGTCTTATTCCCGCTCGTAGCTGTGGTACTGAGCACCCTATTTGAAGGCTTTGTATGGCAAGCGAACACCGTATATGGCTTTGCCTGTGTACTGCTTGGCAATGCCATTGTGCTCACGCCAGTGCACAAAATAACGGCTCGCTTTCGTAAGCCCCGTGTTACTGAGGTACCACAAAAAGCAGTGCGTCCGCTTGGCAGCTAATCACGGCGGGCGTGGTGCCAATGTATTCGCCATCGGCTTCAATACCCAACCCTACAGTTGTCACCTCACAGCGCTTTATAACCGCTGTGGTGATCTGTGCAAGTCGGGTATGCGCGCCAAAGTAACTATATAATAGCGCCACAGCTTGGCGCAGTGGCGCGCCTTGAGCAACGCTAAGGTAATTTAGAGCGCCGCTTGTCACATTGGCATCCGGCGCGACCTTCATGCCACCACCAAAAAACTGACCATTGGCAAAGCAGCACATCAGCTGGCGTTGGTTTGTCACCTTGCCACCAATTTCTACCCTGACCTGCGGGTTAGAGTAGGTATACAAGTGCTTGAGCCCCTCCCAGCTGTATCGCCAACGGGCTAATCGGCCTTTTTTATTTTGCGTTGCGCGCACCACCTCAGCGTCATAACCAACTCCAGCCACATTAACAAAGTAACGATCGTTGATTCGCCCTAAGTCGATACGCTGCGCCGGTGCCCGTAAAGCTGTAACTAACCAATGCGCTTGGCTAACACGCCACTGCCGAGCAAAGTCGTTACCACTGCCACAAGGGATCAACGCCACCTCAACAGCGGTGTAGGCAAACGCATTGACAACCAAGTGTAAGGTGCCATCGCCACCGAGCACCACAACCCTTGTTAAACCATTGCTACACGCTTTCAAACGTTTTAAGTCACGCGCAAAATCCCCGGACGTAGCCAAGCAGGAGTAACCAATAGCCGCTTGCTGCAAACATTTTTCGAGTTGGTCGAGCAACTTTTTTTGGTAACTGGGGTGATAGACCACCAACCAAGATGAACAAGTCGGCAAATGGACACCTTAAAACAAATATGTTTTATCTGAATAAATATGCAGCCTATTTTAATACAGAAAGCTTATCAAGCTTTAAACCCTTAATATAATAAGGATCAAGGTAAAAGCACACAAATATAACCATGCATAAAACACACTAAACCGAAACTTAACAAAAGCAAAATACATAAAAAAAACTTATGCGAAAGGGCCAAAATTTATCGTTTTATTTTTAACCACTTCAGCCTCACAATAGCCATGTTTTCAGACACAGACATAGCGCGGAGCAACCAAGATGAACCCAGTAAACACATTAAACCAAACGGCAGCAAGCCAAGTCGCAGTTAAGCCCAGCAAGCGTAAAGCAAAAATGCTGGCAAAGTTAAACCGCTTCGGTAAGGAACTCGCTCTTAGTGGCGTCGTTCGTTACAAGTAATAAGTTAGATTAATGTTACTTTGGGTGTAAGGCACCAACCAGCTTTACACCCTCAACCTTCCCCCATCGCAGTCTAAAATACCCTCTATTTCACTGAATTAGCACAAAAATCAAGCAAACGACCGTTTTTCTATTTACACCTGCGTTTTGCCTCAGTATTATCCTAGCCCATGGAGAGATGGCAGAGCGGTTGAATGCACCGGTCTTGAAAACCGGCATGGGTTAATAGCCCATCTAGGGTTCGAATCCCTATCTCTCCGCCACATTTTACAAACTGATTCGCGCCGGAGAGGTGGCCGAGTGGCTGAAGGCGCTCCCCTGCTAAGGGAGTATAGGGTTTGTAGCCCTATCGAGGGTTCGAATCCCTCCTTCTCCGCCATTAGTTAAGTTAAAAAACCGCACATTGTTGCGGTTTTTTGCTTTTCGGCGTCCAGTCGCAAGCGTCCAGCCTTCGGCGTCTCAGAACTGCGAAGCAATACTTCGATTTCTTCGACCCTTCTCCGCCATTAGTTATAAGAGAACCGCCTTTACGGCGGTTTTTTTATAACTAAATTTCGAGAAGGCGGACTTGGTGAGCCCCCTCCGTTCGACAAAATGTCCGGAACATTTTGAGCCGCGAAGGCGCCCGTAGGGGCGAGTACAGGACGTGCGAGCGCTTATCCCGACAACCGCTATCAAAACCCGACCACCTTACTCGCGGCTTTTTATAATTAAATTTCCAGTAGGCGGACTTGGTGAGCGCCCGTAGGGACGAGTACAGGGCGTGCGAGCGCTTATCCCAACAACCGCTATCAAAACCCGGTCATCTTACGCGCGGGTTCGCTATCACTAAATTTCCAGTAGGCGGACTTGGTGAGCGCCCGTAGGGACGAGTACAGGATGTACGAGCGCTTATCCCAACAACCGTTATCAGAACCTGGCCTTTACTTTTTCACCACGTTTGCCACCATAGCGCCCCACTATCAACAGCGATGAATATTCACTATGCTACTACACACCCAAGACGCAGAGTCTAGCCAACAACTTTATCAGCACCTTGTCGGTGCCATCACCCCTCGTCCTATTGCTTGGGTCAGCACCCGCAGCGCCACTGGCGTCGATAATATCGCCCCTTACTCATTTTTTAGCGTGGCCAGCTGCCAACCGCCGGTGTTATCAGTTACTCATGTGACACCTCGCACAGGAGAGCCGAAAGACACATTGAAAAACTTGCTGGCAACCAAAGAATGTGTCGTCAATATTGTCACTGAAGACTTGCTCACGGCGATGAATCAAAGCTGCGCCAACTACCCGAGTGATATCAGTGAATTTACGGCCGTGGGTATTGATAAACATACTAGCCACAGTGTATCCGTGCCAGGCGTTGCCGCTGCGCCAGTACGTTACGAGTGCACACTGCGAGAGGTGATTGAACTTGGCTCAGAGCCGGGAAGCGGGCAAGTGATGTTGCTCGACGTTAAAACCATCGACATTGATGATGTTCTATTGGTCGATGGTCGCATCGCACCGGAACGTTTGCCAACTATAGGTAAGCTAGGTGGCGATGCCTACGCGCATACCACCCGTCAAAGCGTGCTTAGTCGCCCAATACTCGATTAGCAACGCTGAGTAACGCCGCAATATCTTGCTCATCATTATAGATGTGCGGTGAAATACGAATACCCAAGCGACGTTCATCGACGCTGATACAGGCTTTGTTTAGTTCCGCTAGCAGGGCCTGTTGGTGACGTCCGCCATGGACAATCAGGGTACCACTGCGCTTCTCGGGCTCCTTCGGCGAGACAATCCACTGCTGCAGGTGCGACCACAGCAATTGTTGCATGGCCAGGTTATGGTTACGCACCTTATCGATGCCGTACTCATTGAACCAGCTAATACTGTGCGCGGCCAAAACATAAGGTGCAATATTGGGAGTCCCGCCCCAAAAACGTAAGGCACTGGGATGGTAGTCAAAATGATGAATATCAAATTCAAAAGGATTGCTGTGGGAAAACCAGCCCACGTCTTTGGGCTGACAGTGCGCTAATTGCTGTTCACTAACCCATAAGTAAGCGGCTCCTGGTCCACCACACAGCCATTTTACGCTCGAGCCGATCATAAAGTCGGGTGCCACTGCGGTTAAATCCAAAGGGATCACCCCCGCTCCCTGAGCTACATCGATTAGCGACAACACTCCCCGCTTTTTCGCGTACTCACAGATATGAGCAACCGGGGCCTGCTGCCCAGAGTTGGAATACACCTGACTAACAAACACCAAATCAGCCTCAGTGTCTAAGTAATGCTGCCATACCTGAGCATCACTGACATCTTCGTGAGCCGGTATAAATCGCAGCTGACAATCCTCAGGTAAGGCTTTTTGCAACACAAAGCCCATACTCGGGAAGTCTTGCTCACTGAGCAGCACTTTGCACCCACCTTTCGTTAGCCGTGGGTGGGCCATCATCAGCTTGGTCAATGCACTGGATAAATTAACCTGCGGGCAAAATTGCCCAGCAGAGCTATTAAACAACCTCGCGAGTGCTTGAGTAAACTGTTCAATAGCCTGCAGCCATTGTGACCAAGGCTCTTGTTGGCCCTGCTGCCAAGGCGCAAAGAACGCCTCATTGAAGGCGTGCTGTGCGGTTGTTAATGGCCGACCCACCGAGTGGCTGAGTAAGTAGGGCCCTTGAGGCAAGACAAAGGTATCTTTCATTAGTTGTCCACCAACGCCGTTAATGTGGCGATATCGTGATAACGGGTGTGAATATCATCGCGCTCACGCGCGGCGCGCTTATCGCGCAGATTAGCGAGTTCGGCCAACAGCACAGGTAAGGGCGGTCCACTGGCCGTTACCTTCGTTTGATGCTGGCTACCAAGATTTTCATTAGGAATACGAATATACTTATCAACCAGCTGGTTATGGTGCTGAATTGCCGTTTGCCCATGCAATTTACACACCCTCAAAAATGCTCTGAGGTTTTGCTGAAACCAGGAACTGCTATGCTGCTGCGGTGCCACCGCTAAAAACTCATCCATAATCGACGGCAAACGCATGCAATTGCGCAGTACGCGCTGATCTTCTGGCATCATGTATAAAAACTTCTCTACCAGCATTTGTGAATAAGCCGGTTCATTGGCGCAGCATAACCCCAACAACATATCGATCACGTTAATACCAGCAAAATCACCGGCATTGGCGCCCCGATAGACCTCTTTGCCAACCCGATAAGGCTTGTAATAGGGGCGCACGGCATAAAAGAACTGCTGTGCATCAAGGTGCTGAAATAAATAGCGGTTACTCTCCAGTACATCTTTTAGCGCTTGTTCGGCCACTAACAATAAATCAGGAACCACAGGGTGAGAAATGCCCAAGGGCTGGATACGCAACAACGCATCGGCGGCCCGCTTGAAGGCCACTATGCCCTTAGTGTTATAGTCAACAAACAAGCGTTCATCGGGCAGATCAGTAAAGCGTTTATATTGGCCATTGATAGCGCGATTATGGGTGGTTAAATGCGCCGTTGCAAAACGAGGGGTAACGCCTATGGACGCGCCAATATGCATAGCCAAAGTCGACGCTTGTTGCAGCGGAGAATACGTTTCTCGTGACGGCTCGGTGATTTCATGACGCCGACACGCCGCCATATATAAGCCAACATTGCCGAGCAAATCAAAGGCACTATCGAAGCCCTCATCGGTATTGCCCTCATCAACTAAATTAGCTATTAACGCGTCTCCTTCGTCTGTGAGTTGCTGCTTCAGTGCATCGCCGACACCATGGACATTGGCACGATCGGCCTGTGCTTGGTAGCGCTGTTCTAATTGATTATTAATTTCGACAAAACGACTGCGGATCCAGTCATCAAATTGCTGTGCGTGCGGTGTCATAGGAGCTACAAAAATATTGCCTTACATAAGGTAAAAATAGCATAAAGCCGGTGGTGCTTTTTATTAACCTCCACTAACATAAACACATAAAAATAATAAAAATCACCATTTAATAAATGATAAATAGCGATAACCACTCAAAAATTAAAATAGATGCCAAGGACCTGCAGTTGCTTGCGCTGCTGCAAGACAATGGCCGGATGAGTGTCAGCGAGTTAGCGCAGCGCGTTAATCTTTCAGATACTCCTTGTATTCGCCGCATCACTAAGCTGCAGCAAGCTGGCTATATTCGTGGCTACCATGCCCGTTTAAACGCCCAACAGCTGGGGTTTCATGTTACCGTCTATGCGCTTATTAAATTGCAGCAAAACTCCGCTCAGGCTGCCGATAACTTCGAAAGCCAAGTGGATGGCTTTTTAGCGGTACAGGAATGTGCGGTGATCACCGGTGAGTATGATTATTTGCTAAAAATTATTGCCAAAGATCTCGGTGACTACGAACACTTCGTCAAACATACTCTCGGAGGCCTTGCGGAGATTGCCGCCATTGACTCCACCGTGGTTTTAAAACAACGTTTCTCTCGCTGGCAGCTGCCGCTGTAGTTGTATATACAGGGTTGCTCGCTATCCGCTAGCTGTCAGTGCAGTGCTTTGGTATGCTGCTAACTTGGATTGATGGAGTACTCCCATGCGTATCGTTATTTTTATGCTGATGTTGATCAGCGGTGTAGGCCACAGCAGCGAAACTTGCCTCGATATAGTCAGCGATGTCGACACCATAACGGCGGCGAAAGAACAAGGCCGCTACCGCTACGCCATTGGTGATGGCCAAGCTGCGGTTGATATCAGCGACAACCCTAGCTTTGCTACCTATTTACGCCGTGCCAATCAGTGGCTAAAGACACACAATCCCCGCGCCCACACTCCTTGCCCCGTAAACACAGCCACAGTGCAACTGCTGCAGCAGCAACAACAGCTTCCTGCCAATACTCAGGTGCATCATTTACTCAGCCCATTTGAGCTGCGTCAGCATAATAATGACAAGGTTGCGTTGCTGTTTCACGGCCTCACAGACTCCCCTTTTAGCTATCATAGCCTCGCGGCCTATTTCTATCGCCAAGGTTTCACCGTGCGGACAGTGCTGTTACCAGGCCATGGCAGTGCCGCAGCTCAGCTTCAGGATGCCGAGTTTTCGCAGTGGCAGCAACTTGCTCACTATGCCATAAACCGTGCCGCTAACGAGTTCAAACAGGTGGTGATTGGCGGCTACTCAACCGGTGCGGCGTTAGCCATGGCCGAGCTTGTAGCCGAGCCTGATAGAGCCAATATCCGCGCCCTTATGCTTTGGTCTCCCGCCAGTGAACCACATAATAAAAATGGCTGGCTAGCAAAGTGGATTGATCGGGTTCCATTCGTAAACTGGATTGATAAAGACGCCGACATAGATTTCGCCAAATATGAAAGCTTTCCTTTCGCTGCCGCTGCTTTAGCCCATCAAGCCATGTCGCGTATTAGTCAAGATGCGCTGACTGAAGCCGAGCTGCCCAATATTCCGTTATTTGTTGTTCAAAGCGAAGTCGATACCACCATTGATGCACGCGCGACCTTAAATATGCTTAAGGTATGGCATGACCCACAAAAACGTCCGCAAACTCGGCACGATATGTTGGTGTTTTATGGTCAACAACAAGCTGCTAGAGCATTGTTAGGGGCCGCGTTCGATATTCGGAGTTATTCATGTCAGCGTGGACAGCCTCCTTGTGAGGACGTTATTGATATCTCTCATATTGGAGTGGTCAACGCGCCACAGCACCCGTACTATGGTCGGCAAGGGCTTTATCGTAACTGCGGCAGCTATTTAGAGGATGATGCCCGCTACCGCCAATGCAAAGTGGGTGAGGTGATCGTCGGTGAGCGCACCGCCGCTAACCTCTCGCAGCAGCGGCCGCTCAAGCGCCTGACCTATAACCCGTTTTATGCGCAGCTAGAGCAAGATATGAGCGCGTTTTTAGCTCGGGTCATGCAGTAACATGGGGGCACTGACGCATCGCTTCTTTACGTCGGTCACCGAGGTTGGACAACCCACTTGGCAACGGTTTTTCAGCGCTCACCCTTTTAGCCAATATCCGTTTATTTACGCCCTAGAGCAATCCGGGAGCGCCTGCGCACAATCCGGCTGGCAGCCCTACCACCTAGGTTTATACCGAGGTGAGGAGCTGGTCGCCCTATGTATAGGCTATATAAAGTCTCACTCTTATGGCGAGTATGTATTTGATTGGAGTATTGCCGAGGCCTACCAGCAATACGGCTTTGACTATTACCCTAAATGGCTTAGCGCCATCCCCTTTACGCCCATCACCGGCCCGCGTATCGCTTACCATGATATTGACCCACAGCAAGCGGCTATCGCCCTCGCCAACGCCCTAGATCACGAAGCCGAGCAACAGCAATGGTCGGGATGGCATATCAACTTTTACAATGACGACGTCAGCCAACACTTGGCAAATACCCCTTTACTGAAGCGTCAAACCGTACAGTTTCAGTGGCGCAATCACGGCTATAACAACTTCGAACACTTCTGTAGCGCACTGAAGTCTCGTAAGCGCAAGCAAGTATTAAAAGAGCGAGCACAGATTGCGGCGCAGCAGTTGCAGGTACAAGTGCATCAAGGCCGGGAAATTAGCCCCGAGTTAATGCATGCAATGATCCGCTTTTACCAGCAAACTTACCTCAAGCGCTCAGGCCACCTGGGCTATTTAACTGCAGACTTTTTCACCCGGCTACTCACGCTGATGGCTGACCATTTGGTCATTATCAGCGCTTGGCACCAAGGCACCATTGTCGCCGCAAGCCTTTATCTGCGCGACCAGCAAACCTTGTACGGTCGATATTGGGGTTGCGATGAGCAATTCCAGCACTTGCACTTCGAACTATGCTATTACCAAGGTATTGAATTGTGTATAAACGAGGGGCTAACAACCTTTAATAGCGGCGCTCAAGGGGAGCATAAAATCGCTCGTGGCTTTGCGCCGATTTTCACCCACTCCTGCCATCGCTTTTGTGACAGCCCATTCACCGCCGCATTAACGGACTTTGTGGCTCGCGAAAGTGCGCAGCTGGACTTGTATAGACAACAATGCTTAGCGCTTAGTCCGTTCAAAGTGCAGTAACTGATTATTCGCAGGCATCGCTACATCATCAATCAAGGTCAGCCCCGCTTGCTTGGCTAAGGCGACCAGCCATTGTTGCTCCCTAATACCACTGAGTGGATCGCGTTGTTTGAGCATGGCATCAAACTGTGCATTGCTGGCACTGGTGAACTGACCTTGATACTTAAATGGCCCGTAAATACATAACTGGCCATGCAATGGCAAATGCTCACTAACACCTGCAAAGAACGCCTCAACCAGCGCTTCACTGACAATATGGAGGGTATTGGCAGTGAACATACCATCTGGTTGCGATACCGGCCAAGGCTCGCCGATATCGAGAGACAATGGCGGTAACAGGGTGTCACACTGTGCCTCTTGCAACCATAGCTCGATGCCATCATGGTTAGCAGGTAAGTCGCTGGTTTGCCACAATAAGTGCGGCAATCGAGGAGCGAAATAAGCAGCATGCTGACCGGTGCCCGAGCCAATCTCAAGCACCTGCTCAGTATTTTTAAAAATACGCTGTAATTGCGCCAATATTGGCGCTTTATTGTTTTCACACGCCTGTGAAAAAGGTTTATTGATGCTCATCTTCAGCCAAAGTATGTAGGAAGAAGTTAAACTCAAGGGCTTTCTCTTGCAGGCTTTTGAATCGCCCAGAAGCCCCACCATGACCCGACTCCATGTCGGTTTTAAATAACAATAGATGATTATCGCTTTTGTACTCGCGCATTTTCGCAACCCATTTCATCGGTTCCCAGTACTGCACTTGTGAGTCATGCAGCCCAGTGGTTACCAAAATATGGGGATAATCTTGCGCCTTGATATTATCGTACGGGGAATAAGCCACGATGGTTTGATAATCGCCCTCGTCGTTGGGGTTACCCCATTCATCATACTCGTTGGTGGTCAGCGGAATGCTCTCATCCAGCATGGTGGTCAGTACATCAAGGAAGGGCACATGACAGCCAATCGCACGATACAAATGCGGAGCCTGGTTAATGACCGCCCCCATCAGTAGGCCACCGGCACTACCGCCGCTGGCGAACACTTTATCCTCGGCTCCATAGCCCTTAGCAACCAGCGCCTCTGTAACATCAATAAAGTCGTTGAAGCTATTTTGCTTATATTTGAGCTTGCCTGCTTCATACCATTGCCGGCCCAGCATCTCTGAGCCACGAATATGCGCAATAGCATAGACGAAGCCACGATCGAGTAAACTCAGGATGGTGCTAGAAAAGCTTGGATCGATGGTAATGCCATAGGCACCATAACCATACTGTAACAACGGGTTGCTGCCATCGCCTTTAAATAAGTCACGGCGGTATACCAGAGAAACAGGCACTTGCTCACCGTCACGCGCAGTGATAAACAAGCGTTCGCTGGCGTAGTCATCGGCATTAAACTCACCCACCACCTGCTGCTGCTTCAACAAGGTTTTCTCACCCGTGGCCAAATCAAACTCAAACAAGCTACCCGGCGTTGTTAAGCTCGAATAAAACACCCGCGCCTTGCTCACATTCGGTTCGGGATTCATGGCCACACCGGCAAAGTAACAGGGGTCGGCAAATTGCAGTGGCATCGGCGTTCCCGCCACCTTGCCTTGGCGGTGCTGGTACACCACAAAGCCTATCTGCCCTTGCTGGCGCTCGGTGAGCAACCAGTAGTGCTCAAACAGCTCGACACTCTCTAACAAAACATCATCGCGGTGGGCAACAAGCTCTTGCCATTGCTGTAAGTCGGCTAATTGCGCAGCAGTGGCTTGCATAAAGCGGAAGTTCTTCGCCTGCCAATTGCTGACGATATAAAAGTGCTCACCTAGCTTATCAATATCATACAGGTGTCCTTGGGTGCGCGGCAGCAGCTCCGTTACTGGAGCACACGGGTTATCGGCATCAATAGCAAAGGTATGGCTGGTTTCTGTGGCTTCTAAATCGATAAAGATCAGGCTCTCGTCACGGCTTTTGCCCAGCCCCATGTAAAAGCTGCGGTCACTCTCTTCGTATACCAGCACGTCTTGCTCTTGCGCCGTACCTAAGCGATGACGAAACACCTGATAACCCAGCAGTGTTTGTTCATCTTTACGCACATAAAAAACTGTTTGGTTATCGTTGGCCCAGACTACCTGGCCCTCGGTGTTAGTGAGTGTGTCGCTAAGCAGCTCACCGGTGGCGAGATCTTTAAACGCCACGGTGTAGATACGTCTTCCCGAGGTATCTTCGGCATAGGCAAGAAGCTGCTCATTGGGGCTCACTGCCACCTCACCTAAATCATAGAAGTCATGGCCTTGTGCAAGCTGATTAACATCCAACAGTAGGGTTTTATTATCACCACTAAAACTGGTGGCACGAAAATGTCGACCGTACTCTTCATCACCACTGACTTCGCTGTGATACCAGTAGGCGCCATCTTTGACCGGCACAGTATTGTCGTCTTTCTTTATGCGCCCTTTGAGCTCGGCGAACAGCTGTTGCTGGCGCTGCGCAGTAGATGAAAGCATTTGCTGACAATAACGATTTTCCGCCTCTAAGTGCGCTAGAACTTCGGGGTTTTCACGCTTATCATCACGCATCCAATAGTAATCATCTTGGCGCTGCTGACCATGGTGGGAAAGTAAGTGGGGAACCTTTTTGGCGATGGGTGCTTGCACAAATGACCTCAATACACTGAAACTGAGCCGTCAGTGTATCATTTGCTCAACAGGGCGACTATTCCTCTACTTCTTGCCAAGCTGTTTGCCAATTTAAGCCAACGCCTGGTTCGTATTGATCGTGGTTTTTACCACCCAAACGACACAGTTCGGTATACGGCCAAGGCTTGCAACGGTACACCTTTCCAGTCGCTAAATGCAGTACTCGGTCACCAGCGCGATAGGACTCGTGGTTAACAGGAAAAATGTGATCATAGCCGGAAGCCATTTCTCCTACCTGATCTTGGCTTTTAGCTACACAGTTATAATTAATGACTACCTCAGTAATGCCACAGCGACTACTTGCATAAATTTCATTACCACGATAGCCAACAATCAATCCTTGCTCGGTCATGCGCCCAGCCTGCATTAAAGGGATATGAGTGTTAATGTATTGCGCCACTTCACGGGACCAATTCTGAGGTTCCCCTTGCTGGTCCGATTCAATATTGATGACAAAACTGAGATCTTTGACTAGCCCTTGGGTGTCGTATACTTCTACTTCAACCACGTCGCCACGAAACAACTGGGTATGACTACTGAGCGTGCCCACGCTGATCCATTCACTTTCGGGTAAAGACTTCACCATTGCAAACCTCACAATTTGGCTTTCCTAAACAAACCAGGTAGCAACCCAATAAAGCTTAATTAAAACTTAAAGGTAACTTAATTTTTAACCAGCTGAAAGATTAATATTCTACTTTCACCCTTTGCCATAGCGCAATAAAGTATTGGTTTATTGAGGCAATATAATACTTTGATACTAAAAAAGGGAAGTCTCCTTCCCTTCTATTAGTTGCTTACGCCTTTGCCGCTTTTGGCCTGCGACTGAATAACTGCCAGAACTTAACAAATGCTCGGCGCACGTCAGCGAGTATCATATATAAGCAAGGTACTAAAATGAGTGTCAGTAACGTTGCGTACATTACCGCAAAGCCTAATGCTACGGCCATAGGGATGACGAATTTAGCTTGTAGGCTGGTTTCGAACATAATGGGTAGGACACCGGCAAAGGTAGTAATCGACGTCAGGGTAATAGCACGAAAACGGGCGCAGCCACCCTCAACCACTGCCCTGGCCGTGCTGTGTCCTTCACGACGCGCTTGGTTGACAAAGTCAGTCATTACCAATGAGTCATTGATAACCACACCGGCGGCGGCGATTAGGCCGAAGAAAGACATGGTACTGAGGTCAAGGCCGAACCAAAAATGCCCCCACAATGCCCCTGTTAAGCTAAACGGGATCACCGACATCACAATGAATGGCTGGCTATAGCTCTTCAGCGGCACAGCCAAAAGAATATAAACAATGATCATTCCCGCAATGAAAAACAGCATTTGCTCATTTGCCTGCGCTTGCTGCTCTTCAATGGAGCCGCCAAGTTCAGTTTTAACCGAGGGAAAGTCCTCTTTTAGCTGTGGCAGTAGGTCTTCTTTAATGCGTTTAACAACGGCTGTTGGCTCCACCATTTCTTCATCGATGCTGCCATACACATAGACGGTGCGGTAACCACCCTCGCGGCGGATATAGCTCACACCCGGGCGCTCTTGAAGTTCAACCACATCACCTAACATCACTTCTTGACCGCTAGGAGTCATCACTACGGTGTGTTTTAACGATGAGAACGCCTCGCGCGTGAGTTTAGGGTAACGCACCATCACCCGTACTTCTTCACCATTGCGGATCACCCGTTGCGCTTCACCACCATAGAAACTTGCCCCAACTTGATTAGCAATATCTTGCAAATCTAGACCCAAGTCATAGGCCACTGGCTTGAGACTAAGCTGCACTTCCTTGCTTGCTGGGTCGATGGTTGAACTAATATCAAACAACCCCTTTTGCTGTTGCAGCATGGAGATAAACTGACGCCCAGCGGCATTAAGCGTATCGATATCGGAACCAAATAGTAGGTAACCGAATTCGCCGTCTCCTCCTGGATTACCGTTGACATCATCTTGGATAGTCAGTGATTTAATGCCGGCTATTTCTGGCATAGCTTCGCGCCAACGGCGCGACAATTCAAAGGCGTTATAAGGACGAATTTCCTCTTCAACGAGTGGCGCCAATACTGTGGCTTCCGTGCGGCCTTGGTTAAACACCAACAAATCACGCACCATTTTTTGCCCAGCTTGTTGTTCGGTTTCGCGATCAACTTCACGCACCATGGCTTCAATTTTTTGCACCGCTCGGATAGTTTGCATGTCCGAGGCATTATCGTTCATCTCGATATTAATTTGCGGGAAGTCATGCGGCACTTTTGGTGTGGGAACCATACGCACATGGTTGCTGGCTATAAGTGTAAAACTGAGCACTAACATACCGATGAAACCTAAAAGCACCACCCAACGCCACTCGATGCACTTTTCTACCGTGCGTCGGTAAGGGCCATTGACGAAAGCAAAGAACCGAGTATTAAAGCGCGTTCTGAACCCATCTTTTTTAATAGGTGGGAACTTAGTATGAGCGATGTGCGCAGGTAAAATCAGTTTTGATTCAATTAAGCTAAACGCCAAACACGCCATCACTACCACGGCGATACCGAAGAAGAAGGCTCGTTCAGGACCACTTGATAATGTAAACGGCGCGAATACCGCCATTGTAGTAAGCACCCCGAAGGTCGCCGGTGTGGCGACACGTTTAGCGCCGCGCACCACATTTTCAACGCCACCGCCTTTTCTCTCAATTTCGGTATAGGCACTTTCGCCTATGACAATGGCATCATCCACCACGATTCCAAGTACCATGATAAAGGCGAATAACGATACGATATTGATACTAATGCCAAATAACGGCATGGTCATCAGGGCACCCAAGAAACAGACTGGTAAGCCCACCATCACCCACAGAGCCAATTTAAAACGTAAAAACAAGCTCAACATAATGGCCACCAAAATGGCCCCTTGGAACAAGTTTTTCAGCATCATGTCCAAGCGCGCATTGAGGTAGTAAGTCATATCCATCAAGGGTACAAGACGCACTCCAGAGGGGAGCGACTCATTCTTACTGTCGATATAGGCTTTAACCGATTCGGCCACGGGAATCATATTTTGTTCTTTGGTTGCTTTCACACTGAGGTAAATGGCGTTTTTACCATTGAACTTGAAATAACGTTCACCCTCGGTGAAACCGTCTTTTATTACCGCCACATCTTGCAGTAAGACCTTAGCGCCATTAGCACCAACTTTCACTGGAATAGAGCGGAACTCCTCACCAGAGTATGACTGCGCCTCTACACGCACAGAGATAATGCCGGCATCGGTACGTAATTGACCAGCGGAGAAGTTAGCCGAATAACGTCTTACCGCACTAGCCACATCATTAAGTGTGAGGCTATAACGGCGCAAAGTATCAGGCTTGATTTCAATAGCAATCTCATCGAGTGGCACATCGTTTTGCACCAACGACACATTGCTTAGCTGTAGTAACTCATCCTCAATGTTATTGGCTATAGGCTTGAGTTCTGTCAGAGGTAAATCAGCCACCAAAGACATGCCTATGACATCTTGGCGGAATTCTACTTGGCTAATGGTGACAGGCTCCATTCCCGCAGGAAAGGTCGCGATGCCATCAACACGCAGCTTAACTTTATCTAAAACATCGGTGAGCTCAACATCTGGGTCTATCTCTAACTGCGCGCTTCCTGAGTTGCGAAAGGCACGATACACCCCTTTTTCGATTTCAGTTACATCCTTAAGTGACTCTTCAATTTTGATCAGGATGCTTTCTTCAATCTCTTGTGGTGAGGCCCCCGGGTAATTAGCCTGAACGGTGATATAGTTGACTTCAACATTGGGAAACATCTGCCGCTGGATGGTCATGTAACTCACAATACCCATAATGATGATGAATAACATCATCAAGTTGGCAGCCACAGGGTTATTGGCAAAGTAAGCGATAATGCCGGTTTGTTTTTGCTGTTGCATTATCGGCTCCTACAGTTGATCCGTTGTCTTGGGGCTATTTTCAGAGCTATTTACAGCTCCGGCAATACGCACTTCCATGCCTTCTTGCGGGTACTCAGGCAAAGTGACAACCACACGGTCGTCAGCATCAAGGCCACCACTGATCAGAAAAAACTCATCTTCTTCACGTACCACTTTGACTTGTCGAGGTTGCAGCAGGTTGTCTTTATTCACCACCCACACCGTCTGGTTATTCACCAGCTCTTGCGGCAGACGGAAAATCTCTTTCAAAGTCTGTCCGGCGAACTGCACTTGCACATAGCTGCCAAACTTCAGCTTAGGCAATTGCCCGTGCATAGCGTAGGGATCGTTAACACGCACCACCAAGTTACTCATACGCGTAGCGCTGTCGACCACGCCTAAATCGCGATCGATCACGGCACTGCGAGTGAAACCGTTTAACCCCTCCCGGATAATGGTGGCCGGCGTGCCAGCAACACGCTGTGGTAAAAAGGCACTGTCAAAACCAGCCACGGGGACAATCACTTCCGCCGTCTCGATATTGTTAAGTTCAGCTACTTGGCTACCCAAAGAAACGAACTGTCCTTGGCCTACGTTTCGGCTGATCACTAAGGCGTCGTAGGGGGCGCGGACTTCGCAGTTGTCTAAATCACGCTGAGCACGCTTTAACGCTGCTTCTGCTGATTTCACAGCAGCTTTGGCGCTGAGCACCTGAGGTTCACGCAGGAATAATGCTGAACGCTTTACACCCGGCGTACGGGCAGCTTCGTCTTTGGCGACGTCTTGTTGTGCTTGTTCTTCAATTAATGCCGCTTGGGCCCGAGCAAGCTCTGCTTCGGCTTGTAATACCGCAGCTTCATAGTTATCTTTTTCAATAGTGAACAGCAGCTCGCCACGCTCAACAATACCGCCTGCAACAAAGCGTTCGTTCCAGCTTACCACCTCGCCGGTAACCTGCGCGGCAAGCTGAGTGCTTTCAAGAGGCCGTACCTCACCATATGTGGATAGCAACACTTGATGATCGTTGGCCGCAAGCTGCTCTACCTCAACGACTGGGCGTGTATCAACTTGCTTGGTCTCATCTGGCTTCTTTGCCGACACCATAACAGCGGCTCCAGCAAGCCCCGTTACTAACACGACTCCCAGCGCCACCAACAACTTTTTCAGTACCTTGTGCATACCCACTTACCTTGATAAATCTATACTCACGTTATATTAACAAGTTGCCGTGTATAAGTAAGGTGACATTTGTAAGGAAGTATTACTACTTTGCAGTTTCTTTACACCACGGCATCACCTGTAGCCATGACCGATAATACGTATCAACGAGATGGAGAGATTAGGTGACTTGAAAGGGCGACAAGAGAGGGCATAAAGTGGGGTATTTAAACGATGAAAAAGGCTGCATACGGGCAGCCTTTTTTACTTCGAACTTATGCCATAGCAGGACGATGACGGTAATATTGAATACAGGCTAATTGCGCCGCATTGGTCAATAAGATCATCACAAAGTTAAGAATATGCGACACGCTGGGCGCCGCCATATAAAGTTCAGCCGTCAGACCAAAGCACCCTGCCAAAAGCTGCAACATAAAATAGCGCGCACTCAAGTTACTAACATCACCACTGCGCAAAGTTTTATAGGTTTGTGGCATAACGCGAATTGAGCTCATAACCAGACCAACATACGTCAGAGCGATAAGCAGACTATCGGCATCAACGTAAGGGCTAGCCAATAAAGAGAACGGCGCCACGCTGAATAGTAGCATGTACAATAATTGCTTACGCTGCTTGGCTGCGGCATCGTAACGAAGAAAATAGTACAAAATAAGGCTACTGAGCATACCGGTCACCACAAAAGGTAAAACCATGTAGTAACGCTCAAAAAATAGGTTGAAGGCAATAAAGTAAATACTTTGTGCTACGCCAAAACTCATCATAAGCAAAGAAAGCCCAGAAACGCTGCGGTTTTTGCGAACTTTATTTAGCATCGGCATAAAGCTAAAAGCTAAGATAAAAGACGAAATAATGGGCAAATACTCAGTCAAAGCAACCTCTTTTGTTAAACTAATCGTTAAAATAGAAAACAGGCCGTTAATAAACAAATAATTAATGTAAATACATGATTATTAACAACTTTTTGAAGGCGCGCATTGTATAGATGCTAGCCAACTAAGCAATAGCAATACGGCACTCAACGCATCATGCAAACGTAAAGAAATAATTACATTTTCAGCTTATGTTTACGCTTAACGAGTATGGTTGTATTATTTTTGATAATCGTTATTATTTGCATAACCGTCAGAAAGCTCGCTTAGTCCCATGCGTAAAACCCTATTTAAAATTCATAGCTGGTTAGCTCTTGCTGCCATGCTGCCACTACTGTTGATCAGTATCACTGGTGCTATTTTGGTGTTTAAAAGCGAAATAGATGGCTGGCTAATGCCGCAAAAACACTTTGCCGTCGCCAATACTGAACAGCGGTTGTCGCTTGATACGCTCACCGAGCGCATCGAACAACGTTATCCAGAACATGTTATTGCTGCGTGGGAAGTATTTGATAATGACACTGCAGATAGAGTGTACACAATCAAAAAAGGCACCGAGGATTGGTACAAGTTCCACGTCAATCAATACAGTGGCGAGACACTTTCTGAACCTGTTAGCACCACACATTACATTACCGATTTCTTGGTAGAACTACATTACACCTTTATGCTCAATGACTTGGACTCCTTACCAGGACAAACAGGAACAGTACTGGGGTTTTTCTTCGCACTGTTCTTACTGGTGTTAGGGGTTACGGGACTTATCATTTATCGCAAATTTTGGCGTCGTTTGTTCACTTTACGCTGGCGAGCAACGCTGCAAATTGTGCTCAGTGACATTCATAAAATGACGGGGGTTTTTGGCTCTCCCATTCTCATTATTTTGGCGATCACCGGGGGCTACTTTAACTACGCTGTGTGGTATCACGAAGTAATTGAACATGCCGATGAAGAGCACCCTGTGGTGATGAATAAACAACATTCGGCAAACTTATCACTGCAGTCATTAATGGATGACAGTCGCACACAAATTGACAGCTTTAAGCCAACTTTTATCACGTTACCTCATGAGGGAGATGACCATATTACCTTTTGGGGAGAAGTCGACAGCAGCAATCCGCTTTTCAGTGAATACGGTAATATGGTGACTTATAACCGTGACACAGGTGCCCATATGAGCAACTGGGATATCCGTGAGGTAGCATTTGGTTGGCAATTAATCGATAGCTTTCGCAAGTTACACTTTGGCTATTTTGCCGGTCTTGTTAGCAAAATCATCTGGGCGGTGATCGGTTTAAGCCCAGTTTGGTTGGCGGGCACAGGGTTTTACTTGTGGTATGTGCGAAGCCGCCGTAAGAAGGCTTCTAAGCGCAACCGCCGTGCACAAACACACCACAAGCGGGCTTATAACTAGGAAAAAAAGCCATTAGAACCAAGCGCGCTGGTCGGTTTCGATATGAAATAACAGTCGATCGGCCAGCATCCGTGCTTGCTGCTCAGGCATAAATGGCAAGGTGAGGCGCTTTGAAGCAAACTGAATACTAATGGTTGCAACCTGTGCTTTGGCCATTAATGTTGTTTGCACCACGCTGACCTGCTGCGCTTTAAAGAGCTCACACACCGTGAGCACACTGCCAATTAGGCCACTGCGATGGATTAAAAACTCCTGCCCTTGATGACTGACTAACTGCCAGCCAAGACGCTTGTATATACAATAGTGGTAAAGCGCTAAAGGCAGTATTAACAGCGCCAACGCAATGAACGCCCAATGTAAAAAAGCCGCCAATGAACAACTCACTGTAGCTAATGGCAATGCGGCCAATAAACCGACGCGATGCCAAAAGTAGCGCCGAGATACCGGCTGCAAATCACTGTCATAGTTAGCAAACCAAGGAAACATCGTTGCCATCATCTGGGTCATCTGCGCATGCGTTAACACCGGCAATAACAGCGATTGCTTATCCTGCTGGTGTTTCGGGCCGAACGTAGCCACTTGCGCAAAACTCAGGGTATAACGGCGCAATAATACCGCGACCCAGTTTTGCTTAATGGTCGCGCTTTGCACCTTGGTAAAACGCATACTGAGTTGCTGGCGCTCTAACAACCCAGCAACTCGACGAAAACGGGCCTGCTCGATAAAAAGTTCAAAATTATAAAACCGTAATAACGCCATGATCACTGAACCACCGACAGTAAGTATCACTGCGGCGATAAGCAAAGTGATCAGGGTTAACTCTTCAGCGTATGCAGCCAAGAGGTCGTGAGCATTGAAAAAGGCATCTAAGTTAGCGATCACCACTTGCTCAAATAGTCCATCGACCATATTCACAATAGGCATGAGGGCCGCTAGCGCCAGCAATGCCATATTCGACATCAACCCATATTTAGCCACTTCATGGTTCGGCAAGGCTAAATCAGCCGAGGTTGCTACTTGAGCCTCTTGCTCTGTATCAGCCTCCTCTTCATCACTGCGCTGCTTCGACGCTAAAATAAAGCGACGTAATTGCTGCGCATGGGCATTACTCAAAGCGGGTAAGACTATCTCTTTGTCACTGCTACCAGCAGCGTCAAACTGGCAGTTTGTTCTTCCCAGAGGAGCAAAGTAAAAAGGCGTGGCAAGGTTAATATTTTGTACCCGTGTAAAACGTAACGCCAGACGCTCTTTAGTAAACACACCTTTATGAAGCAACACTTGAGCATCGCCTTGCACCCGAAAACGAAATGTAGCGTAATAAGCACAGCCATACGCAACTAATGCCAGCAGCGCGATTCCTCCACCCCATGTTGCCCAAAATATCTTACGTTCAACATTTACAACAAAGAGCACCAAGACCGGCAACATATTTAAGAAGCCATCAGCGATAAGTCGGTAACCGGTATTCACAATGAAATAAAGAATCGCCCATGGGCTCAAGCGCTGCCATTGCTGCGCAGGTTCAGCTGTATTACTGCTATTATTGCTCATCGTTGTGGTACTGCTGTATAACGTCGCGCAGGGCTTGGTTTTGTTGATGATGCAGCCCACTCATGGTTAGGTCGGCAGCAAAACCACCGGCACTAAATAACTGCAAGGTACTTACAGACCAGAGCCGCTCAAGTGGCCCATGATGAATTTCACTGTGCTGAATACGAGCAAAAGGAAGCAGGGTGGTTGTTCGCCAAATAACCCCCCGTTGATACATCACATCATGCTCGCGAATCGCATAGCCGCTATGGCGATAAGTAAGATACTGCCAGAGTATGTGTAGGCATGCATAAGCTGGGAGAACGTAGGGCAACCAGGGGCGCAAAACGGCAAAATCAAGCGGTCGCAAATACGCAACAGCGGCTGTAGCAACGAGCAACCCCACTAACCACAACAAGGCCCGTGTTAGGCGATAACCTAACGCCGCTCCCGGCAAAGGTTGCAATTGCACGGTTTGGTGCTGTGGCAGGTGCTCAATCTGCTCATTACTAAATGACGAGCCCATAGACCGTTACTAGCCCCAGCGAATAATGGTTGCTAGTGTATGGCTTTGCTGCGCCGCAAGTTCAACTTTATCGTCAAGCACATTTGCGGCCTCTAAACACAGCATTTTGTGGTATTCGTCGTCCGCAAAGTTAGATAACCGCTGAGACTTATCTACCCAGGGGTTCCATAAAACACACGAACGCGAGTTTTCCCGGGCAACCTCAATGGTGCCGTCAGGGGTGCGAATACGCTGCAATGGCTGTGCATCACTGTAGACCATATCGGTTTCACGGCCAAAGTGAACCACTTCTTGTTGCTCAAAGGGCCCTTCACCAAACTCAATGTACTGTGCCCCCTGCAAGCCGTCTACGGATGTTTGCGTAATATCTGGGGTCGGTAAGTAGCTATGCAGTGCTTGTGTTAGTTGCACTGAGCTGTCACCTAAGTTGGTGTTAGTCAACCGTACCTCGAGCTGTTTATCGCTCAGTACATATTCAACCTCTAACTTGGTGTTGTGAGGCCAGTAGGTTTTATCCACCTGCGCCATCGGCAAAGACAAGCTGATGCGAATGGCGTCTTGTTCTTCTTTTACTTCTTCTGCACGCCATAACGATACTCGAGCCACACCATGAATGGGCCATTCGGGATTTTGATGCACTCCAAACCAAGGCCAACAGATGGGGATCCCGCCACGAATACTTTTGCCCTCTTGGTAATCCTCCTCGCTCGATACCCAAATAAGTGGTTTTTGGTTAGCTGGAGTGTATTCGGTCAGTTGTGCGCCTTGGAGAAAAATACGGGCTTGGCACAAGGGTGAATTAACCTGTAAGTATTCTAAACCCGACTCACATCGAGCGATAGTAACACTAGGTGAAAGCTGCATACTTCGTTCCTTCTTAAAAAAGCCAATGCAGCTTCACCATACCCAAATAATCATAATTAAGTAAATATATCGCGAAAATAATTCATCTCGCGGTCATGTTTTTACTTTGCATTTAGGTTTTAAAGCGCCCAACTAGAGCGGCCAATTGTTTCGCAAGCGCATCTAAACGCTGGCCACTGCTGTCTGTTTTAGTCGCCACCTCACTGACTTCATCAGCGGCGGTTTTAATCTCTACGACATTACGATTAATATCTTCCGCCACGTGCTGCTGTTCCTCTGCAGCCGTCGCTATCTGCGTATTGAGATCACTAATATCCATCACTGAGCGATTAATTTCCACAAACTGCTGTTGCGCCGCATTGGTTTGCTCAACAGTTTGGGTGCTGCGAGCCAAGCTTTGATTCATCTCCCCCGCAACCCTCTCGCTCATCGCTCTGAGCTTATCCAGTTGCGTGGCGATTTCTTCTGTCGATTGTGAGGTTCGTTGCGACAGCGCCCGCACCTCATCGGCAACAACGGAAAAGCCACGTCCATGCTCACCGGCACGGGCCGCCTCAATTGCGGCATTGAGTGCTAATAAGTTAGTTTGCTCAGCAATGGCACGAATAACATCCAAAATGGAGGTAATACTTTCGCTCTCTTGTGCGAGCTGGGTAATGTCACTCGCCGCCGAGGTAATCGCCTGCGACAACTCAGTGACACTGGCCACGGCTTCGGTTATGACTTCTTGCCCTTGCTCGGAGGCATCGCGTGTTTGCTGCGCTAAATCGGCAGCATTGGCACAACTTTGCGCCACTTCATTTGCGGTTGCCGCCATTTCGTTAATGGCCGTAGCAGCCATTGCAAGTGCCTGCTGCTGCTGGTCAGTATAACCATTTAAGCTACTCGAAAGTGACAGTGAATGTGTTGCAGCCTCATTCACTTCTTTCGCGGTGTCATTTATTTGTGCCACCAACTTGGCAATAGAAGTTAAGAACACATTGAAGTTCGCTGCCAAAGCACCCGTCTCATCTTTCGAGCTTACTTGCAGCCGCTGGGTAAGATCGCCATCCCCTTCGGAGATATCCTCTAAGCCTTTGCTAACAGTAATAATTGGGCCGCTGATGAGCCCCGCTATGGTATTACCTAACAACGCAAATATCCCAGCAAGTACCAAGCAAACGATTATAATCGTCCACGTCATGGCGTTAGCCGCCGCCATCACCTCGCTTTGCGGTACTAAACCAATGAACTTCCAACCTAGCTGTGGCGAGGTATAGAGGTGGGCATAGTAGTCCTCACCGGCCAACGTCACTTCAAAGTCGCCATTACGGCTTTGCGCCAATTCGCTAAAAGCGCCGTTGCTGACTTGGGAGAATTGTTTAAAATTATGCTCTGGATCCTTAGGGTTAACTAATACCGTACCGCTATCCTCTACCAGCATGAGGTAACCCGACTCACCCAAAGTGATTTTTTTAACCATATCGGTGAGTGCCTTTAACGACACATCCATCCCCTGCACACCCACGACTTGCCCGCCTTCTTTCACCGCTTTTACGGTGGACACGATTACCGTATCATCAGCAGCCCAATAATAAGCATTGGTGCGCACCGTCTCGCCATTTGCATTTGCACCATGTTGATACCACGGACGTTGGGTCGGGTCGTAGCGAGGGCCAACTGCTGATTGTGGCCACTGAATATAGCCGCCCTCTTGGTTGCCCATATACACATAGGCAAGGCCTGGATGGGTTTCGCCAAAATGGCTAAACAACGTAAACGCCTGCCGCTCAATTTGCGAGCCAGCTAGCGCATCGAGTTCGCTGCTGGTGTCACTGTTTTTATACAGAGTGACATCCGTGGTTGCTGCCAACACTTTGGGATGTGAGGCGAGAAAGTCCACATCTTTCACAACCTCGGCAAAAAACGAACTGAGGCCTCTATCAATCTGGATGACTTCGCGATTAGTTAAGTCTTGAAAGTTACTCAGCGCTTGGTCACGCGCTTGATTAATAACAATAACAGCAATGATACCCAGAGGTAGAATAATTGCACTGACAAAGGCCAGTAATAACTTGCTTCTAATACTCATAGTTGTATTGCGCTAGGTAATAATGATTAACTTTAGTTTCAATAGCCTAAACTCGCCACGTTTTTATAAACCTTAAACGTAACGGTTTTTATCAAGGGGGTGTAGTCCGCTTGGTATTTAAAGGTATAATGGCTGCTTTAGTCAGTTGGAGGTTGGAAATGCAAAAGTATGACGAGTTATTAATTGCCCTGCGTAAGGTCATCCGCGCCATTGATCTGCACTCCAAACAACTGAACAAAACGTCCGGCCTCACTGGCCCCCAGCTGCTAATTATGCATGAAGTGGCACAAACCGATGGCATCACGGCCAGTCGCATTGCCCAAAATGTAAATCTTAGCCCGGCAACAGTCACCAATATTTTAGATAGGCTAGAGAGTCGAGCGCTGGTAAGCCGCGTGCGCAGTCAACTTGATAAACGCCGAGTGAGCTTATATTTAACCGAGCAAGGTAAAGCCTTGCTTGATCAGGCACCACAGCCACTTCAAGATCACTTTATCGAGAAGTTCAGTAGCCTCTCTGAATGGGAACAAACTCTGCTACTTTCGTCGATGCAGCGCATCGCCGCAATGATGGACGCAGATAACATAGATGCCTCTCCGCTACTGGAAGTGGGTGCAATTACCCGTCAGGTTGACCCTGGAAAATCAGAATAACTCTAATATTAGTAAACACTTACACATTTCCCCAAAACGGTTCCTCTTGCTACACTAAAGCACGGTTTGGCATAGAGGGGTCGTATCTAGGATGATCCCTTAACGCCACTGGCCAGTATTTAATCTGGTTAATCAACTTCGAAAAATTCAAATACTTAGTCTAGGCTAAGTGATTATGGCAACAACATAGGGCAATTATGACTACGTTCAAGAAGACCGCATTGGCTCTTGCCATTACCTGTGTTTCTGGCACCGCAATGGCGAACCCAGAAATGGAGGCAATGAAGGAGCAACTGGCACAGTTGCAAAAGCAAATGCAGCAGTTGCAGAAAAAGCTTGATGCCGCTGAGCAAAGTGCAGAGCAACAAGCACAGCAGCAAGAAGAGATTAATACCCGTATTGCTCAACAAGAGCAGCAGCTTGAGCAAACAGTGGCGATGGAAAAGAGCGCCGAGAAAGAAGATGGCATTCATGTAGGTGGTGCAGTACGTACTAACTTCAGCCATACCTCTTACGATGATGATAATAAAAATCGTGGCGGCGACTTTGACTTCGATATCTTCCGGTTAAATTTCTCTGGCGATATTGGTGATGTCGAGCTCAACGCTGAGATTCGCTTCTTCGACTACATGACGGCCGTGAAATATGCCTATGTTGGCTACGATTTCGCAGAAGACTGGCAAGTACAGGCCGGTATTACCAAAGTGCCTTTTGGTAATTGGCCGTACAACTCACACAACTGGTTCTTCGGCACCACTTACTACATTGGTTTAGAAGATGACCATGACATGGGTGTGCTATTTAAGCGTAAAGTAGCCGATAACTGGCAACTCGATCTTGGCTTTTTCAAAAATGATGAGCTAGGTGGCGTTGATGGTTACGTCGATAATCGCAGTGATCGTTACTCTTATGATGTTGTTGGCTTTAGAAATGTGGGTGATGGTATCTACGCAGAGCCAACCAACCCGATTGGTGAATACAACACCTTTTCAGGTCGTTACGCTTATCACTTAGAGCATGAAGGTGGCAAAACTGAGATTGGTGTTTCTGGCTTAGCCGGTGGCCTGCATGATGGTAATGACCGTGCCGGAGATTACCAAGCGTGGGCTGTACACGTAAATAGCAACATCGGCCCCTGGAACTTCCAGTTGCAACATGGTGACTACAACTACGATATCGACAACGTCGATCGCATGGCGGTAGGTGCTTACTCCTTCTATGACAGTATTGCCGCAGAAGCCACTATGACCAACGCCAACATTGCCTACAGCCTCCCTGTTGAGTGGGGTCCGGTCACCAATCTGCAGTTTTACAATGACTACGGCATCATCTACGACAAGTCTGACAACAGCGAAGACACGTGGATGAACGTAACCGGCGTTTCTGTTGCCGCAGGCGGGTTATTCACCTACTTTGACTTAGTACATGCTAAGAATCAGCCATTTGTAGGGGGTTCTATTGCTGGTGACAGCGACGAAACAGAACGCCGCTTCAATATCAATATTGGTTATTACTTCTAAGTAGTGAGTGATTTGAAAAAGGGCCTAGTAGCCCTTTTTTATTGCCCTGTGCGACCCGATTTACCGTTATTTTATTTCACCGCACCTTAGATGGGTGTGAAGTCAGATATAACTAAAGCTTATTTGAACAAACATTCAAATAAGCCTAGTCTACTTCCTACACACCAAAAGGAGATAGCGATGAAAGAATTTACTTTACATACCCCAGAGACCGCGCCAGAAAGCAGCAAACCCTTACTAGAGAAGTCACAACAAGCTTTTGGTAGTATTCCTAATTTGCACGCAGTCATGGCCGAATCGCCACAGCTTTTACACGGATACCAAGTATTGCATGAAGCCTTTTTAAACAGCTCATTCAATAATGCCGAAAAAACAGTGGTATGGCAGAGTATTAACGTTGAACACGAATGCCATTACTGTGTCCCTGCGCACTCAGCTATTGCCAAATCAATGAAGGTAGATGACGACCTTAATCAGGCTTTGCGTGACCAGGCGCCATTAGGTGACGACAAGCTAGAAGTACTGCGTGATACCACGCTCGAAATTGTGCGTCAGCGTGGTCACTTGAGCGATGAACAAAGTAAGACCTTTTTCGCTGCCGGCTATAGTCAGCAGAATTTATTGGATATTATTCTTGCTCTCAGCCAAAAAGTGATGAGTAACTACGTAAATCACCTCGCCGACACACCTCTGGACGATGCCTTTAAACCTTTTGCCTAACACCATAAAAAGGGCTGCGCTTGCAGCCCTATTCAGTTTTTATATTTGCGCACCTTGGTGCGCGTCGTCAGCACGCCAACCATAATGTTGCGCCAATTGTGCAGCCTGTTGAGGCACATCGGTTGCTACAAACTGCTGATGCAATACCTGAACGCCAATCATGTGATTAATCACCGCATCCAACTGCACCTTCAATGCATCATCAGTGTCAGGGGCATCGTGAAGGGCAAATAAATCCGCCACAGCTTGCGGGTCTAACAGGCCTGATTGTGCTAATGCCTCGTCGCTTAGGTACTTGTCAGCTAACTGCTTCATCGCTTGCCACTTTTTCTCATCGGTGTGAGCGGGCGGCGCCATAAAAGCAAACTTTTCTCGTTTGTATAAGGTCTCCGGCAGTAACCCTTTCATTGCTTCACGTAACACGTATTTTTCTTTGTTGTCTTTAATACGCAGGTGAGGGGGAATGTTAAAAGCAAACTCAGCAAGATGATGATCTAAGAACGCTGGCCGCGCTTCCATCGAGTTAGCCATATCGACTCTGTCACCACCCCAAGTGAGAATCTGCCCTTCGAGCATGGTTTTAATCCATACATACTGCGCCTTATCGAGAGGGTGACGCCCTGCTAACATATCGTTGTCAAAGGTGTCCGCAATGGCTTTGCCAGCATCATAATCAGCTAAGGCTGTTTTATGTTGCTCAGCCACCAACCCATCGGCGAACTCACCACAAGCCAGCCAAGGTTGTAAACAACTGGGGGTAAAACCAACTAGGCTTTCCAAGGCCTCATTACGACACTCATTGCGCGAGAGCATCGCGCCCTTAAAGAGCTTATTGGTTTTTTGTAACATGCTCTGCCACTTTGCGCGCTCATCGGCATCCACTTCATCCATACCATAAAGGAACAAGTCGTTACGGAACGAAGGGTAGCCAGCAAAGAGCTCATCAGACCCTTCTCCAGTCATCACCACTTTATAGTTTACGTCGTTCACCTGCTGGCTCATGAGGTATTTTGCCACACCTAAGGTGTTGTAAATGGTGCGCTCGGTATGCCATAAGGTGCGCTCAAAATGACTGTAAAGCTCATCACCGCTTAGTGACATGATGTGATGATCAGCCTGCGTGGCTTCGGCCATTTCTTTTGCTATGGGGGTTTCATCATAATCGTCGCTATCAAAGCCAATGGTGAATGCCTTGATAGGTTGCTGACTCGCCGCCGAAGAGAGCCCAAGAATCGCGCAAGAATCAATGCCACCCGACAGGTAACAGCCAACTGGCACATCTGCTGTTAAACGCAGCTGCACCGCTTCTAGTAACTTTTCGCGGACTCCTTGTATATACAACTGTTCATCGGTGTCATTTTGGTGCTCCTCAGCGCGGGGAAAGTTAACGTCCCAATAGCGGTTATCCGTGATTTGCCACTGCCCATTTTGCCGTTTAAAACTGACAACATGACCCGGCTTGACTTGGTGTACGTCAGCGAATGCCGTGCTCCCCGGCACCATCACTTGAATAAGCTGATGATAGAGCCCAGCACTGGAAAACTGTCGCTTAACCTTGGGGTGCGCAAACAGCACTTTTAGCTCTGAGCCAAACACCACTTCGTCTTGTGTTTGCGTGTAATACAGGGGCTTTATCCCGAAGCGGTCACGCACTAAATGCAGTGTGTCTTCTTTATTGTCATACAGTGCAAAAGCAAACTCCCCACGCAGTTGATCCAGCATCGCTTGCATCCCTTGGCGCTGATAAAGATGGAGCACAATTTCTGAGTCACTTTTCGATTGAAAACGAGCGCCTTGAGCCACTAAGTCGGCACGAATTCGGGCATAATCATAGAACTCGCCGTTGTGTGTAAGCATCAGTTGCTCATCACTGTTCATAAAAGGCTGTCGTGCTCGTTGCTCATTCAGGTCAATAATAGAAAGGCGGGCATGACTGAAGCCGATGCCTTTACCCTCAATACGACGGTAACCGAAACCATCGGGGCCGCGATGGTGTTGGATAGCCGCCATATTGACAAGCAGCTGTGGATCAATGGATTGAGTTGGATCGAGATTAAATACTCCCGCTATACCGCACATGTAAAATCCTTACTAAATTAAACTGCTAGCTAAATGACATCCATCACTGTATCGGCTCGCTGCACCATACAAGTGAGAAGTGCCATGCGTAAAAATACTGCGCCTCGCGCTTGGGAGAAATACCAATTATGAGGCGTATCATCTAAACAGGTGGAGAGCTCTTCACCTCGAGCTAAAGGGTGCAAGATGATGGCGTCTTTTTTCAGCTGAGATTTGCAATTGAGGCCGTATTTTTTGCCATAGGTTTCAAAGCTATCGCCTACCCAAGCAATGGCATTGATGTACACCACATCTAGCTGAGGCAGAACCTCATCCATCTCCTTGCTGGTACGAATATGGATACCGGCATCAATGAGTTGCTGTTTTTGGCCAGAGTCGAATATGGTGTCTTCATCTTGGTCGTTGAGTAATACTATTTCATCGACAATCTCGGGGAAATGCACAAACATTTTAAGCAGACTACGCACCGTGCGCATTTGATTCGGAACGCCAACAATGCCGATTTTTAGCTGGCGAAAATCCTCATGCTCTGGATTAAGTAGCGCTGGGCACCATTTGAAAATAGTGTATAGGTCGGACATTGCTTGTGTTGGGTGTTCATCAATACCGTTACCGGCATTAATAATAGGAATACGCAGCGGCCCAACCATCTCCGCGATAGACTCATTGGCATTGTCTCGCAGTACTACACAGTCGCCGTAGTTATTAAACATCTCTGCGACATCGGCGAGAGACTCGCCTTTGGCAATGCCTGTAGAGGAACGATCGGTAATTGACATGATATCGCCACCTAGGCGATGCCAGGCACTTTCGAATGATAACCGCGTACGCGTACTTGGTTCATAAAAAGCACTGATGAGAATCTTCCCTTGCAGCGGCGAGCGATAGCGTGCAGGGTTACTTTCATATTTCGCAGCCAGACGAAATAGCTGCACCAAAATATCGCGGTTCAACTGATCAGCACTGATGATATGCTGATTTTCGACTTGATGGAGTAAGTCTCCATCCTCTTCAATTGCTCGTAATAACGCCTTCGGATGAGCATCACCGTAAACATCAGGGCGAGCTCTATCAAAAGCGGCTTTTTCAATGGCGAGGGCACTTACCATAATTTTCCCTTAATATGATCGCGAACAAATAAGGTCACGAGTAAAATAGGACACAACAACGCCAGCACCAGAGCGGCGTATATCAACAGAGAAAACAAACTGCTAGAGATCATGGTTGTCCTCCATTGGTGTCTTTAGTTGCTGCCAATTAAAGGGCGTGTTATTCAGCTTGCATGCAATGATGCAAACCACCAAGGACACGGCACAGGAAATTAATGCCGCGACGTAAAAACCAATTGCAAAGTAACCAATCAACCCACTTGTTGTGCCCAAGAGCATAGCCAAACCAGCACTTTTGCCAATTAAGCGGCGGTAATATAAGCCAAGTACGATGGGCCAAATGGTGCTCGCAACGAACGCACCGGCAAAATTAAGTAAGGCACCCAGAGTCGCTAGTTTGGGCAGGCACAACACCCATGTAGCGACCCCTAGAATGACGATAACTCGCTTACCGATACGCATTAACGTTTCAGAGTCAGCATCAGGATTAATATGCTTGTTATAAATATCCTGAGTAATAAGGTCAGAGGTGGCTGCTAAAAGTGAATCAAGACTCGAGGCAAGCGCGGAGAAAACAATGATAAACAGTAAAATAGCGCCCCCATAACCAAGCACATTTGCCGCCACCATGGGGCCGACCATATCCGCACTGGGAGGGAAAATACCTAAGGTTGGCGCGGCAAGGGCAATAAACCCTGTCACTATGGGTATCGGTAACCATAATAATCCGGCGGTGAAGTACGCTTTTTTAGCGGTATCCACACGAAAGGCGAAAGCCCGTGACCACCATACGTTAGAGTGAAAGATCTCTCCTAAGCCAAAAAAGATGTTGTTAAACAAAAACAGTAATGCCGCAGGAAACAATAAATCCAACAGCATCGGATGCTCTGCGGCGAGGTTCTGATGCACCGTTTCCAAACTGTAGTTATCGATCACCACACCAGCCACAATGATCACGCCAATCACGATAATCAGCGCTTGAATAAAATCGGTAGCGATCACCGCGCGCATCCCACCGAATAAGGTGTATAGCACGCACATGGTGAGAATTACAGTCATCCCCAAGTGATAATCTAGGCCACTGAGTGATTCCAGCAAAATCCCCCCTGCCATGCCTAAACTGACTAGCCAGCTAAAGGCGTAAACCAAGGAAATAATGAGAAATATGCGCCAACTAAAGCGACCAAAGCGTAAGCGAATAAAGTCGCCACTGGTAAACCCTGTGGGCAACAGCCGCTTAATGCGTTGACTAAGCGGAGCAAATAACAACAGCCCTAACGCGGCAAAGGAGTAACCTACCATCCCCCAAATACCAAATTGGTACGTCAATTGTGGTGCCACCAAGGTGGTATTACTGGTGACCCAGGTTGCCATAGCAGTGGCGGTTGCAAAGGCAAAGCCAACATTACGTCCTGCCAAAGCAAAGTCTTCATGGGATTTAATATGACGTCCAAGCCACCAGCCGAAAACAACCCAAACGATAGCAAAAATAGCGGTGATAATGAGCGCAGTTTGCGTATCTAGCATGCTACTTCCTAAGAACCCGGCGCTCGGTTATCGGCTACATAGCCCCGCATTAGCACCAGGAACAAAGCGATGAAAAGCACCAAACCAAGCGTAAATAGTGGCCAAACCAAAGTCATACTGTGGTGCTGCACAACAACAGTGGCGTTGTCGCTGAGTGCTTGACCCTCTGCAACTAAATTGACGGTGTAATGACCCTCTGCCAAACCACTAATAGTAACGGCTTGCTGGCCATTGACTGCAGCTTCTATGGGAAACAGGTGGGAATCAGATTCAATATGCAAGTGCGCATTGGCTAATATTGAGGTGAGTTCTTGCTCACTAAGGGCCAAGGACGGTGCAGCACGCAACTTTACATCAAAGTAGCCGGCGCTGACCTTCTGCTCTGCGGGTTCAATAACAATAGGACGCTGACTCTGCGCACCAGCCACACCCCATCCCATTGCAAGCGCAAAGATGGTGAAGCTTACCAATACACACTGACTTAGTAATTTCATACTGCCGCAGGCGTCCCTAATGCGTAAAAATTAACCCTAACACTCAAATTTTTTGAATTCAAACTAAGCATTTAATTAAAAAAGTTTAGTGAAATAAGCCTAGTACATCTTTATGCAATTGCTGTTAACCCACTTTTTTATTTGAGTTATTAGCAATCTTTGTGACTTTTTTATCGCCTTTACGCGTCGCTTTGACTAACCCAGAACTGGTTGCTTGGGTGGCAACGCAGGCCAGCAACAAGTTGGCTCCGGCCTCTACGTCATGCCAATGCGACCACTCATCAGGGGCATGGCTTATGCCATTGACCGAAGGGATAAATATCAGCCCAGTTTCTGTGAGACTGGTAAAAAACTGACAATCATGGCCTGCACCACTGGGCATACGTTGATAGTTCAGCCCCAGCTGCTGCGCTTGCTCGGCAATAAAGTCTGTTAACACAGGGCTGCAATGCTGCGGTGCTAACCAACTTACCTGCTCGTATTCAAACATTAATTGATGGCGTCGAGCGATAGCAGAAAGGGCTTTACGGCAGGCTTGGCTCAACGCCTCCATGATATGTTGGTCCATATCACGAACCACTAAGGTGAAATCCACCTCACCGGCAATAGTGTGGGCAAACCCGGGCTTTAACTCTGCTTTGCCTACGGTAATACGGCTGTACTCAGTGCCATCTTCATCAATAATACGGTTTATTTCATGGGCAAAGTCCGCCAGCCCCATAAACGCATCAGAACGCATTTCCATCGGCGCGGTGCCCGCATGGTCGGCCTTACCCACCAGCTTCACAATCCACTTAAATACACCAGAAATGCCATCAACAACGCCAATTTGTATACCGGTTTGGTCAAGTACAGGGCCTTGTTCGATATGCAGTTCAATAAAGCATTTTAAATCCTCTGGGCTAAACGCTGCGCTCAGCGCTTGCATAGGATCAAGGCCGCAACTTTTCATAGCGTCACTAAGTAGGTAGCCGTCTGCATCATGCATAGTGAGAATATCGTGCGGGGTTAATTTACCGGTCAGTGCCTGCGCACCAAACATCCCGCCAAAGCGCCCTTCTTCTTCTGCAGTAGCAACTACCCGCACAGGGTGCTTCAAGGCAACGTCATGGTGTTTCAATACCCGTAAACATTCGAGCCCAGCAATCACCCCCAAAGTGCCATCAAACATGCCTCCCGCAGGCACGGAGTCAAGGTGTGAACCGACTACAACCGCACTGGTATTTTCCGGTCCATACTCAATGTGTACATTGCCTGCACCATCCATGTGGGTGCGAAAGCCTTCGCTTTGGGCCAAATCCATGAGCCAATTGCGCGCCTCAAAATCGGCGGCGCTAAAGCCAGGACGATAAATTCCCTTATCTTCCTCGTTATACCCGATCCGCGACAAAGTAAATAAAGTCTCTTTTAAGCGTTCGATATTAACGTTGTACATACTCCCTCCAAAAGCAGAACAGCTGTCCCCACAGTGTAGAAGAAAGCGCCTGTTTGTCAGGTGAACACGTCATATTGCCTGTTATTTCCGACACATGGGCTTATTGACACAACAGCAAACTGGTCTGAGTTGTACTTAAAACACAAACAATATGTGGAAAAGTTAATACGAACCATTATCATACGCACCTTCTTAAATAGGAGCACATTGTGAAAAGCAGTACAATTTACTCATTATTACTATGCAGTTTTTATGTTTCCGCCAACCCCTCTTCTCTTCAAGAGCCCATTCAAGAAATAGAAGTGATCACCGTTGAGGGTCAGCAGCTGTATTTAAAGAAGCGTGAAATCGAGCATGCCAAAGGGTTTAGCAACGCCGATATTTTCTCCACCTTTGCCAGCATTGATGCCAACAATTTACGTAATGAAGCGGGGGCACTCGATATTGGTATTCGCGGCGTGCAAGGCGAAGGGCGAGTACCCATTTTTATTGATGGAAGTTTACAATCGACCCACACTAACCGGGGGTATATGGGCACTTCTGACCGCACCTACATTGATTCAGATCTCCTCAGCACAGTGCACATTAGCAAAGGAACCAGTGTCAGTGCAGCGCCTTTCTCAGCCGGTGCGATTGGTGGTTCCGTGACTATGACCACGCTAACACCCGCTGATATTGTTAGTGGAGGTAAGCAGTATGGTGGGCTAATTAAGCTTAAAACCTACAACAACAATAAAATGCCCAACGTCAGCGATGATGCAAGGCAACAAAGTTATTATCAGATTAGCAATGACAGCGATGTCACCGATTTCAATCACGGCTCTATGCTTGTAGCCTCTGCATTTACCGGTTCACAACTCAGCGCCGTACTTGCGTACAGCGATAAGAAAACAGGGAATTACTTTGCCGGCTCTCATGGCTACCACGAATTTGTCGAACACAACGATTGGGGCGACGTTTTACCGCCAGTAAACCGTGGCGGTGAAGTGGTTAATACTAGCTTTGAGAGTCAATCGGCTCTGGCCAAGCTGAGCTACCAGCTCAGCGATGAGCACCTATTTGAACTCAATACCCGCCACCATCAGCAAAAAGCCGGGGAGATGCTCGCGTCTTATTGGTATAAACAGCAGGCTGACGATATTTGGCAACTCCCAGATGGCTCTTGGGAAGTCATGCCCGAAGGCGTCGAAACCATGCCACAGTGGCAGCCCGGCACAGCACAAGTCAACACTGTGAGTGCTAGCTACCGTTTTCTACCGACAAATAATGCGCTTCTCGATGTTCGCCTGAACGCTTGGAGCACACATGCCAAGTTAGAGCAATACAATGCGCTAGGCAGTAACTTTGGCCCCAATGCCCTGCAATACTTCCACAAATACACGAATAAACGTCATGGTATTGGCGCATACAATACCGCCTCTTTGATGCTCGCCAACACGTTACCGACTACGCTCACTTATGGCTTGTCTTGGCAATCTGAACGTTTGCAGCCAGAAAAGGACGCTGCTAATTACTTTTATGGCGACCAGCCCACTTCTCGCAATGGTAAACAAGTGAAGCGCAGTGCGTTTATAGATGCTGAATTTGATCTTGCGCCGTTCGAGTTAGCCCTTAACTTTAACCATCACGATTCCGAAACTGAAGATTACCAAGGTCATTACAGACTCGAGTTCAACGGCAAAACTGACGCAATCGCACAGCTAACCTATCGCTTTTCCAATAACGCCTATGTATTGGCTAAATATAGCAGCGCCTATCGCATGCCGAATGTCTATGAAACAACCGTCTCCAATGAGGTGTTTTCATATTCACCCTACTACCCACTCTCACCGGAGCAAACGAAATCATTTGAGCTAACTCTGGGTCAGCAACTCTCCGACTTATTAACGCCAAAGGACACCCTTGCCTGGTCAGCCACCTATTTCCACACCCGTATTGATGACATGCTAGGAACCGCGCAGTTGGCCAATCCAGACCCTCAGGCGCAGGGATGGCAAAAATCAGCATTCACCTTTACCAATTACGATAGCTTTACCCTTCCAGGTATTGAATTAACAGTTAATTATCGCGGTGCCCAATTCTATGGCTCTATCGCTTATACCCAATATACGGGGGCACAGATCTGCGCCACTGATGCGGCTGCGTTTAACGACGCTCAGCGCTGCAGTGCGCAAGGTTTCTCTGGCAGCCTAACGCCACTGCGTATTCCACCGAAACGAAAGTTGGTTGCCACTCTAGGTAAAACCTTCTTTGCTGATACGCTTGATGCTGGCCTGATTTACAAGGGGCATTCGCAAAAATATCATCCGGGCGGATTTTTAGTAGGCACCGGAGTTGATGCATTACAAAGGATCCCTGCAAGTTACCAGCTAGATATGTACCTTGACTACAAGATAAGTGACGCACTATCAAGCTCCCTTGCTATCACTAACGTCACCGATCGATACGTGGTTTCCTCGGGATCAATTGTTGCCATGCCAGAGCCGGGACGAACTGTCACGGTCGCTTTGGAAGTGAAACTTTGATGGTCACTCACCAGTGCCGCCATGCGCTGGTGACTTACATCCACACCTTATACCTATAAACCGTTTAAAGACTACCCGGAGTAATACATGACCCATAGCGATACCCTACTCTCTCGCAGTGAACGCCTTAAGCAAAGCACTCACGACTTGCATGAGAAAATTGATACCACCATTATGGCCAAGCACCCCTTCGAAAGTACCGAAAACTATTTACGCTTCCTGTCTTTGCAGTTTTATTTTCTGCGCGATGTGGAGGTTCTTTACACTCACCCCGCATTGCTTGAATGCATTGATGATCTGCCCATGCGCTCACGCATCAGGTTATTGGAGCAAGATTTTTTCGACCTCGGCTATCCTTTACCCAGTGGTCGTTTAGAGCCAGTGTTAAGTGATACCACAGAATTAGCTCGCGCTTTAGGTTGGCTGTACGTGGTAGAGGGCTCTAAAGTGGGCGCGGCGATGCTGGGTCAGCAAGTACAAAAGAAGTTATCTTTAAATGGTGAATACGGCGCACGCTTTCTTGCTGGACCGGGTGCAGGACGTGGCAGTGCCTGGCGACATCTAGTACACTTAATTGACAATATTGAGCTCGATGCGTACCAAGAAGAAGCCATTGTGTTTGGCGCGCGTCAAGCATTTACGCGCTTTCAGCTTTATCAAGCACAAGTGTATTCAGGGTAACGGAAGTACAAGTGAGCAAAACCACTGCTGCGGGTCTGATGACCCGCTATAAAAACTACTGCTTACAAGGCCTAGGGCTTGGTTTTGTTGGCCTCGGTATCATTGGTATTGCGCTGCCAGTGATGCCCACCACCATTTTCTTTATTCTTGCCTTGGCATGTTTCACTCATTCCTCACAACGCCTGGAAGAATGGCTACTCAATCACGCGCGCTTCGGGCCAATTTTACACAACTGGCAGAGCCATAAAGTAGTGCCACATAAAGCCAAGTGGCTCGCCGCGATAGGAATGAGCATAGGCCTATATTTTATGATGCACTCCTCTGCCCCGACGTGGGCTGTTGCGATAGTTGCGGTAATTGAAGCCTTGGTATTAGCCTATTTAGCTTATTGCCCAAGCTATCCTCAACAACCTGCGCACCGCGCTCGCGCCATTATTGCCATTGTAAGCGCGATGCTATTTCTAGGTGGGTGTTGTCTTATGGCCTGGCTAATGAATAAATTTTAGTCACCCTCTTCACATGTTCTCGCTTAAACTTTAAGCTAGCTAAGGAAGGTGTTTCGCACCGCCATTTTTTATTACTGTAAACAAGGATGTATTATGCTTAAAACCATACCACTGGTACTGGCGCTGGCAGCCAGTGCTTCAATTGAAGCCAAAGAGGTGATTCACGCCGATGTGAAAGTGCACTATCTAGTAAGCCAAGACGGGGAGCAGCTTTGGCAGCCACTTGATACCATAAATACCCCCCGCTACCCTATTGAACTAGCACGGGATGGAATTGCTGGCTGTGCAGTTGTAGGCTTTGATATTAGCCCTGAAGGCCAACCTAAAAATATCGAGGTCATTGCTCGCCAGCCACAGCGCCATGCTCGAGAGCTTCGTAAGGCAACACGCGAGTACATTCGCAATTGGCAATTGCCATCCAGAGAAAGTAGCGAGGATCTGCCTATGGCTTTACGCTTCGATTATTGCATTGGCGGTAAAAACGACGAACAAGCCCAGGCTTTATGCGCTAAGGCGGTTACCAAGCCCTGCGCTTAGCCACGATCAATTATGCGCCACAAGCCCATCGTCATTGTGCTCATTACTGTTACGGCGATGTGGCTTGCTTGGCAGAAATTATTACCAATCGAGCAACAAACGCACGAAACCAGCACACCAAGGGTTACAAGCTCCACGAGCTTAACGGTTGATAAAGAGCCAGTGCTATCACTCAGTGATGCGTCCACTTCACTAGCGAAGCCCAGCATCCATCAATGCACCAACGAATTGGCCCAGTATGAAAATCAACGACTCAGGTATTTCACCACTTTGAACTACCAGGCCCTATTACGCCAAGGGTACTCCTTAGATCAAGTCACTCTTGCTATCGCGCACTTTCTCGGGCCAAGCCATGCAACAACATGGCGCTATCAACAATTAAAAGCCAATACGCAAATGGCGCAGCGAATCGCGACTGCCAGCCAGCAATTCAGTGAAAATACCGCAACGGAGCTACTCGTTCAGCCCCACTCTCCACAACCTTGGCTACTGGAAAAGTTAGCTCATCCTTCATTCTCCCTCGCGCCAGGGCAACAGTTATATGTCGACGATATAGCCTGGCTAATTAGTAATATTGACATTTTAGATGCGCAGATTGTCACCGTTATTAAGCACTTTGATGATATTAACCTCGTCGTATCACAAGATTATGCTGATGCCTTGCGGTTAATTGATTTAGCCGCCAGAGCAGGACGAATAGAGGTGGTTAAAGCCCTATTAAACAAAGGGGCCACGCTGAGTGACGACAATTATCTACCTTCCACATTAGAGTGGGCAATATGGGGGTTGAGTAACGCTCCACAGTCTCGTTGGCCGGACTATGTCGAGGTGATTGAGTTATTGACCAGCCAGGGGGCTAGAGCAGCATTTATCTACAACGAAAAGGGCGACATTATTGAAGCGCAGGGGCGTCGCTTTAAGTTGACCGCTGAGCGTATACAGCAAATATATACTCACCACCAACTCGATTTTGACAGCCTGTGGCAAAGAGATGCTTTGCACTTGGACCTTGCTCAGCCGCTGATCCAACAACTGCAGCAGCGCGCCGACCAGCAACTGGTTATAAGCCAACAGTTGAAGAGCCGCTTAAGCCAGTGCCCCAGTTTACTGAGAGAGTTTCGTACTGACTGGCAACCGCTCGGGTTAGCGCATGCTCTGGCACAGGTGAGTTACGAAGGCGACGTTGATTTGGCCACGTTGAATGCTCGCTCCGTGCAACTTTACGAGTGTTACACCCGCAACCAAGCGCGCAACGCCGAGCGTACCGTTCATCACAGTCAAGCTGCAAAAGCTTATTTAAAGGTGCTGCGCAGAGAGGGGTTAGAGGCCGCCTTAGCATCGTTATATCGGCAACCACTCACCGAAGCGTTACGCCGAGATCTATTTTACGCCTCACTGAGCCGCGTCGGGGCACAGTCATTCACACGACTGCAGAGCTCACAGCTGGGTCAATCCCAGCTGGACTACGTGCGCTTGCCCGCAGGTTTGACGCTCCCGCAACTACGGGAGTATTTGCCGCGATTCGATAGTCACGGACATTCGCTACTGTATTATGCGATTAGCCACTACGATACCGAGCTACTAACGCAATTAGTGGCCGCTGGCGTCCCTTACCATCAAGGCATAACCGCGATGGATCCGCTTGCCCTGAGCCTACAGGGCATTGAGCTATTCGCGGGCCAAGCACCGAGCTTGCAGGTACTCGATGAGGTGATGACCTATCAGCCTTCGCTTACACCCTGGCACCGTAGTATGTTGGCACTCATCGCCCGTAAAAACCCAGCACTATACCAGCAGTTGCACACTCGTCACCCACAGCTACGCCATCAAGACGCGCCGCTGCCTGAGTATGACTGTAGCAGCCAGTTTTAGCGAAGCTGCTTGCCCTCACTAAAAGTCAAAGCCGATGGCCACTCGATTCCAGCCGTTAATTTGAATAATAACCGCGCATAAAGCCACTATTTGCTCTGCACGGTAATGCGCTTGCAGCCTTTGTATATCAGCCTTCAGCGGTTCATGCCCCGAAAGTGAGGTTAATGCCTCAGCCCATTGCAGCGCCGCCCATTGAGCCGCTGTAAAAGTTGATGCCGCTGGCGAGTTTAGCAATGCAGCTATCGTCGCCTCAGTAATATTGCTTTGCTGGGCTTCACGAGTATGCATGGCAATACAAAAGCGGCAGTCATTAATAGCCGATACGCGCAAACGCACCATATGTATTAACTCTGGTTCAAGTTGATGCTCTGCGGATTCGGTCATCGCCATCAATGCTTCAGGGAGTTGTGGTAATAGTTGATAAAGCTGCTGCTGAGATAGCATGGTTAGTTCCTCCTATGAATAATCACTATCAGCTTACAGCGCGCCACAATGGAACACTTGAACGTTTACGTCATTTCATTCTTTTAAAACGAACGGAATAGCGCAATTTAACTAATTTTCATTCTCTCAGGTTAAACCTATAGTGATTACATCGCCACTGCGGTGGCACACTTTTATCGAGGAGAGAACCATGAATATCATTAACATCATCCACACCGAAGCCTTTAACAACATTACCAAGCTACTTGCTCGTTTTGCTTTAGCAGCGCTGTTCATACTTACAGGACTCAGTAAGGTTGAGTTTTACGATGCGACCGCCCAGTACATGGCAACAATGGGTGTACCCGGCGTCTTACTGCCTTTAGTTATTGCTCTTGAGGTGATTGGCGGCGCAATGGTGGTACTAGGTCTACTTACCCGCTTAACCGCACTGGCCTTCGCCATTTTTAGTATCGTCAGCGCCTTACTATTCCACTTTGACTTGGGTGAGCAAACACAGTTTTTGATGTTTTATAAAAATATCGCCATTGCCGGTGGCTTTTTAGCTCTCGCAGCTAGTGGCGCAGGAAAATACAGCCTAGATCAGCTATTACTTAAAGACCGCAGTTAAGAGCACAGAGCCAGTGCCAAAGCGCTGGCTCACCCCATATACTATGGCAAAAATACTAGAAGCAACGCAGCACGATATTGGCGGCCTCACGGTCAAGCGGATACTGCCACACCTAGAAAAGAAAATGGTCGGCCCCTTTATCTTCTTTGATCATATGGGCCCCACCACGTTTGCGCCGGGACAAGGTGTGAATGTTCGCCCGCACCCACACATAGGTCTCTCTACCCTCACCTACTTATTTACTGGCAGCTTGTTACATCGCGACTCGCTAGGAAATCACGTTGAGGTAAGCCCTGGCGATGTTAATTGGATGACCGCAGGACGCGGTATCGTCCATTCTGAACGCGAGTCGATAGAAGTCCGAGCCAGTCACCACGATATAAATGGCTTACAATGCTGGGTCGCGCTACCGCCAACTTTATGTGAAATAGCGCCTAGTTTTACACATATCAATAAGGCCGCCTTGCCACAGCGTATTGTTGATGGGGTCACCATGCGCCTTATTGCTGGCGATGCCTTTGCCATGAGTTCCCCGGTAAAAACCTACTCACCGCTGTTTTACCTCGATATTATCGCCACGGCTCATAGCCGTATTGCGCACCCTAACCCGCTGCAAGAAGCGGCCATCTACGTTATTTTTGGCGCTGTCGAAGTAGGCGAGATCACTGCAACAGCTCATCAGTTTGTTCTTCTGCAAGAGGGGGACACCGAGCTCAAATGCCAAAGTGACTGTCGCTTTATTCTGCTCGGTGGCAATGCCTTTAATAAAGCGCCTTATTTGCACTGGAATTTTGTTGCTCACAGCCGCGAACGCATCGAGCAAGCTAAATCGGATTGGCAACAACGCCTCTTTGCCGATATTCCCGGAGACGATAACGAGTTTATACCGTTGTAATTAGTTTGTAGTTCCGCCACTCTAAGTGGCCTAACCGTGATTGAGTAGGATAACCTATGTTATTGATGGCCCTTATTTATTTGGGAGCAGCGATTATTGCTGTGCCGCTTGCTAAACGCCTTGGTTTGGGCTCGGTATTAGGTTATCTGCTCGCCGGTATCCTAATTGGCCCCTATGCCTTGGGCTTGGTCGGCGACCAAACCGAGGTGATGCACTTTGCCGAATTTGGCGTAGTGATGATGCTCTTTCTCGTCGGTCTAGAACTGCACCCGGCACGGCTTTGGCGCATGCGTCATGCCATTCTCGGCCTGGGTGGCTTACAAGTCACCTTAACGGCGGCAGTGCTATTTGCCCTGTGTTACTGGCTGTTGCCATTACCTTGGCAAAGCGCATTAGCCATTGGCTTAATGCTGGCGCTGTCATCCACCGCCATCGTTTTACAATCGCTCGAAGAAAAAGGCTGGTTGCGTATTGAGGCGGGACAAAACGCATTTTCGGTGCTGTTATTTCAGGATATCGCCGTTATACCCATGCTCGCCCTGCTACCACTGTTGGCGTTTGCACCCACGTCTGCGGCAACGGCCCACAGTAACCTTATTCAAGATTTGCCGGTGCTGGCGCAAGTAGGTATTTCCACCGCCCTTATTGCCGCAATTATTCTCGCCGGCAAGTATGTATCCGCACCGCTGTTTAGGTTTATAGCGGAAACCCGTATGCGCGAAATCTTCACTGTGTTTGCGCTATTCTTAGTGGTGGCGATCGCTTTGCTTATGCAGCTGGTGGGGCTGTCCCCGGCGTTAGGCACCTTTCTCGCAGGCGTAGTACTGGCAGAGAGTGACTTTCGTCATGAGTTAGAAGCCGATATCGAACCCTTTAAGGGGTTATTATTGGGGCTATTTTTTGTTGCCGTTGGCGCCAATATCGACTTTGCCTTGTTGGCCGACAACTTCGCTGACGTATTACTGATGGTGTTGATACTAATCACCGTTAAGGCAGTGATTCTATTTGCCCTTGCCCATATATTTAAGCTCGCAAGTGGTCACAAGCTGCTATTTACCCTGGCGCTCGCTCAAGGGGGCGAATTTGCTTTTGTGTTGCTGACCACTTCTTCATCACTGCAAATCTTAACCACCGAGCAAGTCAATCTAGTGACCTTGGTGGTGGCCATTTCGATGTTGATGGCCCCCCTTTTACTGATCCTTTATGAACGCTTACAACGTCGTAGCAATAGCAATAATACACCGGCCTATGATAAACCCGAACACATCGCGGCCAGCAAAAATGTGATCATCGCTGGCTATGGTCGCTTTGGCCAAGTCATAGGGCGCCTACTCAGCGCTCAAGGCTACGATATCACGGTGCTAGACCATAGCCCTAGCCAAATCGAGTTGTTGCGACGCTTTGGTACGCAAGTTTTCTACGGCGATGCGGGCCGCAAAGAATTACTCGATGCTGCGGGTGCTGAACATGCGCAAATGCTCGTTATTGCCATTGATGATGCCGATAAAACCTTGACCATTATCGAGCTGGCGAAAAAACATTATCCGCACCTGAAATTGGTCGCTCGCGCACGTGATAGACGCCATGCTTACCAACTGATTGGTGCCGATATTGATGCCTTTAATCGTGAAACAGTCGACTCCGCCATTAACCTTGCCGTTGAGTCACTGCAACTACTAGGAAATAGCACGCCCGATGCACAACGCGCCGGTGAGCTGTTTCGCAACCATGATCGGGAATCGCTATTGCAATTGGCTGAGTTATGGGGCGATGATCACAGTTATGGTGTCGCGGTACGCCAGCGTATGGACGATTTAAAACATGTGTTAGCGCAAGATAAGCAAGCACAGCAGAAACTCAATACCTGTGATAATGGTGATTGTTAAGTGTTAAGAATAACGTTAGAACAGTGGCGCATGTTTCGCGCCGTGGTGGAATATGGCGGCTTCAACCAAGCAGCCGCAGGCGTGCATAAAAGCCAGTCCAGTATCCATAATGCCGTGGCAAAAATAGAGGCCGCTTTAGGCGTGAAGCTATTTACCGTGCATGGCCGTAAAACCACCCTGACCGAGGCCGGTAATATGATGCTGCGCCGCGCTCAGTACCTGCTTGATGAGGCCGCCAAGGTCGAAGCCATGGGCCATACTCTAGGTGAGGGCATTGAGTCACAATTGCGTATTGCCGTTGACGAGTTACTCCCCAAAGAGCTGCTATTCAGTGTGCTTGAAGCCACCAGCAGCCAGTTTCCGCTGCTGCGCATTGAACTGTTTGAATCGGTATTAGCCGGTGCCAACGAACTACTGCAAGACAATAAAGTGGATATCGCCATCTCGCCATTGGCCAATGATGATTTTTGTGAGGAGCTTGGCCACTTTGAGTTTATCGCGGTTGCGCATCCGCAGCACGCATTGCAGCAAATCCCCCGCGCCCTCACCTTTGAAGACCTCAAAGCACATCGGCAAATCGTGGTGCGCGATTCAGCGCTAAATACGCAGCAAAGCTCCGGTTGGCTTGGCGCTGAGCAGCGCTGGACGGTCAGCCATTTACACACCTCTATCAATATGATCAGCAAAGGGCTGGGCTTTGCCTGGCTGCCCCGCATCGCTATTACCGAGCAGCTTGAGCAGGGCACCCTCAAGGCGCTTAATATTGCCGGCGCAGACACCCGTACGGCGTTGTTATATCTGCTCTTTAAAGATGGTGACAATCTCGGCCCCGCCGCGCGTACATTTATTGGTGAGCTGCGCTACCGACTGATGGCAGACGAATAAGCCCGAGGCCTTAAGCAAATACATTCGTTAAAAACGAACGCTAAGTACTTTTTTAACTCATTTTATTCACTTTTGTATGCTCTTAAACTGGCTCTATCAACATACTTTTGGAGTCTACTATGAACTATATTCGTCGCGCTGAGCAGCGAGGTCAGGTTAATCTAGGTTGGTTACAAAGCCAGCATAGCTTTTCATTCGGTCATTACTATGACCCTCAGCATATGGGCCTGTCCACCTTACGCGTTATTAACGAGGATAAGGTGGAACCGGGCCAAGGCTTTGCCACCCACGGCCACCGCGATATGGAAATCATTTCCTATGTCATTGAGGGCGCTTTAACCCATCAAGATAGCCAGGGCAACACTTTTACCCTCACTGCCGGCGAAGTACAACGAATGAGTGCCGGCAGCGGCATTATGCACAGCGAATATAACGCCTCGCAAAGCGAGCATGCGCATTTCCTACAAATTTGGATCCTGCCAAAGTTTAAAGGGATCACCCCTAGTTATGAGCAACGGCGCATACCACAGCAGGGGGCGATGACCCCGCTAGTGACGCCGCAAGGTGAAGGCAACACCCTAAGCATTAACCAGCAAACGCGCTTATCGCGGCTGATGCTCACCGCGCAGCAAAAGTTTCGCTTACAAAGCGGTACTAACCTTGGCTATGTGCATATTGTCAAAGGTGCATTAACAGCCGATGGCGCGCATTTTTCCAGCAGCGATGGATTTGCCTTGGAGCGCGAGCAAAGTATAGAGCTACAGGCTGAAAGCGCGCTAGAAGCATTGTATTTCGAGCTGCCTTAATGACCTTACTGACTCTTGCTGTTATCGCTTTGGTCGTGGTGCTGACCGGCATTTCCAAATCCGGATTTGCTGGCGCCCTCGGGGTGTTTGCTGTGCCTCTGTTACTGCTGGTGATGCCGGCGGTGGATGCTATCGCCCTGATGCTGCCAATTTTAATTGTTGCTGATGTATTGAGCTTAAAAAGCTACTGGCGTCAGTGGCGGGGGGATTTAATTACCCAGCTATTACCTGCGGTGATAGTGGGTGTAATTGTCGCGCAGTGGCTCATTACTGCGATCGATGGGCGCTGGTTAAGCGCGGCCATCGCCACTTTTAGTGCAGGTTTTGCCATTCGCAGCCTATTTTTTGCTAATACTCGTTATGCGTTGTTGGCCAGTCATTGGGGAGCGAAAGCAATGGGCCTGCTCTGTGGTTTAGCCAGCACCTTGGTTCATGCCGGCGGCCCACCACTGATTATGTACTTTAATGCTAAAGCACTGCCGCCCCACCACTATGTTGCCACCGCCGCTGCCCTGTTTGCACTGATGAATGGCGTAAAACTGATTGCCTTTAGCAGCCAAGGGTTGTTAACCCTCGATATCCTGCTGCTCGCCCTGGCTTTCTCCCCTTTAGCGCTAGTAGGTAATTGGCTGGGGGTCAAAATTCGGCAAAGATTCGACGCCCAGCGTTTTGTGCGGGTGATGAATGGGTTACTGCTGTTACTGACCACCGTGTTATTTATCAAGCTCATGCTCAGTTAACAAAGCCACAGCAATGCTGTGGCCTAATGTTATAGATACTTTAGCCACCACCGATGATGAGTGCGCTTGTAATCGCTAAACCACTTCACAGGCAAGTAAAGAGCCACGGCAAGCACCACAGCGATAAGCCATATCCAAGCAATGTGATTAACCCCCACATACTTGCCCTGGTTATTTCCCACCAGCCAATAAGCAGCTTGGTACAATACTAGCAACACGTACAAATGGACGACGTAAAAGAACATGGGTACCGAACCAAAGGTACGCAATATGTTGGTGACACTTCCCAGCGGCTTTTCAAAGACATAGAGGCCGACAAACATACCCGCCAGAGTAATGAGTAAAAAGCTCAAAGAGGGGGGATACTTAGTGATATTGAAAATCGACATGGTCGTTTGCATCGCCGAGTCGAAAGAATGCCAAGGCAATGTTTCACCATAAATATTGCCACCGCGTAACAAAGCAAAGAGCAACACACAGATTAACGCAAGCCCTAATAGCCAAGCCTGACGTCGTGGCATCGCGATGCCTTTGCCATACAGCGGTCCGGCACAATAACCAAGCAAGATTACGCCAATCCATGGTAGCACTGGATAGCTGACCTTCACATTGAGCCAACTTGTTTCCAAGATGTAGCCGCGATCATGCAGAATACGCCACAGCGTATACCCCCACTCATTTTCATTAAACTCGATGGGGGTGAGCATGTTATGAGTAAATACAATGGTTAAACCTAAGGTCAGCAACACCGGCATAGGTAGCTTGTGCAATATCGCCAGCACCAGCATACACAGGCCAATCGCCCACATAACCTGTAGCCATAGGGTATGGTAACTGCCCATCCACGAGTAGCTAATCAGGGTTACTTCAAGGGCTATAATAAAAAGCCCACGTTTGAGCAAAAACCCGGTGGCACTGCGTGGTTGGCCTTGCCTGGCGTGCTGATATAACCACGCCGACATGCCAGTTAAAAAGATAAATGCAGGCGCGCAAAAATGAGCGGCGAAACGACTCCAAAATAACCCCGGCGAAGTCGTTTCTATGACCATAGGGTCGCTCACTTGCATGTGTAAAAAGAAACGCTCACGCACGTGATCCACCAGCATTAGCAGAATCACCACACCGCGCATAATATCAATGCTATGAATACGCTTCTTTAGCTGCTCAGAAGTCATAACCGACACTCAGTTTAAACTGTGTTGGCGCACCCGGATACGCCCACATAGCATTGTAACTACTGGCAATATAGTGCTCATTAAAAATGTTATCGACATTCAGCGCCACCGATAGCTGCTGTGATGCAAACCATTTTGCGTATAGACCTACAAGTTGGTAGCTGGGAATACGAAAACTGAGATCGGCGGGGTCGCCCAAGCGGTCGGAGTTATACTTGTAATGAGCCCCTACTTTTATGTCTTGCTGCCACAGTGTCAGGGCATGGTTTATAGCCACAGCAGCATTATGCTTGGGTACGTTTACCAGCGGGCTGCCTTCGGGTATCGGTACTAACCAGTCAGCGTTAATTACGTCGTTGGCCGTTTTCGCATCAACATAGGCATAAGACAAGGTGTAATCGCTGTTACTACCGAGCGAGCCGGATAGATCAAGCTCAACGCCTCGGCTATTCGCCTCGCCTACCGGCGCTGAGTAACCGACATTGATTGGATCAGACACCAGCATGTTACTCTTGGTCGCATCAAACCACGCCAGCGTACCGCTAAGGTGTTCGGTACTAAATTTTATTCCGACCTCAAACGAGTCACTTTCCTCAAAGCCAAACGGCTTGCCGTTGGCATCGGTGCCACTGAGCGGTAAAAAGCCTTCTGAATAGCTGGCATATAAATTAATAGCGCTATTAACGTCGTAAACCACACCAAAGCGCGGGCTTATACGATTTTTAGTGCTTTTTGAAGCCACCCCAGACTTGGTTTCGAAAATATCTTGGGCTATTTCATCAAATCTGAGCCCGAGCATCACTTTGAGCGAATCACCTAGGTCGAGCTGATCTTGTACATAGATACCATAGGCATCTTGCTGTTCATTGTTCTCGTATTGCATGCTCACATCAGGGCCCGGCATAGAGTTATAATCAGGCTCGAATATATCTAGGGTATAGGTGCCGTAGCCACCCCGATACCGATATAGGCCCGTGCGCAACTCATAGTCATAACCATCCACACCGATCAGCACATGGTTAGTAATGCCGGCAACCTCAAAGTGGCCGCTTAGCTCGATACGTGCCGATAGATCATCAGACTTATAGTCGCGATAACGATGCTGACGCGTGAGAGTACGACCATCATCGTATACAGACTGTCTTGACGGCGACAATTCCGCATCAGAAGAATAACCCGTTAATGTACCCGTTCGATAACTGGCACCGACAAGCAGTGACCAATCGCTATTTAAATCATTATGATATTGCAGCTGGTGGCCGCGCGAATGTACCTTGGTAGGCGTATCGTTGGGGTTTCCTAAAAATCGCGACTCAGGCAGGGTTTCAATATCACCATTTAAAACCACAATACCGCGATCGTACATTTGCTGCTGATCAACATACTCAAACTCATAGGTCAGTGAAGAGTCATCCCCCACTTGGTAGTAAAGGGACGGCGTAATTGCGAACTTGTCATGGTGCACATAATCCCGGTAACTATCACTGTCTTGCCAAGCCCCGTTGATGCGAAAAGCAACATCGTCGTTAACTGCGTTCGTGTAATCTCCTTGCACACGCGTGTGATTGTCACTGCCTATCTCAGCTTGTAACTGTCCTTGCTGATAAAACTGTGGCTTTTTAGTAATAATATTAACTGTACCGCCCGGCTCTGAGCGCCCATATAATGCCGAGCCTGGCCCTTTAAGTACCTCAATATATTCAATATTGGATACGTCTCGCGGCCCAGCAAAGCCACGGCCACCGCTAAAACCATTGATAAGGTATCCCGAGGGCATATTTTCGTTGCCCGACAGGCCACGAATCGAATAGCTATCCCACAGCGCGCCACCATTATTTTTGCGCGAGATACTAGCAGAGAAATCAAGAGCATCACGAAAACGTGTAATGCCGTTATCGGAAATTAAGTCTTTGCCCAGTGTGGTAATTGATTGTGGCAACTCTTGTGCGGGAATATCACCGCGAAAAGCTTGCTTGTGCTCAACGGTAATCGTTTCTATGTCATTGTTTTGCTGTGCAAATGCCCAACTCGGCAAAGCCAGCACTAAAAGCGAAAGTGGATACTTCATAACATCACCCAAGTAGAATTTGTTATATCATAGCAAATGATATAAAGTAACAAAATACTTGTATGATAAATATGACTTATCGCGACCAACCGATGCAGTGATGGGCTAATTCTTATGGATAGGTTAAAGCGGCTCTACGCTACCCATCAGATAGCTAGTGCCAGGGAGTTTGGTTTTCTATATACAACAGGGCCAACATGTCTTCCTCATCGTCATCCATGCCCTGTTCAATGAATCCAAATTGGCTGTAAAACTGCTTCGCAACAGGGTTGGAGGGGTTATAGCAAATTTCAATTTCTGTGATCTGTGGCTGTTCTTTAATTTCGGCAATGGCCAACGTTAAGGCATAACGGCCATACCCTTGGCGCTGATAGCGCTCGTCAATCATAAACCGCCAGATTGATACCTTGTGCGCACTTTCCTGTACCCACATAAAGAACCCGATAGGCTGCTCACCCAAGTAAATTGCCCGGGTGCTATAGCCGCTATTAAATTGCGCTTCAACTAAGGACCACATATTACAGGCCACATAATCTTGTTGCTGCTCACTTACATCAAGGTCACATACGGCCTCATAGTTGCCTTTAGTAATCGCGCGCAACGACAAACTTATTGCTCCCATGTTGCGACCCTCTTTTTAGCGTTGGCGATAGTTTGAGCGTAATTTGCAGGGATGGGCATCACTTTAAATGGGCTGACATTAGCGCCACCAGTATTCCCCCTAGGCACCCAACCCAAGGCGGTTTTGCTGGCGGCCCCGAGAACTCTTACCAATTGCCCTGTGAATTCTGGTAAAACGCGGTTACACCACGCCCAACGTAACATCAACATATGCACATAAGTATGCCAATAGGTGGACTCTTGCCCCAATACATGGGCATTTTGCAAATGAAAAAACTGTTTATTGGGGTCGTTGGCATGCTGGGCTTGGCGTGCATACACCAACTCACGTAATACACTAAACCGAATGGCTTGACTAAAGGTCATGGACGCTCTTAAAAGTGAACAAACTTTCATCTAGCATACTACTTAGAGTTAGCTCCAAGGCAAGCATTAAATGGTGACTTCTTAATCGCTGAGCTGTACTCGCAATTGTTTTAAGGTATGTTGGCTAAACACACTCACGTGATTTGCTCGTAGCAGTGCACTCACGACCCCTTGCCCCGGCACCTTGCGAGCACCAAACTCGCCATTGTAAATGGTATTGCTACCACAGGAAGGGCTCGATTCTGTTAACACCGCATAGCGAATGTCGTGCTGTTTGCACAATGCTAGTGCCTGGCGAGCGCCTTGCAAAAACACCGCTGTGACATCCTCACCATCTGCGGTCACTATTTTAGCGCGCCCTGCGAGCACATCATCGCCATCACCCCCTACAATTTCTGCTGCCGCTCTGGGAATCGGCAAGCCCGCAGCAACCTCTGGGCACAATGGCATGATATGACAATGGCTACGCAGCCATTGCATATGTTCGCACTCTGCACTTACGCAGGTGGCGTTATAACGCACTTTACTGCCCAACAGGCAGGCACTCACTAAAACTGGGGTCATCACGATAATAAATGGCTGATATCAGCCAGTAACTTAGCGAAAATATCAGCGCTCGGCTAGTAAGGCGCTGTAATGACCCGTAATGGTTAATAATTTTCAGGGTGTTGTACTAATGGCATGCTTTTTCGGCTTTTTTTACTATGTGTCAGAATCATCAACTCAGCGGACAAGTAGCCGCATTTGCGCAGCTCTCGCTCTGTTTTTCGCCGTTGGATATTCTCAATTCATTGCCTGAGTTAACAACTCTGCCTTGGGTTCCTCATGTAAATACCCAACATTATCAGGGCCAGTGGGATGTTGTTCCGTTACGTTGCCAAGCCCACCATAAAAGCGCCCATGAGATCTTACAAAGCTTTAGTATTGACCAAGGCGAACATTGGACCAACTTAGCGTTATTACAAAACAGTCATGCGCTTGTTGAGGTGTTGGCGAGTCTGCCTTGTCCGGTAAAAGCTGTGCGACTCATGCGCTTACGAGCCGGCGCGGAAATAAAACCCCATCAAGACCCAGGGCTCGCACTGGAATTCGGCGAGGCCAGATTACACTTGCCATTGCGTAGCGACGAGCACCTTATATTCAACGTAGCTGATCATCGTGTGCCGATGCAGTGCGGAGAGCTTTGGTATCTCAATGCCAACATGACACATAGCGTGCACAACCGCAGTACTGAAGACCGCATCAATGTGGTGATCGACTGCCAAAGTAACGCCTGGCTTACTCACCAAGTTTATAACAGTGCTAATTGCCTATGGGTGTAAGCGTCATCGCGAAACCAGTGTTGCATAACGGGAAACCCCTGTGGTTGCTCGGGTGCAAGACACATAAACCAACTATAAAGTAGCGGCACACCCGGGCCTGGGTTAGTGCTAAAGGCAGTAATTAAGTTAGCGGCAGCGCCGCGATAGCCGTGTTCGTGAAACACGACACTAGGCGGCAGACCTATCGCTTGAAGTGCTGCCCACGACCACGCCATTGCCGCCATTTCTTCGCCGCCTTGGTGCCCCCATTGTTTAACATCACCGCTGAGTGTGGCGCGGTGATGCCAGTCTGTAACCGCTAAGTGCCCAGCCTCATGGAGTAAATCCCCTTCATGGGCTAAGCGCTTTTTATCAATCACTAATATCCCTTGATGAATATTGATACCCGGAAGAAAGCTCTCTTCAGTCACTGGAGCAAAGCGATAAGGCAGCTCGATATCATCGAAGAACTGCAAAATAGCAGGCAAGTGAGTGTGCACCATGATCACCTCGTCAGCTGTTGTGATACTTGCAGCTTACAGCGGCGACACTCACGCTTGCTATTACAGGCCATTACCCGGCTTTTGAGCTTAATGCCGCGTAGAGAGTGTCTAAATGTTTCACTAAGTCGAGGCCTAAATCGGTTAAATACCCCCCATCGGGACTATCGGTAATGCCTTTATCGAACAATCGCTGCGCTGCATCACGCAACGTTGCATCAGCATCACTGTGTACCTTTATGCCCTGCATGTGGCTAGCACGTGGAAACTTTGCCAACAGCTCCATTTCATCAATCATGGTTTTATTTATGCGCACGGTGATTCCTTATAATTGTTGTTGCTATCACTTTAATGCTAGTTGAAGATCAAATTTATGCCGCTTTTTTAAAGTACTTTATTTCTTGCTAAGTAGATGAAAGTAAATGCTTTACAAGGGCAACTAATGCGCCCATATTAAGGCCATAAAAGCCAAGATGGCGGAGGAACAATGTTGCTTGCAATAACAGCGATTGTAGCTGGTTTTATACTACTGGTTTACAGTGCCGGACGCTTTGTAGACGGCGCTGCGGCCACAGCGGCACACGCAGGGTTACCCACTATTTTGATCGGTATGCTTATTGTCGGGTTTGGCACATCCGCACCGGAAATGGTTGTCTCGGCGATGGCTGCGAGCGATGGCAATCCGGCGCTAGCACTAGGCAACGCTCTTGGCTCAAACATTGTCAATATTGGCCTAATTTTAGGGGTCACTGCACTGATTGCTCCCATCACAGTGCACTCGAATATTGTTCGCAAAGAGCTACCACTGCTTTTGGCTGTGGTGTTGCTGTGTGGCTATTTGCTCTACGATGGTCAATTGACCACATTCGATGCCACCTTGCTGCTTGGTGGCTTTGTTAGCGTGGTGGCATGGTCAATATATTCAGGCCTGCGCCACCACAACGATCCACTGGCAAACGACACCGAGCAGGGTGTTACCAGCCAAAGCATGGGGTTAAAAAGCGCACTGTTTTGGTTAGTGTGTGGCTTAGTGGTACTGGTGCTAAGTTCACGCATATTAGTGTGGGGTGCGGTGCAAGTCGCCTCAGCATTGGGAGTCAGTGATTTAGTCATTGGCCTGACTATTGTCGCTTTGGGCACTTCACTACCAGAGTTAGCTGCGTCTATTATTGCGGCAAAAAAAGGCGAGCATGATATCGCCATTGGCAACGTGGTGGGCTCGAACATGTTTAATATTCTTGCCGTTATTGGTATTGCTGGAGCGATTGAACCCTTCGGCCTTGGCGCAGATATTTTTTATCGTGATTGGGGAGTGATGCTGGTGTTAACGCTTGCTTTGCTGGTCATGGCCTATGGCATCGGCCGTCAAGGCCGTATCAACCGGGCAGAAGGGGGGCTATTGCTCAGCGGTTATCTCGCCTACAACGGCTACTTGCTGTGGACCTTAGTGTAAACGCGAGTGCGGGCAAACCCACTCTCTAATCATTGAACACCTTAGTTAAGGACAACCTATGCAATATAAGAAAACATATTATGCAATTAAGGCACTTGCTGTTTTATCTTTTGCTGCCATTGCTTTTACATATTGGGGAGCCGGTCTGGCTCTGTTATTGCTGCTATCGCCCTATGCTATCTTGTATTTTTTGGCCAACAGTCACAGCTATCGCAATACAAAATTAGCCGTGATGCGAGCCACGCCGGCGATATTCAGCTTTTTCATCATGCTGGGATTAGTGTTTGGGATTCAATCAGACCCACAGTCAGGTATCGGCGTTATGCTAGGCGTAACGGCGCAATTGGCCTCCATTAGCCTCGCCGAGTTAATCATTCTATTTTTCTTGCGAACGCCAGAATACGCACCTTAATCTGTGCGATAAACGCATAACTGTTATCCTTTGATAAAGTGTGCGCTTTAATCAAGTACTGCCCAGGTGATGCAGATGCAACACGCCAACGCCTCTGCCCACCACAGCCAGCAGGTACTCACTGGCTTTGACGTCGCCCTAGGCAACTAGGGCAATGACTGTTAACTCTGTGGGCACGCAGGGTGTTCTAAAAGCACTTGCGTGACAATTTGCCCAAACAGCGCTTGCTGCTGCTGGTCTAGCTGAAGCGCCGGATTATAAGGAATGGCGTCCGCCAATTCGCCAGTAATGATCTCATAAAAGGTCATTGCAGTGAGCACCTTCCCTGCATAAGATGCATGATTACCATCTGCATGATGTAGCTCAACCGTTGGCATAACGTCTAATACACGGTTCCAAACCAAGCCTACGGGCGCGACACAGCTAAGCTCTTGTTGGCTAATTGATTGATGTAAATTGTATACCCGCTCTGCCTCAGATGGGTCACCACGTTGTGGGTGCTCTGGAAATAATATCGGTGTGATGTTGTTTGATTTAGCCTTTGCGATTAAACGCTCAGTTGCGTGCGTTGGATAGTCGGTTGCGCCGGACTGAGAGTACTTTTGCCCTTGAAATATGGCGTGGCTCCAAGTGCTTTTTTCTAATTGCTCTACGTTTGCAGTAACCGCAGCAATTTCATCTAAAAACCGCCCACTAATTGTTACCGTTTCAATCGTTTTATTTGGAAGTTGGTCACTGATCAGTGTTTCAATGATTGAACCTAATTGTGAGCTATGACTGTTACCATAAATAACCAACCGATAGTCAGCAACAGCACTATTATCAACGATGTTACCTGTCGGTGTTGGTGTCAGTTGCTTCGGCTCATCATTTTTTGTGCCAGAGCCACAGGCCGTTAGGTTTAGCCCTATAAAGGCTATGAAGGATATCGCTAAAGGTTTTATCGACATGATCACCTCCCTGTTACATTGCGCAAAAGCGCATAGACGATAGATATATGATTCTTTTCGAAAATACACACATTAGTAGGCAACTGCAACAGTAAAAAAGAACAAATAATGTGCAGCGCCAGATAAAAGAATCAAAGGTTTACTATAATAATTAAGCGCGATAAAAACCCATAATGGCAATAACTTACATTATTTGATATTAATAAATCAGCGACCAAAGTAAACTTATCATCATTTTAGTCAGTGGAGGTTTTGTGCGCAGTTTTGAAAGTCACGGAGGTCATATGTCTCAACGGGAAAAGGTTACAACATGGTTAATGTTAGTGATTTCATTCGCTGTATTTATTGCTGCAACATATATAATTGGTTCGCTTATTGGCAGTCTATTTATCACCGCAACGGTTGAGTTATCAATTCTGCAAATCGGCATTATTTGTGGGGGGATCACAGCAATATCAGTATTTATACGTTGCGTGAAAAAGTTAAAAAATCATGCTGAATTAGCTCGCACTTCTAGGTCATAACAGAGGAAGCTTAGAGCAAGCGTCAGACGGCCACTCCCACCAAAACCACAGTGATACACCCATAATCGTTGAGTTTCTCCCATAGTCAGGAAAACGACCCTCAGGGTCGTTTTTGTCGAGTCTACGGTTAAAGCTATGTCGCGTAACTTCAACGCTAGTAAGTATTTCCTAAATTTGCTATCAATGGTCTAAAGACTAAAACGAGACAGGTTGCGGCAGAAAAACGACCCAATTGCTCGATATTAAATTGTTAGGGCTCCAAGGAAAATTAGGATGAAAGACGAAAATAAGAGTTTAGATTTGCTTGGAATAAAGCCGGTGGCTGACTCTGTAAATACTGTGACAAAAGGAACCGTTGATGGCGCATCCGCGTTTCTAAGTAGAATATGCTTGCCAGCCGCCGAGGAGTTTGGACTTCTGCTACGTGATAAAGTTAGTGCATGGCGCTCAAAGAATGCTATAGCAATAGCAAACAAAGCTCAAAAACTTCTCGAAGATCAAGTGCAGGACATCGTTTTAAGCGCTCACCCCAGAATAATCTACTCTACTATAGAAAACGGTTCGTGGGCTGAAGATGACTTTATGCAAAATCTATGGGCTGGGCTCTTGGCATCATCTTGCACTTCTGATGGCAAGGACGAGAGCAATCTTATTCTTATAGGTCTTTTATCTCAGCTAACCTCTAGCCAAGCAAAAATAATTACTCATATTTGCTCAATAGCTAAAACTTACAAAAGTAAAAGCGGTTTTATCGCGTGTGACTTTGTTTATTTAGAGGCAGATGAATTAATAAAAATATCGGGCATAACTGATCTCCATCAGCTAGATCGAGAGTTAGATCATCTTCGGGGGCTTGAACTAATCAATAGTGGGTTTCACCCTGATCATCTTAGAGCTGATGTAACACCTCATGCATTGTGCTTGCAGCTATTTGTAAGAGCACAAGGCTATGTGGGATCGCCTATTGACTATTTTGGTGCGGTGGAGAAAAGCCCTAACAAATCAAGTAACTCGGACGCTGCAAGCAGCGCCGGTTCTTGAGGCGTTATGTGACTAGGGAAGTTCAGTGTTTCTGGAGTACGAATTTTATTTCTGGATTTTATGGTGTTTAGTTACCTTTTTCTCTGCGAAAAGGTTCGGTTATCTTGGTCTGTTTATCGCCCATTTAATTGTCCTCTTATCCATTGCTATTAGTGATATTCATTTAATGTCAGAGTTTATGAAAAAGCCAGAGTGGGATGGTACTCCTGATATGGATATATTGTTTTTCCTAGGGATAATTTTTAGAGTAATTATCATTAATACATGTCTTTTACCAATAGGGCTTATAGGCAAGCATTTAGGTAAAAGAGTTAAAGTCACATAACAAATTAATTAAACCGTGGACGCAAAACAGTAGGCTTGCGCTCCTTCGTCGCTTATTTTAGCCTACTATTTTTCGCCGTTTATTAAGGCGTTAGGTGTTTTAAGGCATGGATGACTTTCCTGAGCAATACGAACTATTAGGATTCTTTGAGTCTGAACCTGAATTCACTGATAATATTGATGAAGTCCCGTTTTATTACAACAGAATGACTTACAGTACCAGTAGAGGTTCAGATGCCATCTATTGTGTTATTGAATTAGCAAGTGGATTGTTAAATTTGGTCTGGGAAAAAAGTGGTATTTTAGTTTCATCATTACATCTAGAGGAAATCACTTCCTTAATAGTTACCAGTAAAAATGGCGAAGATAAACTTATTGCTAAGTTTGGTGAGTCTAGTGGCTTACTAGATTTTGAGCTTCAATTAAAACCTAGTGTCCACGTAAAATGGGGCAATGAAAGATTGATGTAAAAAAACACCTAACAAGCCATTTCAGTGCGGGACTTTTAACAGTTGGCTTTCCTCACTGCGTTCGTTATTTTAGCCAACAATTAAAAGCCCCTGAATGGCGCGTTAGGTGTTGCATGAGAATTTTGCCAATTTTATTAATGTTAGGCTTTTCAGTTTCTAACTCTTCTACTGCCGCAGAATGTCCAGTGAAATGTGATACAGAACACATGTACTCTATCTTTTTCCATACCGCTTATAAACCAAACCCCGAAGAGCCAGGAACATATATCTATCAAATTCCTGAAAAATCTAAAGGTAATATTGCTTGGGCGTGTCTGGAAAAAGCGGCTAACTTAAAAAACTGCTCAGCAATTCGATCAATGGAAATGTATTATAAACATGGCGTTGGGCTTAAAACTTTTGGTATTGCCGCTAACTCTGAAAAGGCTGACTTTTATACTAGCCAACGAGTAGAGTACTGCGATAATAACACCTAACAAGGCAATTATGTGTGGGACGTCTAAAGCTTGGGTGACTAATGGTTGAATGGCGGTTAATGGCACTGCGCTGACCGTTGGGCTAACTACTAATAACCGTTCGCTCTAACACTTTATGCCATTGCAACAAAAAAGGCGCTTGCGCGCCTTTTTCAATTTCTTCTTATTCCACCGTTACCGATTTGGCTAGGTTTCGGGGTTGGTCAACGTCGGTGCCTTTAATAACCGCAACGTAGTACGAAAGCAATTGCAGTGGAATAGTATAAACCACTGGGGCAATGATGTTTTCCACATGGTTTACATTGATTACGCGCATGGTCTCGTCCGATGCAAAGTGTGAGTCCTTATCGGCAAACACGTAAATGATACCGCCACGGGCACGCACTTCCTCTACATTCGATTTCAGCTTTTCGAGCAACTCGTTATTCGGCGCCACGACGATGATCGGCATATCGGCGTCAATCAAGGCTAATGGGCCATGTTTGAGCTCACCCGCAGCATAGGCTTCGGCGTGAATGTAAGAGATCTCTTTGAGTTTCAATGCCCCTTCCATAGCAATAGGATACTGCGAGCCACGACCCAAGAATAACGAGTGGTGTTTGTCGGCGAACTCTTCCGCTAACTCCTCAATGCCTTCGGCTAGGGTCAACGCTTCTTCGAGCTTGTTAGGCAAGGTCTTAATTGCACTTACAATAGCACGTTGATTAAGGCCTTTTTCTTGGGCGATAGACGCCGTTAGCATCAATAAGCCAACTAACTGAGTAGTAAAGGCTTTTGTTGAAGCCACGCCAATTTCAGCCCCTGCTTTGGTCATAAAGGCTAGATCAGACTCGCGTACCAGCGATGAGCCCGGCACGTTACAAATGGTCATCGACGCCATGTACCCCTGCTCTTTAGCCAAACGCAAGGCAGCCAAGGTATCAGCCGTTTCACCCGATTGGGAAATCGTTACTAATAGGCTGTTTTCGTGCACAAACGACTCGCGATAGCGGAATTCTGAGGCAATTTCGACATTACAGCTGACGCCGGCAAACTGCTCTAGCCAGTAACGCGCGACCATTCCCGAGTGATACGAGGTACCACAGGCGATAATTTGCACATGTTTTACGTCTTTAAAAATTTGCGTTGCGCCCTCACCAAAGGCATCAACACTAACGCGCTCATCGTGTAAACGACCATCCAAGGTATTACGCACTGCCAATGGCTGCTCGTAAATTTCCTTCAGCATATAATGGCGATAGTCGCCCTTGCCAGAGGCGTCTTGAGTAATGTTAGACTCCACCACTTCACGCTCAACACTGTGACCGTTGCTATCGAATATTTCCACACTATCGCGGGTAATACGAGCCACATCGCCCTCTTCTAGGAAGATAAAGCTACGAGTTACAGGTAATAGTGCAAGCTGATCAGAGGCAATAAAGTTCTCGCCGAGTCCTAAGCCGATAACTAGCGGGCTTCCTGAGCGCGCAACAATCACTTCATTATCGTTGGCTTTATCAAATACCACCGTGCCATAGGCACCTTCTAGTTGCTTCACCGCCGCTTGTACGGCACTGAGCAAGGAGTTGTGCTGTTGGCGCAATTGATGGATAAGGTGCACCATAACTTCGGTATCTGTTTGCGATACAAACTCGTAGCCATCGCCTTGTAGCGCTTCGCGCAAACTGGCATGGTTTTCGATAATGCCGTTATGAACCAGTGCTAATTCATTGTTAGAGACATGCGGGTGGGCATTAGCTTCGGTAACGCCACCATGGGTCGCCCAGCGAGTGTGGGCAATGCCCGTTGTGCCGGAAACATTGGCTTCATTGAGCGCACTTTCCAACGCCGCCACCTTACCCACAGCTTTAACGCAATTTAAGGTGCTTTGTTGCGATAGCGCTACGCCTGCTGAATCGTAGCCACGGTATTCAAGGCGCTTAAGGCCCTCAATTAAAATTCGGTTCACAGGGCGTTCGGCAACAGCCCCTACTATTCCACACATAGATTCTCCATTTGCACAGTATGTGTTGTTAAAAAGCCCGATGTTGTCGGTCGGGTTATGTGTTTATACCTTGGCACAAATTAAATGTACGCCATGCGCGCTGATCTCTTGGCGCAAGTCTGCAGCCAAGGTGTTGTCGGTGATCAAAGTGCTGACCTTGTGCCAAGGCAGTTCTAAATTTGGGATACGGCGGCCTATCTTGTCAGACTCCACCATCACCACCACTTCACGGGCCGCTTCAGCCATCACTTGGCTTAGGCCGATAAGTTCGTTGAAAGTAGTGGTTCCACGGGAAACATCGATGCCATCAGCACCGATAAATAAAGTGTCGAAATCATATGAGCGCAATACCTGCTCTGCTACTTGCCCTTGAAAAGACTCTGAATGTGGATCCCAGGTACCACCGGTCATCAATAAGGTCGGCTCGTTCTCTAACGCCAGCAAACGATTAGCAACATTAATGGCATTGGTCATCACCACTAGGCCTCGTTTGCTCGCCAGTTCAGGGATCAAGGCGGCGGTGGTGCGCCCGCTATCGATGATAATGCGGTGATGATCTTTAATAAGCTGAGCGGCTGCCTTGGCAATAGCGCGTTTACGGGCTGAATCTTGCGGCTCTTCACTGGCAACGATTTCATTGGGTAAGGCAATCGCGCCACCGTATCGGCGTAGCAAGAGGCCGTTTTTTTCAAGTGTTGCTAAATCCTTTCGAATCGTAACTTCTGATGTTTGCAGCTGCTCCGCTAACGCCTCTACTGAGACTTCACCCACTTCATTAACTTGGCTAAGAATAGTATGGCGGCGTTGCTGGGTATTGCGCTTAGTCATTCAGTTACACTTAAGTTTCGATTCGAAAGATAAAACATTATAGTCGAAACTTTATGTTAAGCTCAATGCACAAATGGTATGCGCACAAAAATAGTCGCAAAACCCTTAATTACGGCTTAAGCACAATCAGTGAGTGATCAACACTGATACGAGCAACGTAATAATTTCATTACTTAATTTGCGCTTGCTCTCGCCAGCGCCTAGCCTAAAACAACGGAGTGTTTAATAAAGGAAGTTCAACTTGGTTAAATCCTCATCATTGTTCATATCGCTGTTTATTATTCTCACCGTTGAGTCGCTGGCACTGGGTCTGTATTACGACAACATCGGGCAAGGCTTAGTCATCAGCTTTATTATCGCTTCTTTACCCATATACCTGCTTAAAAGTGCCCCGCAGAGCCGGCTGACACATCATGTGAGTGCTGCCGCATTGATGATGTTCTCATTTTTGCATATTCACCAAGCCTACGGCCTGATTGAAGTGCATTTTGAGATTTTTATCTTTATGGCGATTTTGGTCATTTTTAAAAACTGGCGCATTTTTATCACCGCACTTTTATTAGTCGCTGCGCATCACATCAGTTTTTACTTTATGCAAACGGGCGATGTGGGCGTTTACGTATTCGACCCACAAAGACTCGCCTTTAGTACCGTGCTTATCCACGCTGTATACGCCACAGCAGAAGCACTCATTGCTGCTTATATCGCACACATGTTGTATCAGGAATATCAAGGTGGAAAAGCGCTGGAGTCTGCCATAGAGAAGATAGCCCGCGACCCAATGAAGCTAGACCTTTCTGTGCGTGTTGATGCGAAAGGTAGCAATGCACTGGCACAATTCAATACTCTACTCGATCAACTCAGTAGCGTTGTTGATTCGGTCCATAAAGAGCAGCAAGCGCTTATTCAAGGCGCCACCAAGGTGGCTGAGCTACAACAATTACTCACCCAAAACGCCGAACATAAGCAAACGCAAAATAACCTGATTTCTCAAGCAGGAGAGCAAGTGAGTGATGGCTTTAGCCAGGTTCAAAGCCAAAGCGAGCACGTGGCCGATCAATACGCGATGATCTCAACGCAACTGCAAGGTGCCATGAAAGAAGTCCATGAGACCGATGCACAAAGCCATGCTTTAGCGCAAATGCTCGACACCACGCAGCAGCAGTTAAAGGATTTGGAGTCTAGCTGTGCGCTTATCTCTAACCTGCTCAATGACATAAATGCCATTGCCGAGCAAACCAATCTATTAGCATTGAATGCCGCTATAGAGGCAGCCCGGGCGGGCGAACAAGGCCGAGGCTTCGCGGTAGTCGCCGATGAAGTAAGATCGCTTGCCAATACCTCAAAACAAGCCACCGACAAAATAGCGCATACGCTTAAAGAGCTGGTCGCTAACAGCGATAAATCGACCACCTCCATGGGGCACTGTATTGATAAAGTGAATATTGTCGAGCAACTGAGTTCCTCAGTCCTAGAGGCTATCTCAGCGGTGGAACAAACCATGATAGTGATTAAGGATGATTCTGATAATGTTAAAGAAATTGTTTTGCAGCAAGCCAGCAATACTCAGCAAATAGCCCAGCAAAGCGTTCATGTTCGCGAACTATCAGAAAAAGACAGTATCAACATCCATCAGCTTGATGAGCAGGTGGCCAACATGCTCAATGCTTTAGATGGTTTGAAGGCTCAGGTATCTCGTTTTGTCCAGCGCTAACAAACAAATATTGAAGTTGGTTATCAGCGGCCTATGGCTGCTATGCAGTGCAGTGGCTTTGTGGTTTGTGGCCGACAAACGGGCCACTGTATTTGATCCAAACAACATGTTGCAGCAGCCACAGTGGCAACGCTCGTTACTGCCGGTAATGGCGGATATTGATAGTGAAAAGCACAGCACCACCTTGCTATTGGTGGGCAATGAGCAATGTCATTGCCAACGAGTCGCTGCGCCTCACCAAAGTAAGGTCATAGCTGATGCTCGCCGAGCAGGAATAAAGGTTCGCCAGGTCGATGCATCGTCACTGCCCACAGGCCTGCTACCTGCTGTGCCCGCAGCCATTATGTTAGCGCAGGGCAGCGTGCTTTACGCTGGCCCCCTCTCTGTGGGGCTCGGGTGCGCCATCGAAGATGGCATTATTGATACCGTTATAAGCAACTACGAAAATGGCTATCACAGCTCGATGCTAGTAAGCAAGGTCTCTGGCTGCTACTGCCGTGTGTAGCAGCGCTACACCGTTGAGCCGGCTCGCTTGAGCTGACGAATTTCCATATTGCTGATGCCATCACCACAAAAATCACTGGGTCCTATTTCTTCATACGCAGACTGCATTTTCAATAATGCTTGAGTCGCGCCGAGTTCAACCAGCGCACACTCGGCTTCACGCAAAGAATTAAAGGGTTTCAATGTGTCGTTGTTATCGCTCAGAATATGATAATTACCGTCGGTATCAAGGGCTCCGGCTAAATAATGATTAGCATCGGCATAACTAAGGATGATGGCGCGATATTGGCTATCGGCTAACGCGGCTTTAAGTTGATTTGCTTGCATAAATTGCACTCCTCACTCTATTAACTGTTAAACGCAGCAACAGCGGGAATGGATTAAAAAAAGCGCACTTTCGTGCGCTTTGAGTAGGGTTGGGTTAATTATTCATAGCGCAGCGTTAACGAAGGCCGGGTGCTAGCCGCTCTAAAGGCGAGGCTAGCCACAGTTAACCAGGTGATCATGGCTACCAAAGCGGCGGCGACAACGTAAAACCATATAGCCTGATCAATACGCTCGTTAAAGTTGGCCAGCCAGTCACCCACTAACCAGTAGGTTAATGGAAAGGCAATGGCAGTACTTATGGCCACCAGCAGTAGGAACTCTTTGGCGAGTAAGTTAACGATACTTAACCTAGATGCACCGAGCACTTTGCGCACAGCCACTTCTTTTTGACGGCGTAAGGTAGAGAATGCAGCTAATCCAAAGGTACCTAAGCAGGTTAATAAGATTGCCAAAATACAGAAGATGGCAACTAAGGTAGAAACACGTTCATCGTTTTTATATAACGCGCGGTAGTTATCTGCTACCAGCTCAATATCAGCATTGTGCACATTTAACTGGTCACTGACGATCTGCTGCACCTGCGTTTTTACCGCGTTAAGCTGGCTCGGCTCAAAGTTAATAATCAACTTGCCCTCGTTGGCCCAGCTAAAGCCGCACACCAAGATTAAAGGCGATGCCGAAGCCTCACGCGCTGAACCAATGGTGACATCATTGATCACGCCCACAATTTTGAGCACTTCCTGGTTGTCTCCGGAGCTGCTGTAAAGCTCTTTGCCAATGGCTTGCTCAGCACTGTCATAACCGGCCACTTTAACGAATGATTGCGATACCAGCACCCCAGCCCGGCCGTTGCCATCGTCGCCTAAGCTATGCCAATCACTGCCGTAGTCGGCGCTCAGGTCGCGCCCAGCGATAACCTCTAGCCCAGCGGTTTCAGCAATATTAAAGCCCACACCAATAAAAGGGATCACAGCATCATTTAACTCACCGTTATCCGAAGTCACAGTAAAGCTAGTGTTGAATGACGAGGTAAAAGAGGCATCGGTAATGCTGCTAGAGATCACCCCTGGTACAGCATTGATGCGCTGACTCAAGACATTGTTGTGCTTGAAGTACAATTGTCTAGCCGGGATATCATCCACCTCTAAACGGTATTGTTTTTCATAGCCAACCGCCAGCGATTGCAAGTGACTAAGTTGCTGATGCAAGGAGAATGCACCGATGATCAGGGCAATAGATAAAGAGGCTTGCAAAGTCAGCAACAACTTGCGCACCAAAATAGCAGTACGACCACGCTGAATATCACCGCTGAGCACGCGTTTCGCACTAAACGCTGACATAAAAAATGCGGGGTACGCGCCAGCTAACACGCCCACCGATACCACGACCGCGACTAAAATAATGCCAAACTCTGAAAAATAGTTGATCACCAAAGTGCGCCCTACCAACTGGTTAAACGCTGGTAGTGCTAATTCCAATAACGCGCACGCAAGCACCGCTGCCACACTGGTTACCAATAAGGATTCCACTAGGAATTGATTAATAATTTGCGCCTTGCTCGCCCCCAGCGCCTTGCGTACACCCACCTCTTTGGCTCGTTTAGCCGACTGCGCGATGCTCATATTAATGAAGTTAAAAGCCGCCAACACGATTAATAGAATACTCAGCGAAAAGCTGATCAACACCACAGTGTACGAGCCATTTTCTTTAAGCTCATAACGGCTATCGGAATGCAGGTGAATGCTAGGTAGGTGCTCAAAGGATAAGGTCACGAAACCGAGCGGCTGATCTGGGTAAACAAGTTCAGGGTAAGCCTCGGCAAAACGTGCTTGCTCGGCTTTGATATCAGCGTCGGCAGCAAAGCGTACATACACATAAAAGTTATTGAGCTGGTAATTAGGATTTTCGTCCTGCATTGCCACTAACCCGGAAAAAGCAAAGTGGGTATTATCTTGCAAATCGGCGAATACGGCGGTAACTGTGTAGGTCGTTTGCCCTTTGCTTAAGGTCTCACCAATGGCATTAGCCTGGCCAAAAATACGTATGGCTTCATGTTCGCTCAACGCGATTCTGTTCGGTGCGCTCAGCGTGCGCTGCAAATCACCAAAAAGCACATCGAGCGCAACAAAGTCGGTGATATTGGTGCCTGTGGCAAATAAATCTTTCATTTTGTAATAGTTGCCATGAGCACTAAAATCCCCAGATAGCCGAGGGTGCATTTTCAAGGCAAAGATATCCTCTACCGCACCATTTTTTGCCACCTCTTGCGCTGCGTAGTAATTAGTAATCGGCGCATTCACTCCCATTTCACGAAAGTGTTGCGATAACCGATAAGTGTGCTCAAAGTGGGGCTGATGCGCGTCGACACTGGCCTCAAAACGGGCAAACAGTGCCATTAAAATAGCCGCAGCCAAGCCCACCGCCAAGCCAAATACGTTTAATAGAAAATGTTGTTTATGGGTTACGAATGCGCGTAGCGCAGCCGATAAGTAACTAGTGAGCATAGGTGCACTCCTGCTGATGTATATACAAGCTGAGTAATGCCAATATCTGTCTGCTTCGCGCGCTATTGTTCGCCACTTCGAAGTCGTTATTGTTGTTCGTCGGCATATTGCATATGTTTTTTATCATTGTGATTTTTTGCGGCGACGCCCTAACGGCGCCGCCTACACCCTATTCGTATCTCAGTGTTAATGAAGGGCGCGTACTGGCCGCTTTAAAGGCTAACCCCGCAACCGTCAGCCAGGTAATACCGGCAACAGCGAGAGCGGCGATGCCATACACCCAGATAGCCTGCTCAATACGGTCGTTGAAGTTTGCTAACCAATCACCCACCAGCCAGTAGGTCACTGGATAGGCTATAGCAATGCTCAGCGCCACTAGTAGTAAGAATTCTTTAGCTAAAATGTTGATAATACTGGCTCGGGAGGCGCCAAGAACTTTGCGTACAGCAATTTCCTTTTGTCGGCGAATAGTCGCGAATGACGCTAAACCAAAGGTGCCTAAGCAGGTTAAGAACACGGCCAACGCAGTGAATATAAACACCACTTGCGACACGCGCTCATCGCCACGCAGTAAATTTTTATAGTCCTCTGAGAGTAAACTGATTTTAGGCTCATAAATCTTGGCATGATTGGCTAATACCGTTGTTACTTGCTGCTGAATGTATGGCAAGTTTTGCTGATCGATATTCATTATCACCTCAGCCACAGGGCCATAACTCAGCCCACATAGGAACATGATGTTCGAGTTGGCATCTTGGGCATTGCCCACTTTTACATCGGCTACCACGCCGACCACTCGCATTGCCATCCCTTGCCCTTGAGTGGTGATGGTTTTACCCACCACCTCACTCGGCTGTGAATACCCCGCTTGCTTAGCAATAGATTCGGTTACCAAGGTGCCAACCTGAGTGGTACCGTTAATTCGCTGCGCCCAATCACCAGCATACTCGGCGCTAAAGCCACGACCGGCAACGAGCTTAAGACCTAAGGTTTCCACAACATTAAAATCGGTACCTATAATTGGCGTTAAGCCTTCGGTACTCTCACCATTAGGCCACACCGGTGCCACGGTATTGTTGATTGAGACAGTGAGCTGAGTATCCACCACACTGACATTGTTTACGCCTTCAATTGCAGCGAGATTTTTAACTAAGGCACTGGGCTCTTTGGTCAGCACCATTTTGCGCGGCAACTCAGAGATAACTAAGCGCTGTTGCGTTTCATACCCCAAAGGTAAGCTTTGTAAGTAGGCTAATTGCTGCTGCAAAGTCACAGTGGCGATAATTAAAGCTATAGATAACGAGGCCTGCAAGGTAAGTAAGCTCTTACGAACAAATATTGCGGTATTACCTCGCTGTAAATCGCCACTTAACACCCGTTTCGCGCTAAATGACGAAATAAAGAAGGCAGGATACAGCCCTGCAAGTAAGCCCACCGCTACGGCCACCGCCAGCACCACAACGCTAAACATAGAGGCGTAGTTAACCACCAGCTCTCTATCTACCAAGGCATTAAAACTAGGGAGAATAAGCTCAACGGCAATGCATGCGAGCACCATAGACAGCAATGATACCAACACCGACTCTGATAAGAACTGCGTCACAAGCTGAGCTTTACTTGCACCTAGGGCCTTGCGCACACCCACTTCTTTGGCGCGTTTAGCCGATTGCGCCACGGTCATGTTAATGAAGTTAAAGCCAGCGATAAGTATCAGCAATACACTCAGCCCGGCACAAATCACTACCACCTGTTTAGCACCCCCCGTTTTCATTTCAAACGGTGATTTGGCAGTTAAATGCAGATCACGCAGTGGGTGTAACTCAATGCTCACCTGATAGCTTTCATCGTTAGCGAAGTACTGCTCTGTGAGCGTTTGGGCCAGAGCCTGGGTGTCGGTGTTAGGAGCCAGCTTTAAATACACATAGCTGTGGTTGGCACGCAGGTTTTCCGGGTTATGTTCAAAGTAGGCCAGGGACTTGAAAGCAAAATGGGTGTTGTCGGCTAAATCGGCGAACACGGCTCGCACGGTGTACTGGCCATGCTCGTGCACCAAGGTTTCACCCACTGCATTCACCTTCCCGAAGATACGCAGTGCCTCAGATTCGCTCAATGCCAAGCCATTTGGCGTACTCAACGCCTGACTTAATGAACCATCTAAGGTGCGCAAGGCAATAAAACGCTCAATATTAGCGGTGGCGCCAAACAAGCCATCCAACTTATAACCTTGAGAGCGATAGGTCACATTGGCAGGGGTAGCCTGAGTTTGTTCTGACAAAGTTAGGGCAAACACATCCTCGATTTGACTGTAACTTTGCGCATTTTTTGCCTGCGTGTAGTTAGAGATAGGGATCACCGCCAAGCCAAGTTTGCTAAAGTCTTGGCCCACGCGATAAACCCGCTCAGCGTCAGGCTGCTGCGCGTCATAGGAAAGCTCATTGACGGCAAAAAGCGCCACCAAAATAGCTGCGGCTAAGCCCACGCTCAAACCAAACACGTTGAGCGCGAAGTGCTGCTTTTGTAGCTTAAAAGCACGCAGCGCTGTAATTATGTAACTTAAGATCATGGCTATGCCACCTCTGTATTAACCGCAGGATTAGCGGCATTGGCTTTATCCACCATGATTTGGCCATCAAGCAGGCGAACTAGGCGGTCGGCATAGTTCCCTTCTTTCTCTGAGTGCGTCACCATGATCACTGTGGTGCCCTCGCGATTAAGTTCACGCAGCATGGTCATGACTTCATCCCCGTTTTTAGAGTCCAAATTACCGGTGGGCTCATCGGCGAGGATCAGCTTAGGATTAATTACCAGTGCTCGCGCGACGGCGACGCGCTGCTGCTGACCACCGGAAAGCTGTTGCGGTAAGTGATCGCCACGGTGATCGATGCCTACGCGCTTTAAAATAGCTTCAACACGTTGCTTGCGCTCAGCTTTATCTATTTTTTGATATTGCAGCGGCAGCTCAACGTTTTCATACACGGTGAGCTCATCGATAAGGTTAAAGCTTTGGAACACAAAGCCAATGCTGGCTTTTCTCAGCTGCGCTAATTGCTTTTCGTTGTAGCCAGCAATGTCCTCACCCAGAAACTCAAACTGTCCGCTAGTTGGCGAATCAAGCATGCCAAGGATAGATAACAAGGTAGATTTACCACACCCTGAAGGGCCCATAATGGCCAAGAAATCACCCTCTTTAACACTGAGGTTAATATCGTTAAGTGCAGTTGTTTCAACGTCTTGAGTACGAAATACGCGCGATAAGTTAGTTAGCTTGATCATCATTGTTCCTTTAAAATTGTAATTGTTGTGCTTTATCGAAGTTGGCGTAGCTTGAGGTGATCACTTTGTCACCGGGCTCAAGGCCGCTGAGCACTTCGTAATAATCTTGGTTTTTTCGACCTAGGCGGATGTCGCGGCGAACGGCGCCACTGTTATCATCATTCATGACATACACCCAATTGCCGCCTGAGCTGCTAAAGAATGCGCCTCGCGACAACAACAGCGCATTATCTTGACTACCGCCAAGCATCAGCTCGACATCCAAGCTCTGTCCCCGCTTGATGTTGCTCGCTTGCTCTGGCAGTTCGACTTCAATTTGAAATTGTGATTGCTGCACGCGACTGTCTATTTTGGTGACTGTGGCGCTGACATCCCCTTGTTCAAGTTCAATAATGACCTCCATACCAGAGCGTACTTGGCTGAGATAAAACTCGTCTAAGCGGATCACTAGCTTGTACTCGTTGGGTATATCAATCTGACCTAAACGCGCGCCACGACTCTTTGATGCGCCAATTTCAACATCCAACTCACTCAAATACCCGTCCACAGGGGCAGTGATCAGCAAGTTATCGAGGTTGCGGCGCGCAAACTGAAGGTTTTTCTCGAGCATTTCAGCACTATCTTGTAGCTGTGCCAACTGCACTTCACGAATGCTTTTCTCTTGCTGTTGACGCTCAATAGTGAGCTCTTTACGCGCTTGATAATAAGCTAAGTCTTCTTTTAGCTCAGAGAGCTGCTCTCGGGAAAGCATGCCTTTTTCTACCAAGGGCGCAGTTTGCTTAAGGCGGCGAGTTAGATGAGTGATTTTCAGTTCAATTTCTAATAAATCTCGACGTAAGTTTAAGCGGCTGGTCTCCATATTCATCTGGGTGTTACGCAGAAAGTTAAGTTGCTCAGTAACTTGTGCTTCCCGGCTCATTACATCAAGTTGCAAATTGGTGTTACTTAAACGCACCAGAGGCTGACCTTTTTTGACAAATTCACCCTGCTCTACAAGACGCTCTTCCACCTGACCACCGGCAATAGTGTCGAGGTAGATGGTGGTTTTTGGTACTACTTGTCCACGTAAACTTAGTGCATCGACAAATTCGCCTTGGTTCACGGTGCTTACCGTTAAATTACTGGCATTAACCGTTTGGCTACGACCTTGTGAAGAGCTTTGACTAAACCCGTAAGCAGCGGCCGCAACACTGAGAGCAATAACCGACATTGCGACTTTCTTCGCGTGCTTTTTTAAGCCTGATGATTCTATTTTTCTATCCATCTCAGTCACCCAATATATGTGTTCGCTATATAAGGGGTAACTATCAAGCTCCGTGCCAAAATTTAATTTCCATATATTTCAACGACTTAATTTTAAGACGGGATTATTCTGAGCAATAAGGTGTCCGCTTATAGAACACCTCAATTCTTTACAGTGCCCATTTGTGGACAGGGAATGAATAACTGGGGTAGGCTAAAAAGAAAAAGCCAAGGCAGGGATATGAAACAGGCAGGCTCTATACTAGTGGTTGATGACAACCCCGATATTCTTATCGCCGCGCGTTTATTACTTAAACAGCATTATCAAAGCGTTAAAACCACGGACAACCCTTTTGATATAGAAGGTATTGTTAACGAGCAACAACAGGCTGACCAGCCCATTGATGTGATTTTATTGGATATGAACTTTACCCAAGACTCCATCAGTGGCCAAGAGGGATTCTACTGGCTAAAAAAAATCGCCGCGCAAGACCCCACGATTGTGGTGCTGCTTATGACCGCGTATAGCGATATTCAACTGGCTGTAGATGCAATAAAGGCTGGTGCCGCAGATTTTATCGCCAAGCCATGGCAAAACGACCAGCTGTTAGCCAGTGTCGCTGCGGCTTTTAGCCACGCCAAAGATAAGCGCCAAGTGGGTCAGCTCAAGCGCCAAACCCAAGGCTTAAACGATGCATTAAATAGCAATAAGTTTGCCTTTTTAGGGCAAAGCGATGCGATGTTAAAAGTATTCGATACCATCGAACGAGCAGCCCAAACCGACGCCAATATTCTTATCACCGGTGAAAGTGGTACCGGTAAAGAGCTCACTGCCCATGCTATCCACCAGCAAAGCCTACGTCATAGCGGCCCTTTTATTAGCGTTGATATGGGAGCCATGAGCGCATCACTGATGGAGAGCGAATTATTTGGCCATAAAAAAGGCGCTTTCACTGATGCCAAAGAAGACCGCGTTGGCCGCTTCGAACTCGCTGGCGGTGGCAGTTTATTCTTGGATGAACTAGGCAATTTGCCGCTGGAGCAACAAGTGAAGCTGTTGGCAGCATTGCAAAATCGGCAAATCACGCCCATTGGTGGCAGCAAAACCATCGATGTCGATATTCGTTTAATCAGCGCCACCAATGATAATTTACATGAGGCAGTAAGCGAAGGCCGTTTTCGTCAAGATTTACTGTATCGAATCAATACCGTGGAAATCGCCCTACCGCCGCTGCGCGAGCGTCATCAGGACATTCCTTTACTGGTTGACTACTACCTCAACCATTTTGGCCAAAAATACAAACGCGAACTTAGCGTTAGCAACTCCAGCATGCAGGCGTTAAGTAGCTATCAATGGCCAGGCAATGTACGCGAATTAGCGCATGCAATAGAACGAGCGGTGATCCTCTCTACCGGCACTGAGCTAGACATTGGCTCAGTTATTAGCGCACCGGCGACCACCGGTAGCGTAGCACCACAGCAAGGTGAGCAGTATGATACCTTCAACCTAGAAGAGCTGGAACATCGCGCAATTCGCGCTGCACTCACTCACTTCCAAGGTAATGTGAGCCACGCCGCTAAAGCATTAGGGCTGACTCGTGGTGCCATGTATCGACGCTTAGAAAAATACGGGCTTTAACACTGATGTCTGCAAATACAAAACTGTCGTTATTGTTAGCTGGCGTTATACTAACGGCATTAGGCGCCCAATATAGTTGGTACAGCTTACAATTACCGGCGCTAACCACAGGCATGGTATTGGTCGCACTGGCCTGCATTTGCAGTATTTTAGTGCTATTTAAACGCCAAAGCCGCCAAGCGCAATTAGCACTTAAAGCCCTGGCTAACGGGGATAGTAGCCTAGGGTTGCCTCGCAACCATCCTATGCGGGTACAGTATAACGAAGTTAAAGAGCAAATATTGCAAGCCCGGTTGGCTGCGGAGCAACAAGCCCAGTTTATGCAAACCCTGCTAATCCATATCGATATGGCGGTGTTAGTGTTCGATGCGCAGGGCAATATTATTGAGCAAAACCCGGCTGTCGCAAGGCTGCTCGGGGCTCCCGTGAAAGATCTGCAATCGTTAGCGCAGCTCGGTGAGTTTATTAGTGAAGCACAAAGTCAGTGTCAATCAACCGCTCTATGGCAGCGAGGAGAACAGCAGGACACCTTGTCTATACAAATAAGCTTGGCCACCATCCAAGGGCAAGAGCTAAAAATTGTCACTTTGCAGTCGATTCATGAGCAGTTACTACTAAAAGAACAACAAGCCTATAAGCGCTTAACGCGCGTTCTCACGCACGAAATTGCCAACTCGATTACCCCGCTGTCATCATTGGCACACACCTGCACCGGTCTGTTGCCACAAGGACTGAGTTTTACCGATAGCGAAGATAAAGAAGACTTAGCACTCGCCTTACAAACCCTTCATAGCCGCACTGAAGGGTTAAGCGCCTTTATCGCACGTTTTCGATCCATCAGTAATCTGCCCAAGCCAGATCTCAAGGCGCAATCTCTTGCAGATGTGGTAACACGTTGTTGTGCCCTATTCAAAACAGACTTGGAGCAGCAGCATATTGCTCTAAAGCTACAAACCCACAGCGACACTTTAGTGATGTGTGATGCCCAGCAAATTGAGCAGGTATTAATTAACCTGATCAAAAATGCCATAGAAGCGATGAGTGTGAACTGTGCAGACAAAACCTTGTCTATGGTTGTTGATAAAAATAGCCAAGGGCAGTTATACATTGCCGTGTGTGATACCGGTGGTGGCATCAGTAAACAAGCTCAAGAAATGATGTTTGTGCCTTTTTTCACCACTAAACAGCAAGGTTCAGGGATAGGTTTAGCGCTAAGCAAACAAATTATGGTTAGCCATGGTGGCGACCTAACCTACCATGAACAACCCCAAGGGGCATGTTTACGCTGCGTCTTTGGCTAACGCCAATGGGCTCTGAGGGCGCAGTTAGCAAGCCCTCGCTTCAGCGGCCGCTCAGATTTAGCTCACCTTATGTTAAGGTGCCAACGCTAAGCTGATTCGCCGAAATGACCGAATTCAGTTTATTATTTAAGTAGCATTTATGTATCGAATTTCAGCGCTATTAGTTTTTTTGTTCCTCGCGGGTTGCCAGAGCATGAGCTCGAAGCCCCAGCCCCCTGTAAACAATGACACCATAAAAACCGAGGCTCAGTCCCCAAGTGTAAGTGAAAAGGCGGTACCGCCGTCAGTGCAACCGAAACAGCCGCAACAAACACCGCAACAAGTGGACGATGTATGGCAGCGTATCCGTATGCAATTGAGCTTTGCAGACTCGACTCACCCGGATGTGATGAAGCGCGTTGACTGGTATTTATCACATCCTAATTATATGGATGAAATAAGCCGTCGTGCCGAGCCTTACTTGTATCATATAGTGACAGAGGTGGAAGCGCGAAACCTGCCAATAGAATTAGCGCTAATGCCGCTGATTGAGAGTGACTTTGATGCCAGCGCCTACTCTCACAAGCATGCTAGCGGCCTATGGCAGTTAACGCCTTCGCTTGCTCAATACTTTGGCGTTAAAATCACGCCTTGGTACGATGGCCGCCAAGATGTATTCGACAGCACAGCGGCGGCGCTGGACTTTATTGAGTACCTGTATAAGCGTTTTGATGGCAACTGGTATCATACTATTGCTGCATACAATGTTGGCGAAGGTCGAGTGCGCAATGCTATTGCGGCCAATAAAAAAGCTGGGAAAAGCACGGACTTTTTCGCGCTCAAACTGCCCAAACAAACACGCAAATATGTGCCCAAACTGCTTGCTGCAGTGCATTTGCTAAAACATGAAAAAATGGACTTCCCAGCAATTGATAACAGCCCAGCCATTTCGCCTCTCCCCATCAAAGGCGCAGTTATTTTAGCCGATAAGTCGCAATGGCAAGATGTGCAAGACCTCAATCACGGCGTAATCCGCTTTCCTGCGATCATCGATGCTCCGCATTTGGTCGTACCCAAGGCTAAACAGCAACACTGGCAGCAAGCCATTGCCAAACAACAAAGTAGTGATTACAGCCAATGGCAGCATTACACCATTGCCAAGGGGGATAGTTTAAGTGTTATTGCCGAGCGTTATGCGCTTAGTGTTAAGCAGCTAAAGACGTTTAATAACCTTAGCTCCGATCGCATTCGCATTGGTGATAAGCTGATTTTACCGGTATTAGCCGATGAGCAAATCGAACATAAGGTCAGCTCGGGGGAGAGCTTATGGAAAATTGCCCGCCATTACCAAGTGAGCATTGCCAAATTAAAACAGTGGAACAACCTTTCAAGCAATATATTACAGGTTGGCGACACTCTCACCGTGTTTCTATCACGCAGTTAATCCTGCAACCATTTACTCATGGCCGCATCAAAGGCGGCCTGCTTTCTTTGTTTGAGATGCGGGCAAATGACTTCACCTGCTGGCATATCCGCTTGTGCCATCGGTGAAGAAGCATCCATGACAAAGCAGCGGCCATCTTGGCGTAATAGATAGTTACCCGTCACCTTGTCACCGGCGAGCACCTGCATCGCGCCTGTTGATTGCTGCACTGATGTGATATCTGGACCGGAGTAACGAGGAAGCTCATCAAGCTGTACCTTGCCCACCCCAGCTGATGACTGAGTTTTTGCAAACGCACGAGTGACGCGTTGCTCAAAGTGCGCATAAGGGTTTATTCTCACCGGGGCTTTGTCTTTTTTTTCAGCAGCAGCCGCTCGGCTTTTTAGAGCTTCACTATGCTGATTAGCTTTTCCTTCACCTTCCTCTTTTTGAACGGGCGTGGCTGAGTGAGAGTCATTATTCACTGAGCGCTGCGGCTTAATCGGCTCTGGCGCATGCACGGGATGCTCTATCTTATTTTCTGGCGGTGGCAAGCTAATCATCACCACCTGCATGGTGGCCGGTGACTCTTCCTGATGCGCTCGCATTATCGCCGGAGTGGCGGTGCTCAACACATACCCAATAATTAGCATATGGCAAGTAATTGAAATGAGTAAGGCGCGTAAAAACATATCCCTATGCTACAAAAATAACATCACCTTATAAGGACTGCAGATACGACGATTTAGTTCATGGGGCTGCGTAAAAATAGAACAAGCCGCATAGCGCGGCTTGTTTAACTTGCGTTAAAAACTAACTACTTCAGGTTTTCAATGAGCTTATTGGTACGCAGAACGGTCTCATGCAAGCTGTTTTCCAATACGGCATCGACCTTGTCGTTGTGACAGATTTCAATATCCGTCACCCAAGCGGTGACGAAGGGCTCTCCCCAAAATAGAGTATAACTTGGGCAGGGCTGATAACCATTATGCGACGCCCATAATGGCCAGATAAAATAATACGCCACAACCATCAAAATGGTTAACAGAAGTAATATTGCTAAAGTCCATATCAGCCAATTTAAAGCTAAATTGATATGGTCATTTTCTGGCCATAATGCTTTTATAGAGTTTAATGCACCATATATAAAAAGAACGACACTAAATATCCAGCCTAAAACTAAACAAGATATAACAGGTTCAAACAAAATCAGGGCTAGACCACTGGTTGGATAAGTAAAGTGTGTTGCAGTTATGTCAAACCCAGCAGCAAGCATAAACCACGTTAGTCCAACAACGACTAATGACATACCTGCTAGGCAGTACAAATAGAAAGAATCAACCTCCCCACGCATTCAATAGTATCTCCTATTAGAGTAAGGGTAACTAGCTAGCAAACGTCGTAAGCGCTCGGAAACAGCTATCTCGACAACTTTAATAATCGCCCTAGATGTAACGTAGTAAACTTCTTGGATACACTCATCAATCTTGTGTTTGATTAGTTGTTCTTTGCGCTTTAAGCGTTCCTCAAATTGATTCAGAACCTCTATTAACGCCTTTGTCACTCCTAGTTGACCATCTCCCCAAGCCAGCCAGAAACCCAGTAAAACGGCCACCAATATACCACCAACCAAAGCAACAACCGTTACAGTACCTGCCATAGCGGCCGCTATAATCCCTGCTAGTGAGGCAATAAGTATTTTCACAACATCAGTGGCTGTTGTGGCAAGCCAATTAGTCCACCTGTATTCATCCTGAAAAATCCAGTTAATCGTATTTAACGTAATTGAAAAGACAATAGATATCAGGAAACCTTGTTTCGCCCCAGCTTTTATGGCTTCATGCCCCACCCCAACGGTCATAAGCTTAGGGCTTTTAACCGGATAACGCGCGCTTGTAACTATACTTCGTAATTTATGATTGCCTTTAAAAACAACATATTCTTTACCATTTTTAGTTACAATACTGTATTTACCTAGAATATTTCCAGACTTTTTAAAATCATTCACTAACCTTATAAGTGAACTGGTATCTTTAACCGCTGAACCCAAGTTTGCACCAAACCAAGCCGCGCTCTCTATTGCAGAAAGTGCTGTCACTCTGGAAAAATAGTCTTTCACTTCTTCTATAGTTTTATTTCTACGTTTATGAAACTCAATCCACAGCCTGACAAACTCTTCTTTTGTCAGTGCATAAATATCGTGTTGCTCTTTGTTTAGATCTCTTCTGAGAGCAGCCTGATTACGGCCACGAGTGATACTTGGGTGTTGGTGGGGTTTTTGATGTAAAAATGGACCTGGCATTTTGCACTCCTTGCTAATGTAAAAGTTTAGACTCAATCCCAGAGTCTTTTCGGCAATGTTATCAACTTTGAAACATAAATTAAATATATGTCGCACTAGTAATTATAGCAGGCTCTGCAACCGTCTTTAAAATAGTTTTTATAAATAACAAGCCGCATAGCGCGGCTTGTTTTATTATCACTTGGCAAGTGCTTAACAGCTTAGCTCTTTTTTGTAGGTCGTTGCCAGCCATCTAAATTACGTTGCTTGCCCCGCGCTACCGCCAGCTGCTTATCGCCCACATTAGTGGTCACGACTGAGCCGGCACCCACTGTGGCAGTGGCGCCAATTTCTACCGGAGCCACCAGCGAGGAGTTAGAGCCAATAAAGGCATGATCGCCGATAATAGTTTGCGACTTATTAACGCCATCGTAATTACAGGTGATTGTGCCAGCGCCTATATTCACCTTTTCGCCTATCTGTGCATCGCCCAAGTAGGTCAGGTGATTGGCTTTTGAGCCTTTTCCTAGACGGGACTTTTTCATTTCCACAAAATTGCCGATATGAGAGTCTTCTTCCATAACAGCCCCGGGGCGTAGGCGTGCATATGGGCCTAAGGTACACTTCGCAGCGACACTGGCATCTTCAATCAAGGTATTAGCCTTAATCATCACACCATCACCAATTTTGCAGTCTTTTAATACGCAGTTCGGGCCGATAACAACATCGTCGCCGAGCTCTACCTGACCTTCAAAGATGACATTAACATCAATGTGTACATCCTGACCCGTGGTCACTGTGCCACGTACATCGATGCGGGCCGGGTCGGCTAGACTCGCACCGTTGATCATCAACTGCTCGGCTTGCCAGCCTTGATAGGCACGCTCTAACTGAGCGAGCTGTACGCGATTGTTAGCGCCTTCAACTTCCATAGGGTGCGATGGTTGGCTTGAACTGATTTCAACGCCTTCTGAGTGGGCCATAGCGACAATATCGGTAAGGTAGTATTCGCCTTGAGCATTACTGTTCGATAGATTGCCCAACCACTTTTTCAACAACCCGCCATGACAGGCCATGATACCGGTATTAATTTCGGTAATTTTCAGTTGCTCTTCATTGGCATCTTTTTGCTCGACAATGCCCACCAGTTTGCCATTATCGCGCAGCATACGCCCATAGCCATTAGGGTCGGCCAAATCCACGGTAAGCACCGCTAGGCCACGCTCAGGAGTGGCTTTTAATAACCCTTCTAAGGTTTCTTGCTTGGTCAGTGGCACGTCGCCATATAAAATCAGTACTCTATCGTCATCGCCAATATGTTCTTTGGCTACAGCGACAGCATGGCCCGTGCCTAGCTGCTGCTCTTGTAGCACCCAATTGACCTCATTATAACCGAGTTGTTGTTTAAGTAACTCGCCACCATGGCCATAAACTAGGTTGGTGCTGGTGGCCCCTAAGGCCTTAGCATTATCAATGACGTGTTGAACCATCGGCTTGCCGGCAACCGGATGCAGCACCTTAGGCAACTTAGAACGCATGCGTGTACCTTTACCCGCAGCTAAAATTACAGTCGTTAAATTCATTCTAATATCCTTTTTTCGCGACGTGACAGCGCACACTCAGCTCACGCTTTAAGTTGGCACATCCTGTGTCCACACACAGCTGGCTAAAAAGCAGCCAGCGATTTTCTGGTATGGCTATCGACAATACCGACTATTGTATCTGCAACAGTGTGAACATAGAAAGAACAGACATAAAAAAACCCGCGCTTAAAGCGCGGGTTTTTGCAAACCTATGAGGTTGGAAGCGTTTAGCTGTTACGCAATTGACGAATAACACGAAGCTGCGCAAGCGCCTCTTCGAGTTGGATCGCTGCTTTATGGTAATCAAGCTCGCCACTGCCAGCTTTATCCATTTGCTCTTGCGCTTCACGCTTAGCCTGCTCTGCCGCTTGTTCGTCAAGCTCTTCAGCTCGTACAGCGGTATCAGCAAGGACAGTTACATTATGAGGTTGTACCTCTAATGTACCGCCAGCAACATAGATGATTTCTTCACCACCTAGTTGCTTTACTAAACGGACCATTCCAGGTTTGAGGGCAGTTAGTAGCGGTGCGTGGCCAGGCATAATACCAAGCTCACCTTCACTACCTGTCACTTGAAGTGATTCTACGCGGCCAGAGAAAATCATCTCTTCAGCGCTTACAACATCAAGATGTACGGTCATAGCTGCCATACTCCCCTCCTAGTTACATGCTTTTCGCTTTTTCAACAGCTTCTTCGATTGAACCTACCATGTAGAACGCTTGCTCTGGTAGCTCATCGTATTCGCCGTCAAGAATGCCTTTAAAGCCTGCGATAGTGTCTTTCAATGAAACGTATTTACCTGGCGCACCTGTAAATACCTCAGCAACGAAGAACGGCTGAGATAGGAAACGCTGGATCTTACGTGCGCGTGATACTACTTGCTTATCTTCGTCAGACAGCTCGTCCATACCTAGGATGGCGATGATGTCTTTCAGCTCTTTATAGCGCTGTAGTACGGTTTGAACGCCACGCGCGATGTCGTAGTGCTCTTGACCGATAACAAGCGGGTCTAGCTGACGTGAAGATGAGTCAAGTGGGTCAACCGCTGGGTAGATACCTAGTGACGCGATGTCACGAGATAGTACAACTGTTGCATCCAAGTGCGCGAACGTCGTTGCTGGTGACGGGTCAGTCAAGTCATCCGCTGGTACGTATACCGCTTGGATTGAAGTGATTGAACCGGTTTTAGTTGACGCGATACGCTCCTGTAGTACACCCATCTCTTCAGCAAGTGTAGGCTGATAACCTACTGCTGATGGCATACGACCTAGTAGTGCTGATACTTCAGTACCGGCTAGGGTATAACGATAGATGTTATCTACGAAAAATAGTACGTCACGACCTTCGTCACGGAACTTCTCAGCCATAGTTAGACCAGTCAATGCAACACGTAGACGGTTACCTGGTGGCTCGTTCATCTGACCATATACTAGCGATACTTTATCGAGTACGTTTGAGTCGTTCATTTCGTGATAGAAGTCATTACCCTCACGCGTACGCTCACCAACACCAGCGAATACTGAGAAGCCGCTGTGCTCGATTGCGATGTTACGGATAAGCTCCATCATGTTTACGGTTTTACCTACACCGGCACCACCGAATAGACCAACTTTACCACCTTTAGCGAATGGACATACAAGGTCGATTACCTTGATACCAGTCTCTAAAAGTTCAACTGAGTTGCTCTGCTCTTCGTATGAAGGTGCAGCTCGGTGGATAGACATACGGTCTTCTTCACCGATTGGGCCAGCTTCATCAATTGGGTTACCCAATACGTCCATGATACGACCTAGGGTCTTAGTACCAACTGGAACCATGATTGGCTCGCCAGTATTCTCTACTGCTGTACTACGACGTAGACCGTCAGTAGTACCTAGTGCGATAGCACGTACCACACCGCCACCTAGCTGCTGTTGCACTTCTAGTGTCAAACCTGCTAGGTCGCCTTCTGTAATTTTTAGTGCGTCATATACGGCTGGCACGTTGTCTTGTGGAAACTCGATGTCCACAACGGCGCCGATAATTTGGACGACCTTACCTAAACTCATGTCAATTCCTCTCGTTAAACTTTGCCGAAGCGTTAAACCGCTGCCGAACCGCTCACAATCTCACTGATCTCTTGTGTGATTGCTGCTTGACGCGCTTTGTTGTACTGCAATTGCAACTGATCCATCAGGTCGCCGGCATTATCAGTTGCAGCTTTCATTGCAACCATACGGGCGGCCTGCTCAGAGGCAGCATTCTCAACCACACCTTGATAAACTTGTGACTCAATGAAACGCACCAACAGAGTTTCCAAAATGGCCTCTGGTGTTGGCTCGTACAAGTAGTCCCAAGCGTGGGCTGATACTTCTTCTTCAGCTTTTGGCAAAGGTAATAACTGATCGATTACTGGCTCTTGCTTCATGGTATTAACGAAATGGTTATATACCACGAACAAACGGTCAATTTTGCCTTCAGCGAACTCATCGAGCATCACTTTCACAGGACCAATTACGTCCTGAACTGAAGGGGCATCTCCAAGGCCTGCCTTTTTCGCGGCAAGCTGACCACCAAAGCTTTGGAAGAACCCAGCAGCTTTGCTGCCTAGGGTTGCGTAAGTAGCGTCAACGCCCTTTTCTTTCCAAGCCTTTACGTCTTGTGAGACTTTCTTGAACTCATTAGTGTTCAAGCCGCCACACAGACCACGGTCTGTAGAGATAACAATATAACCAACTCGCTTTACATCACGCTCTTCTAAATAAGCGTGACTAAAGTCAAGATTCGCTTGAGCAATACGACCGATCACTTTGCGTAAGTTCTCAGCGTATGGACGGCTAGAAGCAACACGCTCCTGTGCGCGCTTCATTTTTGAAGCGGCAACCATTTCCATTGCGCTGGTGATCTTCTGAGTATTTTTAATACTCCCGATCTTGCTTTTAATCTCTTTTCCGCTGGCCATGACTCTCTCTCCGAATCTCGGTGAGCGCAATGCACTCACCTTAGATAACTAAATTACCAAGTTTGCGTTGACTTGAACTTCTCAAGAAGTTCTTTCAACTGTGCTTCAATCTCGGCGTTGTAGTTACCAGTTTCATTGATTTGCGCCATTAGCTCTGCGTACTCGCTTTTAGCGAAGCCGATTAGGCTTGCTTCGAAGTCCATGATTTTGCTTACTTCGATGTCAGCAAGGAAGCCTTTTTCAGCAGCGAAAAGTGATAGAGACATTTCCGCAACAGACATTGGCGTGTACTGTTTCTGCTTCATTAGCTCGGTTACGCGCTCACCATGCTCAAGTTGAGCACGTGTTGCTTCGTCAAGGTCAGAAGCGAACTGCGAGAACGCCGCAAGTTCACGATACTGAGCAAGCGCTAGACGGATACCACCACCTAGTTTCTTAACGATCTTAGTTTGCGCAGCACCACCTACACGCGATACAGAAATACCGGCGTTAACCGCAGGACGAATACCTGAGTTAAACAAGTCAGTTTCCAAGAAGATCTGACCATCGGTGATTGAAATCACGTTGGTTGGTACGAAGGCAGAAACGTCACCACCTTGAGTTTCAATGATTGGCAATGCCGTCAATGAACCTGTTTGACCTTTCACTTCACCATTGGTGAACTTCTCAACGTAGTCAGCGTTTACACGTGCTGCACGCTCTAGAAGACGTGAGTGAAGGTAGAAAACGTCACCTGGGTATGCTTCACGGCCCGGTGGACGCTTAAGTAGAAGTGAAATCTGACGATACGCTACCGCTTGCTTAGACAGGTCATCGTATACGATAAGCGCGTCTTCACCACGGTCACGGAAGAATTCACCCATAGTACAACCAGCAAACGGTGCTAGGTACTGTAGGGCTGCAGATTCAGAAGCCGATGCTACAACAACAATCGTGTTTTCTAGGGCACCGTGCTCTTCTAATTTACGTACTACGTTAGCAATAGTCGATGCTTTTTGACCAACCGCTACGTACACACACTTAATGCCTGTGTCTTTTTGGTTGATGATAGCGTCGATTGCTAATGCAGTTTTACCAGTTTGACGGTCACCGATAACCAATTCACGCTGGCCGCGACCAACTGGAATCATGGCATCGATAGACTTATAACCAGTTTGAACTGGCTCATCTACTGATTGACGGTCGATTACACCTGGGGCGATTTTTTCGATTGGCTCGAAACCTTCGCTGTCCAGTGCACCTTTACCATCGATAGGCTGACCTAGGGTGTTTACTACACGACCTAGAAGACCATTACCGACTGGTACTTCAAGAATACGACCTGTTGATTTAACTTTTACGCCTTCTTTAAGGTCAGCGTAAGGACCCATTACTACTGCACCTACTGAGTCACGCTCAAGGTTCAATGCGATAGCATAACGGTTGCCAGGAAGCTCGATCATCTCACCTTGCATACAGTCAGCTAGACCGTGGATGCGGATGATACCGTCAGTAACAGATACGATAGTACCTTCGTTACGTGCTTCACTTACAACTTCAAACTGCTCAATGCGTTGCTTGATCAGCGCAGAAATTTCTGTGGAATTAAGTTGCATGCTCTTTTTCCCAATTACGATTGTAGTGTGGCCGCTAAGCGGTCAACTTGGCCGCGTATAGACCCGTCGATTACGGTGTCACCGGCACGAATTACCAACCCGCCAACGACGGAGGCATCAACACTACAATTCAGCTTAACTTTGCGTGCGAAACGTTGTTCGAGTGCCGCGCCTAGTTTCTCTTGCTGCGCTGCAGCAAGCTCCGTTGCAGAAATCACAGTGACTTCGATTTCTTTGTCGAACTCAGCCTTAAACTCGGCAAATAGTTCGGCAACGTCAGGCAGGGCGGCTAAACGTTCATTTTCGGCCATTAGCTTGATAAGATTTTGACCCTGTTCGTTGAGTTGGTCAGCACAAACCTTGATGATTACATCGGCTTGGTCAGACACAGACGGCAGGCTGCCAATGACTGCATTAACCTGCTCATCGCTGGCCACTTGGCCAGCGAAGTGCAGCATTTCATGCCATTGGGCAACCGCGTTTTTCTCAACGGCAAGCTCAAAAGCCGCTTTAGCGTATGGGCGAGCGATGGTAGTCAATTCAGACATGCTCATACCCTCCTAGTTACAGCTCTGCGACAAGTTTTTCAACGATGTCGCTGTGTGCGGCTTGGTCGATCTCGCGCTCAAGAATACGCTCAGCACCGACTACTGCTAGAGTAGCAACTTGCTTACGTAAATCTTCTTTCACGCGGTTACGCTCTGCTTCAATCTCAGAGTGACCTTGAGCTATGATGTTTTCACGCTCTTGCTGACCACGAGTTGTCTCTTCGTCAACAATAAGCGAGGCACGCTTTTTAGCTTGCTCGATGATTTCAGCAGCTTGAGCTTTCGCTTCTTTTAACTGTTCCGTGGCTTTTTGACGAGCCAGTTCCAAGTCTTTCTCAGCTTTATCAGAAGCAGCTAAACCATCTTCAATTTTCTTTTGGCGAGCTTCAATCGCACTATTTAGCGGTGGCCATACGTACTTCATACAGAACAGCACGAACACCGTAAATGCGATTAATTCACCGATAAGAGTGGCGTTAATATTCACGACCGCTCCTCCTTATTGACAGTTGTTCTAAGAGCTACTAGTGAATTAAAGTGCGAACAACATGTACATAGAGATACCAACACCGATCATAGCTACGGCATCGATAAGACCAGCAAGGATGAACATTTTAACCTGTAGTGAAGGTGCAAGCTCAGGCTGACGCGCACACGCTTCTAGGAATTTACCACCCATGTTACCGAAACCAACTGCAGTACCGATTGCACCGAAGCCGATAAGTAGAGCAACAGCGATATACTTAAGACCTAATACTAGTTCCATTTTTTTCTCCAAAGTTTTTAAAGTAAATTAAAAAATAAAAGTTAATAAATCAGTTTATTAGTGGTTGTCTGAGCTAGCCATGCTTAGATAAACAATGGTCAGCATCATAAATACGAATGCCTGTAGTACGATAACCAAGATATGGAATACCGCCCATACAAAGTGCAGTGGTAACTGCATTAAACCCACAGCGCCGATAAGGATGAAGATCATCTCACCTGCATACAGGTTACCGAACAAACGCAGTGCCAATGAAAACGGCTTAGCAATCAATGAAATTAGCTCTAACAGCAAGTTACATGGAATTAAGAACACCATTGCTAGTTTGTTCTTAGTGCTAAACGGGTGCAGCGTTAACTCAGCAAGGAAACCACCGATGCCTTTAATGCGAATTGAGTAACCAATCATTAGCAAGAATACGCCAATGGCAAGACCTGCAGTCATGTTCAAGTCAGTGGTTGGTACGATTTTCATGTATACGTCATGAGAGTCCATACCAAATGCTGTTTCGCCCACCCAGCCTGCAAATGCAGGAAGGAAATCAACCGGGATCAAATCCATAAGGTTCATTAGGAATACCCAAACGAAAATCGTTAAGGCAAGGGGGGCAATTAACTTACTTTTACCGTGGTAAGTGTCGCGTACGTTGTCACCAACAAACTCAACAATCATCTCAATGAAACATTGAAACTTACCAGGTACACCTGTGTGTGCTTTTTTAGCGGCGCCACGGAAGATCCATAAGAATATAAGACCTAATCCGATTGACCATGCGAGGGTATCTACATGCCATGTCCAGAAGCCACTGTCCGCACATGCTTTGTTGAACTCAATACCGGCATCGGTTGAGCACATCTTTGCATTGGTCAAGTGGTGCTGAATATGGCTCGATAGAGTCACTTCTTCTGCAGCCATGTTTTATCCCAAAAGTTAATGATTAAAAAAAATCGGTGCTATCCACTGTGTGGCAAATATCAGCACATAAGCGCTAAAAAAGGGTACTGGAAGCAATAAAAAATGTTTAAAAGCCAGTACGAACATACACACAGTGAGCAAAAACTTTAACGCCTTTCCTCGTTTCAACGAGCTTAGGACTTGTTCTGATTTGCTTGCGCCCATATATCTAAATGCATAAGCGGCAAATACAAAATTAGGGAGTACAACAGTCAAGCCTCCAAGCCATGCTGAGAGACCGGCTTCTACTCCCCAACCTACTAAAACTATTACTGCAGCGATTGTTGCTACGACACCCTGAAAAAGAACGCCCTTAAATGCGGCGCGGCGATACGGGCCTGCTAACCTTTGCGTCACTTTTTATTAACCTTAATAACGTTAAATTTTATTAGGGTGTGAAAACTGGCGAAATTATACTTGTTTTTGGCTGATTTGCAACTTGAGTCAGTGCGATTTGGGGGAATTTCACCCCCGCGAAACGGGGGTGAGAGCGCCTTAGCGACTAATCTTTAAACTGTGGGTCAATACGGTGAAGAATTCCGTCTAACTCTTCGAGATTTGTATAAGAAATCACCAACTTACCTTTACCTTTTTGGTTGTAGTTAATTTCTACCTTAGCGCCGAGATTATCTTCGAGCTTTTGCTCTAACTGTATGACATCTGGATCTTTTTCTTTCTTCTGCGGCTTTTCTACGGGCTCTAGAATAGAACGCACGAGTTTTTCGGTTTCACGCACGGTTAGCGCTTTAGCTACGGCGGTGCGTGCCGCTTCAGACTGCAACTCACCACTTAACGCTAATAAACACCGAGCATGACCCATTTCAATATCGCCATGCTCTAACATGATTTTAACATCATCGTTAAGGTTATTGAGCCGTAATAAGTTAGTGACAGTGGTGCGCGATTTGCCAACGGCATCAGCCACTTGCTGGTGCGTTAACTCAAATTCATCAATCAGTCGACCTAAAGCGATGGCTTCTTCCATAGCATTTAAATCTTCACGTTGAATGTTTTCAATCAACGCAATAGCAACTGCTGCTTCATCCGGAACTGCCTTGATAAGGCAAGGCACCACATCAAGTTTAGCTAACTGGGCGGCGCGCCAACGGCGTTCACCGGCGATGATTTCATAGCTGTCAGGTGCAACTTGGCGCACGACGATGGGCTGAATAATACCTTGTGCACGAATGGAGGAAGCAAGTTCTTCTAACGCTTCCTCTGACATATCTTTTCGCGGCTGATACTTTCCAGGGCGTAAAAATTCGATCGCTAACTTTTGCAACTCACCACTTTGCGCATTCGCTTGCGCTTGCGCTTGTGAGTGTTCTTCAACAGGTGCATCTGCGCTTGGCGCTGGGCCAGGAGCTGGCTTAGATGACGTCAGTAGGGCGTCTAGACCCCGTCCTAATCCACGTTTTTTAGCAGACATTGGTTGGCTTACCTCTACGTTTAGGCGACTGCAGGTGTTTGTTTTTCTTTTCTGCGCAGTATTTCACCGGCCAAGGCAAGGTAGGCTTTGGCGCCTGCAGAGGCTCGGTCATAATACATGGCCGGCGCACCAAAGCTAGGGGCTTCTGCGAGACGAACATTGCGCGGAATAACGGTTCGGTAGACCTTATCGCCAAAGTGCTGTTTCAATTGCTCAGAAACATCATTGGCAAGGCGGTTGCGCGGATCGTACATGGTTCGCAAGATGCCTTCAATCTGTAATTTAGGGTTCACTAACTGCGCCAATTGCTCGATGGTTCCCATCAGCGCTGTAATTCCCTCAAGAGCATAGTACTCACACTGCATGGGAACGAGTACCGAATCAGCGGCAGCCATTGCATTGACGGTCAGCATATTCAGTGAGGGTGGGCAATCGATGAAGATATAATCATATTGCTCTAGAATTTTCTCCAACGCGTTGCGCAGGCGCACTTCGCGTGCGAACAATTCCATAAGCTTAACTTCAGCGGCAGTCACATCGCCATTGGCAGCAATTAAATGATACTCACCCGAGGTTTGCTGGATGACAACGTCATCAAAAGGTTGCTCTTCAATGAGTAAGTCATAAATAGTGGCGACATCATCGTACTTATCAACGCCGCTACCCATGGTCGCATTGCCTTGAGGATCGAGATCGATAAGTAAAACTTTACGCTTGGTCGCAGCCATAGAGGCCGCCAAATTCACGGCTGTGGTGGTTTTACCCACGCCTCCTTTTTGGTTTGCAATTGCAATGACTTTAGCCACGGTGATCCTCTGCCAATTAAGCTTTTTTTAGAATTATAAGATGACGTTCGCCCTGAAGCTCTGGAACTGATAACTCAATGTCCTGGGTAAACGAAAATCCAGCAGGGAGGTTGGCAAGTTCCTGCTCAGGATATTGGCCTTTCAAAGCTATAAAACGTCCATCTTGATCAATTAAATGTGCGCACCAATGCAACATATCATCAATAGAGGCAAAGGCACGAGAAAGCACTCCATCTAATTTAACACTTGGCTGATAATCTTCAACTCGACTCTGTACGGCGGTTACATTTTTTAGGCCAAGCTCATGTTTTACTTGCTTAAGAAAAGTCACACGCTTGCCAAGGCTATCCAGTAGTACAAATTCGGTGTCGGGTAGGGCAATGGCTAACACCATACCCGGTAAACCTGGGCCGGTGCCAACATCAATGTAGTGTTTACCCTCTAAATGTTCAGCTACCACCAAACTATCCATAATATGCTTTACCAGCATCTCATTAGGGTCGCGAACAGACGTTAAATTGTATGCTTTGTTCCACTTGTTTAATAAAGCAACATAAGCGAGCAACTGATTAATTTGTTGCTCGCTTAGAGAGATATTGGCTGCGGCCAATAACTGCGTAAATTTTTTTTCTAACATGGATGTGTTATGTGGTTACGCTGACTTGCGTAACATGCCCTGCTTTTTCAGATACACCAATAATAGCGAAATCGCCGCTGGAGTAATACCAGAAATACGCGACGCTTGGCCAATGGTGTCCGGGCGAGCTTCGCTAAGCTTGGCAACAACCTCATTTGATAAGCCAGATACTTGACTGTAATCAAACTCCGCTGGCAAAATAGTTTGCTCATGGCGCAACTGCTTTGCGATCTCGTCTTGTTGACGAGCAATGTAACCAGCATACTTTGTTTGAATCGCTACCTGTTCAAGTGCTTGCTGGTTGTCTGACTCACTCGCTAAACCTTCGATAGCGGTAAGATCGCGATAATTGATCTCAGGGCGACGGATCAACTCTTCTAAACTGGCTTCACGGGTCATCGGTGATTTTAATAACGCGTTCACTGCGTCCTGTGCTGGGTGATCTTTATGGATCCAAGTGGAACGAATACGCTGTGTTTCTTGTTCCATCACTTCTAATTTTTCATTAAATGCAGCCCAACGCTGGTCATCGACCAAGCCCAGTTCTCGGCCTTTCTCGGTAAGGCGCAAGTCAGCATTATCTTCGCGAAGTAGCAATCGGTATTCAGCACGTGAAGTAAACATGCGATAGGGCTCTTTGGTACCTAGTGTGGCTAAGTCATCAATTAATACCCCTGTGTATGCTTCATCACGTCGTGGAGTCCAAGCTTCTTTGCCTTGCACTTGCAACGCGGCATTCATACCAGCAATAAGCCCTTGTGCTCCGGCTTCTTCATAGCCTGTGGTGCCGTTTATTTGCCCAGCAAAGAAAAGCCCTTGAATAAACTTCGTTTCTAATGACGGCTTAAGATCCCGAGGGTCGAAAAAGTCATACTCAATGGCATAACCAGGGCGACAGATGTGGGCTTGCTCAAATCCAGCGATGCTGTTGACTATTTGCATCTGCACGTCAAATGGCAAACTCGTGGAGATACCATTTGGGTATAGCTCATAAGAGGTTAACCCTTCTGGTTCAACAAAGATCTGGTGTTTATCTTTATCAGCAAAACGAACTATTTTATCTTCAATCGATGGGCAGTAACGCGGACCGATCCCCTCAATCACGCCTGAATACATAGGCGATCGGTGCAGATTTTCATTGATAATCTCGTGCGTTTTGTCGTTTGTGTAGGTGATATAACAGGGGATCTGCTGCGGATGATCTTCCACCTTACCCATAAACGAAAACACAGGTGTAGGCGTATCACCAGGTTGTGTTTGCATTTTGCTGAAGTCGACGGTGCGAGCATCAATTCGTGGAGGCGTGCCTGTTTTTAGACGATCAACGCGAAAAGGTAATTCACGTAAGCGCTGTGCTAACGCAATTGAAGGCGGATCCCCAGCGCGGCCACCTTTAAAGTTTTCTAAGCCAATATGGATTTGGCCACCTAAAAAGGTTCCTACGGTGAGTACCACGGATGGCGCACTGAACTTCAATCCCATCTGAGTGACAACACCTGTAACTTTATCACCCTCTACAATCAGATCATCACAGGATTGCTGGAAGATCTTTAAGTTTTCTTGGCGCTGCAGAATCGCTTGTATTTCCGCTTTGTACAACGCTCTATCAGCTTGGGCACGAGTTGCACGTACAGCAGGGCCCTTCGATGAGTTTAATGTTCGAAATTGGATCCCGCCTTTGTCGATCGCTTTTGCCATGGCACCGCCAAGGGCATCGATCTCTTTCACCAAATGGCCTTTGCCGATCCCACCGATTGCAGGGTTGCATGACATTTGCCCTAAGGTGTCCATATTATGCGTTAGCAATAGCGTATTCATGCCCATTCGTGCAGAGGCCAAAGCGGCTTCTGTACCAGCGTGACCGCCGCCAACGACAATGACATCAAAGTGCTCATGAAAAATCATTTAATGCTTCCTACAACCAGTGAAATATTAAGAGGAGGCGTATTCTACCTAGAAATTAGCTTAAGGGAAATGGTTAAATAATGTTCACTCAAGGTAAAGAGATCTTATATATAAAAGGATCTTTTAAAGAGATCTTTTATTGATCTTACTACTAGGATCCTACTTTTCTGTTGATAACCCTATAAAACGTATGATTAACAACAAATTAAGCGATCTAAGTTATTGTGAGTATGATCGGATCTAGTAGGGGAGAACATCTGATCAAAAGGCCCTTTTATACACAGGCAAGATTCGCTTCGATCTTATCAAGTGTATAATCATGGTTAAGATCGCAAGATACCAAGCTTTTATCCACATACCGATTTAAAAAACAATAAATATGTGTATAACTTTTTAGTAAGATCGTTTTCTTACAAGTGTTTTAATAGTTCTGGTAACCACCGTTCAGCCGTATCTTCAGGTAGATCTTCGCCAAGAACATCTATCTCCAAGCGAGGTAAGAGTGGTTGAGCTTGTTTTGATAGCAACAACTGCTCGATGTTTTTGGCTGCATAGTTATAGGTATCGTAACTAGAATCTCCTATGCCAATGATCGCAAAGCGAATATTGTCGAGATTAGTGAGGCCATTGAGATCTTCAACAAAAGGCTGCAAATTATCAGGATAGTCGCCAGCGCCATGGGTTGATGTGCAAATCAACCACGCAGCCTCCATTTTCATATCCTTAAGATCAGGTTGCTCATGTAAAGTACAGCTTATGCCTTGATCTTCCATTAAGTCACGTAACTGTTCGGCCACATATTCAGTGCCGCCCATTTGACTACCAATAATAATTTCGAGCTGGCTCATTGTTACTACGCCTAAATGTTGTTGCGCCCATGATACCTGATCTGTGGTTAGGCTCAATTGATCTTAATCCCTGTGTGTAGTTCTGAACATCAATAGCTGTTTAAAATGAATATATAGTGATGATAAATATAGAGTTTTTAATTTTTAAAGCTGTTGATAAAAAGTCGATAAGCTTAGGTTAAAAAGCCATACCCGTTCATCATAACTGAGTAATTTCACACTGTTTTCTACTGATAAAGAAAAATTGCATGGGTGTGTATGCTTTGCTTGTGGATAATGATCAATAGAGATTATCTCGGCGTATTTTTGGATCTATAAAACTCATTTAATAGATCCAATACTTCTATAAATTTTCTATTTATTGGCTTCATTTCTTTTGAGAGTGCCCGTATTTTTGGATCTGATGCGCTTAATGTGCCAAGTCCCGAGTCTCAAATGCTTTGTTAATGTTAAAACGCATGAATGACTGCTACCCAAACTAGCTATGTGTGACAGATCTTTTCACTGTTAATCACGCTTTTTGGTGCAGATAGGCATGTCAGTTTTTAATTGATCGCTATAAAAATTGCTCAGTAACGAGTCGCTGGTAGCCAATATTTACACAAAATAGCGCCGATTTTGCCGCCAATATGCATAATCACTATGTTGCTGTGGGCACCCAGCATCGGTGGGATCTTATTTAACGCTAGTTTAGCGTTGTTTTTTGCCAATAAATTAGGGAGCGACGAGCTCACTTATGCGTTCGTTTTGCCCTGATAGCTGTCATTTTTGGATTGAGCTGTTGACTATTAGGTGAGCCGAGCTTTGCTTTTCTGATGATTTGGAGTGTTGAGTTACAGAGAGGGAGCTGAAAAAAAGCCCACACAAAGGTGGGCTCGCTAGACTTTATTAATCTATTTACCGATACAAAAGGAGCTGAAGATCTTGCCGAGCAGATCGTCAGAGGTGAATTCGCCGGTGATCTCGCTTAAATACTGCTGGGTTAAACGCAGCTCTTCTGCCAAGATCTCCCCGGCAACATGGGCTTCAAGTTGCTCTTGACCGGTATACAAGTGCTGCTGCGCTCGCTCTAATGCATCTAAATGACGGCGGCGAGCCATAAAGCTGCCTTCTTGGGTGCCCTCAAAGCCAATGCATGATTTAAGGTGCTCTCGCACATGGTCAATGCCTTGTGCTTGTTTGGCGCTGAGGCGAATGACCGGATGAGTAGGGTGGTCGTCAAACCCCGGTTGCTCGCCACTGAGATCGACCTTATTCCTGATCACGGTAATGCCCATATTGGCGGGCAGCTTAGCGGTAAACTCTGGCCAAATTTGCTCTGGAGTGGTGGCATCCGTCTCCGTGGCATCAACCATAAACAGCACGCGATCGGCTTGGTTGATTTCTTCCCAAGCGCGTTCTATTCCTATTTGCTCGACCTTATCTGGGCTTTCACGTAGTCCTGCGGTATCAATAATATGCAAAGGCATCCCATCAATATGGATATGCTCTTTTAATACATCACGAGTGGTGCCTGCGATATCGGTGACAATGGCGGCATCACGCCCAGCAAGGGCGTTAAGCAAGCTTGATTTACCGGCATTAGGGCGACCAGCAATGACCACGCGCATACCATCACGAATAATGCTGCCTTGCTTCGCTTGTTTGCTAACTGCCGCGATCTTATCGAGAATAGCTTGCAAGTCGTTGCCAACCTTACCATCACTAAGAAAATCGATTTCTTCATCAGGGAAGTCAATGGCCGCTTCCACATACATGCGCAAGTGAATAACTTGCTCCACCAGCTCTTCAATATGTTTTGAAAACTCGCCTTGTAGTGAGTGCAGGGCACTTTTAGCCGCTTGTTCTGAGGTTGCATTAATTAAATCGGCAATTGCTTCGGCTTGGGTTAAATCAAGCTTATCATTGAGAAAAGCCCGCTCCGAGAACTCACCGGGCTTGGCCAAGCGTACACCCTCAAGTTGGCTAATCTCTTTTAACAACATGTCGAGAATCACAGGGCCGCCATGGCCTTGTAGTTCTAGCACGTCTTCGCCGGTGAAAGAGTTTGGGCCTTGAAAGAACAGCGCTATGCCCTGGTCTAATTGTTGTTGCTGCAGGTCATTAAAAGGCAGGTATTCGGCGTAGCGGGTACGTGGGCAGCGTCCTAAAATGCGCTCAGCGACCAGCTTTGCATGGCTGCCAGAAACACGAATAATACCCACACCACCACGACCTGGCGCGGTGGCTTGAGCAACGATTGTATCTTGTGAAAGCATAGAATTACTCGATAAAGCCTGAATGGATGTATTGTAACCTAATGTTGTTATAAACAATAAAAAAGCGGCTCTTAGGCCGCTTTTTTTAGCTTCAATAGCGGGTTGTTAACCGCGTACTTTCATGCCTTTTTTCTCCATACCGCGATAAATAATCAGCATTTGCGCAATGGAGATAAGGTTAGACACGAGCCAGTATAGAACCAGACCTGATGGGAACCATAAGAAGAAAACCGAGAAGATTACTGGCATCCAGGTCATCATCTTTTGTTGCATCGGGTCGGTAACCGTCATTGGCTGTAGCTTCTGCATCAAGAACATACTCGCACCGAACAAGATAGGCAGTACGTAGTAAGGGTCTTTTGATGATAGATCTGTTAGCCATAGGCCGAACTCAGCATGACGTAATTCTGGCGATTCTAGGAATACATAGAACAGCGCCAAGAAGATTGGCATTTGCAGTAACAGCGGGAAACAGCCACCCATCGGGTTTACTTTTTCCTTCTTGTACATTTCCATCATGGCCTGACCGAACTTCTGGCGGTCATCACCGTAGCGCTCTTTCAGTGCTTGCATTTTCGGTTGCAGGGCACGCATCTTCGCCATAGAGGTGTACTGTGCTTTCGTTAATGGGAAGAGTAATGACTTCACCACAATAGTGATGGCGATAATAGCTAGACCCCAGTTACCTAAGAAGCTGTAAAGGAACTTAAGTAGGGTGAGCAATGGTTGTGAAATGAACCACAGCCAGCCATAGTCAACAGCCAAATCAAGGTTAGGGTGAATGGCTTCAAGGGCATCAGTGTCTTTAGGGCCCATATAGTAAGTGGCGCTGATGTCTGCGGTGCTATTGGCTGCCACTGTTATTGGCTCTGATTTTACACCAATTTGCGCAACTGAAGGCGTGATAAGGCGCATATAGACGGTGTTTTGTTGCTCTTGGTTTGGTACCCAGGCACTGACAAAGTAGTGCTGAAGAAAAGCGATATAGCCGCCTTGGGTGGCTTTATTTAATTGTTTGTCTTCAATATCAGAGAATGAGTATTTTTCATAATTTATCTCGTCTGTACCGTAAGCACCACCAAGGTAGCTTTGGTCAATTAAACTGCCTTTTTCTTGCACTGTACGCTTAACTTGTGCAAACAACTGCACTTGCAGTGGCGCTGCGGTGGTATTTTCTACGTTGTAGTCCATCGCTACATCGTACTGACCCTGTTTAAAGGTGTAAGTTTTAGTAAAGCGAACGCCTTGGTCATCAACGAAAGTCAGTGGCACCGTTAAGGTATCGCCATTGAGAGTATATTGTAGCTTCTCAGAGTCATACACTGGGCGTTCGGCCTGCGCATCAGGACCATTTAAACCAATTAAGCCACTTTGTGAGAAGTACTGATTGCCATCAAACTCCCCTAATAATAGGTAAGGAGTATCGCTGCCATGGGTTTCAGCGTGCTTAAGCAACTTAGTTTCGATGATGTCACCGCCCAAGGTATCAATTTTTACGGCAAATACATCGGTAGTCACTTCGATAATTTTACGGTCCACAGCAGTGGCAGTAAGGGAATTATCAACGTCTGATTGCGGTACATCTGACTGGCCGGCCTGCTGGCTTTGCGTCTTTTGTTGCGTTTGGGCACTAGGCTGCTGCGGTTGGTTGTAGTCATTATTCCACTCTTGGAATAATAAAAACGACACCAACAACAGGCCGATTATTAAAAACGTGCGTTGCGATTCCATAACAGCTCTTATTTCTCGTCGTTTAGATTAATGATGGTTACGTTTGCTGGGTACGGGGTCATCCCCACCAGCATGTAAAGGATGGCATTTTACTATTCGTTTCGTTGCCAACCAACTGCCTTTTATTGCTCCGTGCATTTTTATAGCTTGCAGAGCATACGAAGAGCAGCTCGGATTAAAGCGACAACTGGGCCCAAGTAGGGGGCTTATCCACTTTTGATAACCTCTAATTACAATAATGAGGCTGTGTTTTGGTATGGCCAAAATATGGGCGATCATAGGTAAGCCTCAGTACTGAGCAGAGTGATTGTGAATACTCAGTGAGTGTCGATTAAAAGGTGAGCTAAAGATACCTGAAAAAGACGCTAAATTCTATGATTGCTGGCGCTTTTGCTGCCCATTAGGACGCTTTTTGCTATGACGTCTGGGTGGTGGCTTGTATCCTGGTTTACAACGCTCATTGATTTTTCGCCATAACTTATCAAGTTCAGCACGAATCTCGGCATTAGAACGCTCATCAATACCGCGCTTAACCATAAGCACAATATCAATGTTATCTAACTGATGTTGATTGAGACGAAAACTCTCACGGGCGATACGCTTAATGCGGTTGCGTTGGTTGGCTTGCTTCACATTTTTTTTAGCTACGGTTAAACCAATGCGAGGATTATCTAAGTCGTTTGGTTTAGCTAGTAATGTGAATAGGGCGGTTGCTGCCCGAGCGGGCTCGTTAAAAATGCGGGAATAATGCGAGGGAGTTAACAGTCGTAACTCCCTGCCAAAGCGAAAGTCTTCCACTAATTAAGCAGAAAGTACTTTGCGGCCTTTAGCACGACGACGTGCTAGTACTTTACGGCCATTTGCTGACGCCATGCGAGCACGGAAACCGTGAGTACGCTTGCGCTTAAGTACGCTAGGTTGAAAAGTTCTTTTCATAACAATTCCATCCGATCGGTTAAGGTTTAAATTAACTGTGTGGGTCGCGATCCTCACACAGACGCAGACACTGCACAAAGCCAAGTGATTTACACCGGACAATAAGCGGTGCCTTAGCGAGCGCGGAATTCTATAGATAGTCTTGGTCAAAGTCAATGAAAATAACAGTGCTATAGGAGTAGGGGAGCGAAAAAATTGTGCTCAGATCGGCAAGCGATCCTAAAAAGATCGGTGATTAATTGAAGTTTTCCACAGGCTCTGTTTAAAAAGTGCATAAATCCACTTTATAACCTTAATTGATCTTAAAAATTGAATACGATCAAACCCTAATTAATGGTCTGCCTAACTTCTATTTTTAAAATTTATATTAAATAAAAACAATATCTTATGTAAATTTTGCGCAGGGAGCATAATTTCTAAAAAAATCAATATTGAAGTTGTGGATAAATAGGCGTCATAATGGACAGCCGGATCGCACCAAGGCGCAGATTCAGGGAAGACAAGCAACGACAACCTTCACCCGTGATGTACGGGTATCAATAATACAAACCTAATTTCGGGAGTACACTGTGTATCTGTCAGTTTGGCAAAGTTGTTTATATGTGTTGCAGGATGAACTACCGTCGCAACAATTTAGTATGTGGGTGCGCCCGCTCCAAGCTGAAAGTACAGACGACACTTTAACTATTTATGCGCCTAACCGTTTTGTGCTTGATTGGGTTCGCGAAAAGTACCTTAACCGGATCAATGAACTATTAGTTGAAATATGCGGTGACGAAGCTCCTGAATTGCGCTTTGACGTGGGCAGCAAACCGATACTCAACGGTAACACGCCCGCCCCCAGTAGCAATACGAATAATACCCAGGCAGCGAGTGCTAGCAGCGCTCCAGCGGTCACCCAAAGTGCGCAGGCACCTGCCGCCGTAGAACCGGCGCCCAAGTCACAGTACAAATCGAATATCAAAGAAAATTATACCTTCGACAATTTTGTTGAAGGTAAGTCAAACCAATTAGCTAAAGCAGCAGCCACACAGGTGGCCGATAACCCAGGTTCGGCATTTAACCCTGTCTTCATTTATGGTGGCACAGGCTTGGGTAAGACGCACTTACTGCACGCCGTGGGTAACGGTATTTTAGCTAAAAAAGAAAACGCTAAAATCGTTTATATGCATTCCGAGCGCTTCGTGCAAGATATGGTCAAAGCGCTGCAAAATAATGCCATTGAAGAGTTCAAGCGCTATTACCGCAGTGTTGATGCCTTACTTATTGATGATATTCAGTTTTTTGCTAATAAAGAGCGCTCTCAAGAAGAGTTCTTTCATACCTTTAATGCGCTGTTAGAAGGTAATCAGCAAATTATTCTGACTTCTGATAGATACCCAAAAGAAATAGAAGGCGTTGAAGACCGTCTTAAATCACGTTTTGGCTGGGGCTTAACTATTGCGATTGAGCCACCGGAGTTAGAAACTCGGGTCGCTATTTTGATGAAAAAAGCGCAGCAAAGTAAGATTAATTTACCCCATGAAGTGGCCTTTTTTATTGCGAAGAAACTGCGCTCAAATGTGCGTGAATTGGAAGGCGCACTTAATCGGGTCATCGCTAACGCAAACTTTACTGGACGACCAATTTCAATCGACTTTGTTAAAGAAGCCTTGCGCGATCTACTCGCTTTGCAAGATAAGTTGGTGACTATCGATAATATTCAACGCACAGTGGCAGAGTATTATCGAATTCGCGTATCAGATTTACTATCTAAACGCCGCAGCCGCTCTGTAGCTCGTCCACGACAAGTGGCCATGGCGCTATCTAAAGAATTAACCAATCACAGCCTGCCAGAAATAGGTGATGCCTTTGGTGGGCGTGATCATACAACCGTGCTGCATGCATGCCGCAAGGTTAAATCACTGCGTGAAGAAAATCACGAAGTGAAAGAAGACTATCAAAATCTAATAAGAACTTTGTCATCTTAAGGTCAGCCTTATGCAAATTACTATCGCTAGAGATCAGTTTTTAAAACCACTCATGCAAGTGTCTGGTGCTATTGAGAGAAAACATACCCTGCCAATTCTTTCAAATGTATTGCTAGAGGTGCGTGATGGTCAACTTTATATGACTGGGACAGACCTTGAGATAGAGCTTGTTGCCTCGGTCACTTTGGAGAAGCCCACTGCCGATACCAAGATTACTTTGCCAGCTAAAAAGCTCTTAGATATCTGTAAAAGCTTGCCAGATGGCAGTGATATCAATTTAAACTCGCAAGAGCATCAGGTGGTACTGACCAGTGGTAAAAGCCGTTTTGCGCTGTTGTCGTTGGCGGCCGAAGACTTTCCTAATTTAGAACAGTGGGATGGCGAGGTTGAGTTCCAGCTAAGCCGTATGGAGCTGAGAAAGCTACTCGAGAACACCCATTTTTCCATGGCGAATCAGGATGTCCGTTATTACCTTAATGGTATGTCATTTGAATTAGAGAATGATGAAATAAAAACCGTTGCCACCGATGGACACCGCCTCGCATTAGCGTTTAAAAAATTACCTCAATCGCTTAATTCGCAGCGCCAACTTATAGTGCCACGCAAAGGTGTGCAAGAAATCATGCGGTTAATGCCGGCAGATGATAATCCTGTGACTATTCAGTTTGGTGCCAATCATATTCGAATTAGCGATGCAGAGTTTACATTTACTAGTAAATTAGTTGATGGACGCTTCCCTGATTATCGCCGCGTTTTACCTCGTGGGGGTGACAAGATTATTACTGCAAATCGGGAGTGGCTACGCAATGCTCTGCACCGAGTGTCTATCTTGTCTAATGAAAAGTTTCGTGGTGTGCGCTTAAATTTGAGTAATGGCTTATTAAAAGTCAGTGCCAATAACCCAGAGCAAGAACAGGCCGAAGAAGTTGTCGAGGTTATGTATCAAGGTGATGAGTTAGAAATCGGATTTAATGTTTCTTATTTGCTGGATGTTCTAAACACGGTAAAAACTGAAGACGTTACAATTACGCTTGCCGATTCGAATAGTAGTGCGCTGATGGAAGCGACAGGTGATAGTGAAGCGCTCTACGTTGTTATGCCTATGCGTCTATAGATAATGAGCATTACTTCTCTCAGCCTCAATGATTTTCGAAATGTTGAGGCTGTTTCTTTATCTCCCCAAGACATAAATATCATCTACGGGGAGAATGGCAGCGGCAAGACTAGTTTTCTCGAAGCCATATACTTCCTTTCCCATGGACGTTCTTTTCGTACCAACAAGTATCGCAACGTGATTCGTCATGGGGCGCAAAAATTTACTCTGCACGCAAAAAAGCACAGTAATAATCTCACCATCCCAATGGGGATAAGTAAAAATGTACAGGGTGAGACCCAAGTCCGTATTCAGGGAAAAGCAAGCCGACGTATATCAGATTTAGCGCAGGTATTGCCTGTGCAAGTTATCACTCCTGAAAGTTACTCTTTCTTCTTTGGAGGACCGAAGGAGCGACGGGCATTTATTGATTTGGGTGTGTTCCACGTGGAACATGAGTTTTTAAATGCGTGGCAAAACTTTAACCGTATACTTAAGCAACGTAATGCTTTACTCAAGCAAAGACCCCGAGATATAAAGCTACAACTTGCTGTATGGGACAAAGAATTTGTCCGTTTGGCGCAGCATATTACGGCGCTAAGAGAATCTTATATTGAGAGGTTTAAAGCGCATTTTTTTGATAGACTGTGTGCTGAACTTGAATTGATGCAAGGCCTGAAAATCGAGTTCCATTGCGGGTGGAAACAGTTAGATTCACTCGCTGATGTACTGTCAGAAAACCTCGAACGCGACCTTGCACGTGGATATACATCGAGAGGGCCCCACAAGGCGGATATAACGATAAAAACCGATGTGGGTGCAGCAGAGCATGTCTTTTCAAGAGGACAGCTAAAACTGCTTTTATATGCGCTTAAAGTAGCGCAAAATAGCTTAATTGAAAAAGAGACCGGGAAGCAGTCACTGTTGCTAATAGACGACTTACCCTCGGAGCTCAGTGAAGATACAAAGCGCAAAGTGGGCCAATTATTATCCCATTGCCAAGCGCAAATATTTATAACGACAATTGAGTCCGAAAGTGTCTCTGCCGTGTTAGAAGCTTTGGATAGAACTGAAGCTTTGTTCCACGTGAAACATGGCAAACTAATAACAAGATAAATGGAAACACCATGTCTGAAAATTACGATTCATCAAGTATTAAAGTACTGAAAGGATTAGATGCAGTACGAAAACGGCCAGGAATGTACATTGGTGATACCGATGATGGCACCGGTTTACACCATATGGTTTTCGAGGTCGTCGATAACTCAATCGATGAGGCATTAGCAGGATACTGTGACGACATCTTCGTAACTATCCATACCGATGGCTCAGTATCAGTTCGCGATAATGGTCGTGGTATCCCAACTGAAATCCATGAAGAGGAAGGAGTCTCAGCGGCTGAGGTTATCATGACCGTACTACACGCCGGTGGTAAATTTGATGATAACTCATACAAGGTATCCGGTGGTCTGCATGGTGTAGGTGTTTCGGTTGTTAACGCATTATCAGAAAAGCTAGCGTTAGAAATTCGTCGCGAAGGTAAATTACATAAGCAAACCTACACCATGGGTGAGCCTGATGCGCCGCTTTCTGTGATTGGTGATTCGGAAACCTCAGGCACAGAAATTCGCTTCTGGCCGAGCTCAGAAACATTCAGCGATATTAACTTCCATTACGATATTTTAGCTAAGCGCTTACGGGAATTATCATTCCTGAACTCTGGCGTATCTATCATCTTGACCGATGAGCGCGAGGAAGATAAGCGCGACCACTTTAAATATGAAGGTGGTATACAAGCTTTCGTTGAATACTTGAACCGCAAGAAAACACCAGTTCATCAAAATGTTTTCCACTTCACCCATGAGCGTGAAGATGGCATCAGCGTTGAAGTATCGATGCAGTGGAACGATGGCTTCCAAGAAAGTATTTTCTGCTTTACCAATAATATTCCTCAACGTGATGGTGGAACGCACTTAGCCGGTTTCCGTGCAGCGCTTACCCGTACATTGAATGGTTATATGGAAAAAGAAGGCCTTAACAAAAAAGCCAATGCGTCGACCAGTGGCGATGATGCGCGTGAAGGTTTAACCGCAGTTGTTAGCGTTAAAGTGCCAGATCCTAAGTTCTCATCGCAGACCAAAGATAAACTTGTTTCCAGCGAAGTGAAATCTGCTGTTGAGCAAGCGATGGCCGAAAAATTAGGTGAATTCTTACTTGAGAATCCCAGTGATGCGAAGGTCGTTGTCAGTAAAATAATTGACGCTGCACGTGCGCGTGAAGCAGCGCGTAAAGCACGTGAAATGACGCGTCGTAAAGGAGCCATGGATTTAGCTGGCCTACCAGGTAAGCTCGCTGATTGCCAAGAGAAAGACCCTGCGGAATCTGAACTTTACATAGTGGAGGGTGACTCAGCGGGTGGCTCTGCTAAGCAGGGGCGTAACCGTAAAAACCAAGCTATCTTGCCACTAAAGGGTAAAATCCTAAACGTTGAAAAAGCCCGTTTTGATAAAATGCTTAGCTCGCAAGAGGTGGCTACGCTCATTACGGCGTTAGGTTGTGGTATTGGCCGTGATGAATACGACCCTGAAAAGCTTCGCTATCATCGTATCATTATCATGACCGATGCTGACGTAGATGGCTCGCACATCCGTACTCTGCTACTGACTTTCTTTTATCGTCAAATGCCAGAAATTATTGAGCGTGGTTATGTCTATATTGCTCAACCACCGCTATACAAGATCAAAAAAGGTAAGCAAGAGCGGTATATCAAAGATGATAATGCACTCGTTGAGTACTTAACTTCTCTCGCACTAAACGGTGCCGCACTGTATACCAGTGAGGGAGCAAGTGCCATTCAAGATAACGCGCTAGAAAACCTAGTTCGCGATTATCAGAGTACTGAAAAAGTTATTGAACGTTTAGCGAGAAAGTACCCATCTTCAATGATGAACAGCTTAATCTACCAACCTCGTATTAGTGAGTCTGAGCTTGATAATGAAGAGAAAGTGTTAGCATGGACGAAAACACTGGTAGAAGACTTAATTGCTAAGGATGAAGATGCGGCTATTTTCAGCGCACACACGCAATTCGACGAAGAGCGTAAACTCTATTATCCGCTGATCAATATTCGTCAGCACGGGGTTGATAAAGTCTATGTACTGAACCACGATTTCTTAACCTCCAAAGACTATCAGCGTATTAGTGTTACAGGTGAGAAAATCACAGACCTGATGCAAGAAGGCGCTTATGTTCAACGCGGGGAGAAAACGCAGCCAGTGAGCAGCTTTGTTGAAGCACTAGAGTGGTTAATTACCGATTCTAAGCGTGGCCTATACACCCAACGCTACAAAGGACTGGGTGAAATGAACCCTGACCAGCTGTGGGAAACGACAATGGATCCTAGTGCTCGCCGTATGCTTAAAGTGACCATTGAAGACGCCATAGCGGCAGACCAATTGTTCGCAACTCTAATGGGTGACCAAGTAGAGCCGCGCCGTGACTTTATCGAGCAAAACGCACTTCGTGTTGTGAATCTAGATGTGTAGAAATAAAGCCTAATAACGTATAACTAAAAGCCCTTACACAAACATGTAAGGGCTTTTTTGATTTAATACTTAATATTAAAGATGGATAATATCATCGGCATTGCCATCTGGATCGTTCAACGCCGATCCGTCTGTGCCTGGATTACCATTGCTCATCATGATCACCGCGCACGCCGCTGGTGAAGCCATTGATGTGCCAGACATTGTGGTAGTGCCACCCCCTTGGCGTGTGGAAAGAATACCGACTCCAGGTGCGGCATAATCGATAGGTGGGTTGCCAAAGTTACTGAAACTAGCAAAGCGGTCGCTGCTATCTGTTGCTGAAATAGTATAAACCCGGTTATGGGAGGCGCTCGCTGGAGAGACATTATTGGCATCTTGGCTTTCATTGCCTGCGGCCACTACAAAAAAGGCTCCCGATTGTTGTGCAGCATTTTCGACCGCATCGTTAAGTTCCTGATTGAAGCCTCCGCCTAAACTCATATTTGCACAGTCGCCTGGTGAGGCATTAGCGGCGACATGATCAATACCTGCTAGTACCCCAGACCAGCTGCCAGAACCGCGAGAATCGAGTACTTTTACAGGGACCACATCAGCACCTGCTGCAACACCAACGACATCGATACCGTTATTAAGAGCAGCGATAGTGCCGGCGACATGAGTACCATGACCATTGCCATCATCCATGTCTGCGTCACGCCCTTTAGTAAAAGCGGTAAAGCCACGGTTAGCATCAACGTTGAGATCAGCATGGTCTAAGTCAATACCGGTATCGAGTACCCAAGCGGTATAGCCGGAACCATCCACTGGACCTCCAACACGCGTGACGCTCCAAGGCGTTTGTTGAGATTGACTGCCGCCGCCACCGGGCTTACCTTTTTTTGCTGGTGAGGCATAGGCAATGCCATCTTCGGTGAAGCGCATCACATCGGCCTCGTTTGCAAATACCGTTTTCGCTTTAGCGCAGCTCATATTAACAGCCATACCTTTGATCGCATTTTTATATAGGTGCTTGGCTTGAACTTGTGCCTTAGTCAACATACCGCGTGCTTTACCTTCGACATCAAAGCGAGAAACCGAGTCATTAAAACGGATAATACAGGTATTATCGATCTCCATCTGTGCCGCCATGCCGGTAAAACTAGGGGCGCTTTGTGCAGTGGCTATACCGGTGGATGCAGCGAATACCGCTGTGGCTAAAAGTGTCTTTTTCATTTCGAATCCTATCTTAGTTATATTTTATTGGTCACAGTGTGGTTAACACTAATTTAACAAAGCTAGACTACTTTGCTGATAATGCAATAAAGAAGAATTAAAAATACGAATAATGAACTAGGTGAGAAGAAATAATTCAGTGATATTTAAATGAATAGATTATGAATGTGAAAGGAAGGGGCTGTTAGCTACAGAGCCACTGTAAAAGAAACTGCTTAAAACACGGCGTGGCAGCAGGTATACTGTGAGCAATAAAACCGCACTCAAAGCAGCAGAATCTAACCTCATTATGCAAAAATACGACTTACAAACCTTTCAGGGCCTTATCCTAGCGTTACAGGATTACTGGGCACAGCAGGGCTGTGTTATTGCACAGCCTTTTGATCTAGAAGTGGGCGCAGGCACGTTTCATCCACTCACCTTTTTAAAAGCCGTTGGCCCAGAGCCAATGTCGAGTGCGTATGTGCAGCCTTGTCGCCGTCCTACCGATGGCCGCTATGGTGAAAACCCTAATCGCCTACAGCATTACTATCAATTTCAGGTAGTTTTAAAGCCGTCTCCGGACAATATCCAAGACCTATACTTGGGCTCACTCGCTGCATTGGGAATTGACACACTTAAGCATGAAGTCCGTTTTGTTGAAGACAACTGGGAATCGCCAACTCTGGGTGCTTGGGGATTAGGATGGGAAGTGTGGCTAAATGGCATGGAAGTCACGCAGTTCACCTATTTCCAGCAAGTAGGGGGGCTTGAGTGTGCGCCAGTAACCGGCGAAATCACCTATGGTCTTGAGCGTTTAGCCATGTATATTCAAGGTGTGGACAGTATTTACGACCTCGTGTGGGCTGACGGCCCGATGGGCAAAGTGACCTATGGTGATGTTTTCCACCAAAACGAAGTAGAGCAGTCGAAATACAATTTCGAACATGCCGACGTTGATGCGCTATTTAAGCAATTCGACCAGTGCGAAAAGGAAAGTCAAAAACTCATAGAAGCAGAGTTGCCATTACCAGCTTATGAGCAAGTGATGAAGGCATCGCACGCATTCAACCTTCTCGATGCACGTCACGCTATCTCAGTGACAGAGAGACAACGTTATATTCTGCGCGTTAGAGCCTTATCTAAAGCCTGCGCAGAAAGTTACTACGCGGCGCGTGAAGCGCTCGGATTCCCGCTGTGTAAGGATTAAGAATACCTATGTTACAACAGAATCTTTTAGTTGAAATTGGTACTGAAGAGTTACCACCGAAATCACTGCGCACACTTGCAGAAGCCTTTGCTGATGCATTAACCGCACAACTGGACGAGCTTACTCTCGGGCACCAAGGTGTGCAGTGGTATGCGTCGCCTCGCCGGTTGGGGTTGATGGTGTTGCAACTGGACGAAAAACAACAAGACAAAGTGGTCGAGAAGCGTGGCCCAGCAGTCAAGGCTGCGTTTGACGCCGATGGCAACCCAACCAAAGCGGCATTGGGTTGGGCTCGTGGCTGTGGTATTGAAGTCAGTGATGCGGAGCGCCATACCACCGATAAAGGCGAGTGGTTACTACACAAGGCCAATGTTCCTGGTCAAGCGGTACAAGAGCTGATTGTTGACGCCGTAGCTAAGGCATTAACTAAACTACCTATCCCTAAACCTATGCGTTGGGGAGCTAACAAGACTCAGTTTATTCGCCCGGTACACACCGCGACCATTTTCTACGGTGCAAGCTTAGTTCAAGGTGAAATTCTTGGTAAAACGATCGGTAACGAGCTTCAGGGGCATCGCTTCCATCACCCAGAGAAAGTCGCTATTCATCACGCCGATGAGGCGCTAGTTAAGCTGAAGGAAGCCTACGTTGTCGCGGATTACGAGGCGCGCAAAGCGATGATCCGTAATCAAATTGATGCCGCAGCAGCAAAAGTGGGTGCCCAGGTTGCGATGGATGAAGAACTATTAGAGGAAGTGACCTCGCTGGTTGAATGGCCGGTGACGTTAACCGCCTCCTTTGAAGAAGAGTTCTTGGATGTGCCAGATGAAGCACTGATCTACACCATGAAAGACGACCAAAAATACTTCCCACTGCTTGATAGCAATGGCAAGCTGATTAATAAATTCTTATTTGTTTCCAATATTGAGAGCAAAGACCCAAGTGTAGTGATCTCTGGAAATGAGAAAGTAGTGCGCCCACGTTTGGCTGATGCACAGTTCTTTTATGAGGCAGATAAAAAGAAAACATTGGAAAGCCGCTTAGCGTCTCTTGATTCCGTGTTGTTCCAAAAACAACTAGGTACCCTGAAAGATAAATCAGAGCGAATTAGTGCGCTATCAGGCTACATTGCTGAGCAATTGAGTGCCGATAAAGCCTTAGCAGAGCGGGCCGGTTTACTAAGTAAAACCGACCTGATGACAGAGATGGTGATGGAGTTCACAGATGTTCAAGGCGTGATGGGGATGCATTATGCACGTCATGACGGCGAGCATGAAGATGTCGCCAATGCCATGAACGAGCAATATATGCCGCGTTTCTCTGGGGATGAATTACCACATAGCACTATCGCTTGTGCTGTGGCTCTGGCAGACAAGTTCGACACCTTAGTGGGTATTTTTGGTATCGGCCAAGCTCCGAAAGGTGACAAGGACCCATTTGCCCTGCGTCGTGCAGCAATTGGCGCGCTTCGGATCATGGTAGAGAAGCAACTACCTTTAGATGTGCTTGATATTATCGCCAAAGCACAGCAACTGTTTGCTGATAAGCTCAGTAACAGTAATGTCGCTGAGGATGTATTTGATTTCCTCCTAGGGCGTTTCCGTACTTGGTATCAAGAGCAGGGTATTGCCGTTGATGTAATCCAGGCTGTGTTGGCGCGTCGACCTTCTAAACCCCTTGATTTCGACCTGCGTGTAAAGGCGGTAAGCCATTTCCGTAGCTTAGAGCCTGCAGAAGCGCTGGCAGCGGCAAATAAACGAGTGGGTAATATCCTCAGCAAAAATGACATCAAGGAAGTCGGTGCCATTGATAAAGCGTTACTTCAAGAGCCTGCCGAGCAGACTTTGGCTGAGCAAGTAGCGGCCTATCAAGCGAAGTTATCGCCATTGTACGAACAGGGCGATTATCAGCAGGCATTAAGTGAATTGGCGAATATACGTCAAAGTGTTGATGCCTTTTTCGATAACGTAATGGTGATGGCTGACGATGATGCCGTTAAGAACAATCGCTTGGCGCTATTGTCACAATTACAATCGCTGTTTCTGCAAGTTGCTGACATTTCTGTTTTACAGAAATAGTGAGTATTTTTCATAGTGATAGTAAAAGCCAGCATTAAGCTGGCTTTTTTATTGAAGCCTTTGCACTAATTTCTTAGACTGGAGAAAAGTGCGCTTAAAGTGGAAACAAATAATAATGACAAAGCAAATTCCGTTACTCGTTTCAGCCTTACTATTGGGGGCTTGCTCAAGCTCAGTGACTATCGATGATATCGTGCCTGCTGAGGAAGTGAAAAAGCCGTTATTCTTGCGTGGCGATTTCTCGTTGTGGGATGCACAGCCAGAGTATCAAATGCAACGAGTGGCGCCAGCCATCTATGAGACCAAAATTCGCTTCTCTACGCCGGGGAAGGCCTATGAGTTCAAAATAGCCGATGCCCAGTGGAGTGCTGGTTATAATTGCGGTTATCTTGACGAAGCGCTCGATAAAACGTTAGAGCTTGGCCTACCAGTTCAAGCAGACTGCAACAGCGTCTACAACTATTTTAGTTTTACGCCAGAGGAGAAAGGTTGGTACAAAGTGTCTATCAATTTCTCTCGCTTTAAAAAGCCCTTGGTAACAGTCAATCAAGTGTTTGAATAAGGCCTACTGCCCTTTTCTGATCAAATACTGATACGGGGCTTGCTCGGTTTTCTGGGCCACCAAGGTGTGGTCCATAAAACGACAAAAACTGGGAATATCACGAGTCGTTGAAGGGTCATCAGCGGTGATTAGCAGGGTCTCGCCTTGGCGCATTTTGCGCACGGTGCCGCGCACCATCATCACCGGTTCGGGGCAACGTAGGCCCATGGCGTCAAGAACATGGTCAGCTTGGTCAAAGTTCATTGGTGTCGTTGCCTTAGAATAAAAGCGCTAGTTTACCCAAACTTTAGATAAGAAAAAAGGCGGGAGCAATAATGCTTAACCCGCCTTTTTGTCACCAAGCTGATGTGGCTATGGACGTTCGAACACCGTAGCAATACCTTGGCCTAAACCAATACACATGGTTGCAAGGCCGTATTTAGCGTCCTTATCTTCCATAATATTGATAAGCGTGGTGCTGATCCGTGAACCAGAGCAACCCAATGGATGCCCAAGTGCAATTGCACCGCCATTTAGATTCACTTTTTCATCGACCTTATCCAGTAGACCTAAGTCTTTAAGCACTGGTAAAGACTGCGCTGCGAATGCTTCATTAAGCTCAGCAACCTCAATATCATCAATGCTGATACCTGCCTGCGCCAATGCCTTCTTAGTCGCAGGGACCGGACCATAACCCATGATTGATGGATCGCAGCCGGCGACTGCCATTGACTTAACACGAGCACGAATTGGCAAGCCTAGCTCTTTAGCTTTTTCTTCACTCATAACCAACATGGCAGAAGCACCGTCAGACAACGCTGAAGATGTGCCTGCAGTGACGCTACCCGAGGCCGGGTTAAATACAGGACGAAGCTGAGATAAACCCTCGACGGTGGTTTCTGGACGAATAACTTCATCATCTTCAACCAAGGTCAATGCACCACTTTCATCATGGCCTTCCATCGGTAGGATCTCGCTTTTAAAGCGACCCTCTACTGTGGCTGCATGAGCGCGTTGGTGTGAGCGAGCGCCGAACTGGTCCTGTTGCTCGCGGCTAATACCGTGCAAGGTGGCAAGATATTCAGCGGTTAGTCCCATCACACCTGCTGCTTGAGCTACAGAAGTAGCGAGCCCAGGGTGGAAATCATTACCATGGGTCATTGGTACATGGCCCATATGCTCCACACCCCCGATAAGGTAAGTGTCGCCGGCACCGGTCATAATTGCGCGTGCCGCATCATGCAACGCTTGCATTGATGAGCCGCATAATCGGTTTACAGTGACTGCTGGCACTGTGTGTGGAATACCCGCCAACAGTGCGGCGTTACGGCCGACGTTAAAGCCTTGTTCTAAGGTTTGCTGTACGCAACCCCAGTAGATGTCGTCTATTGACGCAGGATCCACAGCAGGGTTGCGCTCTAATAGGCCTTTCATCAAGTGGGCACTAAGGTCCTCAGCACGCTTGTGGCGGAATACGCCATTTTTTGAGCGGCCCATAGGTGTACGAATACAATCAACGATGACAACATTATTCATGATTATTGTCCCTCCACTTGATAAAACACGCGGCCTTGCTCGGCCCATTGACGTGTTTGGTCAGATACTTGGTAAATCGCACCAAGGTGTGCGTACTTATCGGCAGTTGCTACAAAGTTAGCCAGGCCGACTTGGTCTAAATAGCGGAATACACCGCCTCTGAACGGCGGGAAGCCAATACCATATACCAACGCCATGTCTGCTTCTTGTGGTGAAGCAATGATGTTTTCTTGTAGGCAAAGCAGTACTTCGTTGATCATCGGCACCATACAGCGGTCGATCATTTCCTGCTTATCAACGTCTTTCTCACTGTCGCTCAGCGTTGATAGTAACTTTAATGCCTCGTCATCATGGCTCTTCTTCAAACGGCCACGGCGATCAGGGGCATAGCTGTAGAAGCCTTTGCCATTTTTCTGACCGTAGCGTTTAGCTTCTGCAAACACGGCGACCGGATCTTTCTCTTGGCGAGCCATACGCTCAGGGAAGCCTTCAGCCATCACGCCAGTGCAATGGAAGGCGGTATCAATACCCACCACGTCTAGTAGGTAGGCGGGCCCCATCGGCCAACCAAAGACATTTTCCATGACTTTATCGATTTTTGCGAAGCTGATTCCTTCGCTGACCATTTTGCTGAAGCCAGCAAAGTAGGGGAATAGCACACGGTTTACGAAAAACCCAGGGCAGTCATTCACAACGATGGGCGACTTACCTAGCTTAAGGGCATAGTCGACTACAGCGTTAACGGTATCTTCTGAGGTTTTCTCGCCACGAATCACTTCTACCAAAGGCATCTTTGGAACGGGGTTGAAAAAGTGCATACCGCAGAATTTTTCAGGTTTCTCTAGCGCTGTGGCAAGTTCATCAATACGAATGGTCGACGTGTTTGACGTTAGTACAGCATTGTCACCTAAGGTCTTCTCAAGGTCGCTTAATACTGCTTTTTTCACCTTCGGATTCTCAACCACGGCTTCAACTACGATATCAGCACTTTGCACATCCGCATCGTTAAGAGTCGGTTTGATTTTTCCTAGTACGCCGACCATCTTATCCATGTTCATATGGCCGCGTTTTACTTTTTTACCAAGTAGCTTTGCTGCCTCGCCCATACCTAAGTCGAGAGCATCTTGGTTAATGTCTTTCATGACAATAGGTGTGCCTTTGTAGGCTGACTGGTAAGCAATACCGCCGCCCATAATGCCTGCACCTAGTACCGCAGCTTGGTTGATGGTGACACTACTCCCCTTGGCTTGCTTTTTAGCTTTGCCTTTAATGAACTGATCGTTCAAGAAAATACCGGTTAGCGCAGCAGCTTCATTGGTTTTAGCCAGCTTGGCGAAGTTGGCATTTTCTACTGCCATGGCTTCGTCGCGACTCATATTTGCGGCTTCTTTAATGGTTTTCACTGCAAGCACTGGCGCTGGGTAGTGGCCTTTAGTTTTGCCCATAACCATGCCTTCGGCCATGGCAAAGCTCATACCTTGCTCTACCTTATTCATCTTCAATGGCGCTTGTTTTGTTGCGCGGCGCTTTTGCCAATCAAGCTTACCCGCAATGGCTTGCTCGAGCATGTTGATACATGCATCAACAAGCGCGTCATCAGCAACCACAGCATCAAGTGCACCTACTTTTAGTGCATCATTGGCGCGGTTTTCCTGACCCGTAGTGATCCAAGTCATGGCATTGTCTGCACCGATGATACGAGGTAAACGCACGGTACCACCAAAGCCTGGCATGATACCCAGTTTGGTCTCAGGTAAACCGATCTTAGCTTTGCTGCTACCAACACGGAAATCGGTCGCCAGAACCCACTCACAGCCACCGCCAAGAGCCATGCCATTGATGGCACTGATAGTAGGGAAAGGTAAGTCTTCTAAAGCATCAAACACATCGGTTGCGTTTTTAATCCAGCTTACAAGCTCTTGCTCTGGTCTTTGGAAAGTGGGTAGGAATTCAAAAATATCAGCACCAACGATGAAGTGATCTTTATCGCTGGTAAATACCATGCCTTTAATGTCGTCACGTTGACGTAATTCTTTGATGGCCTCTAAGCAGTCGTTTAAGGTTTGTTGAGATAGTTTATTCACTGAACCAGGTACAGTGAACTTAAACTCAGCAATTTGGTCCTTTATAAAAGAGACTACAAAGGAATCGCTCTGAAATATCATGGGTATCTCCCTTTGTTTCATGTGAAACTGGTACGATGAGTTGGGTTTTCGATCAGTGTCGCGTCTTTAATCCGAAAATGCAATGAAAATTTCCGGCTAAAATTTACATTCGGTTAAAAATTAACGCTGATACGAGATGCGACCAAAACACGTATAGATGCGGTTACTAAAGGTCAAAACTCATCCATTAATGTAGTACAGTTAAGATGGTTCGTTGAACCAATAATGGTAACGTGCCTTTTTGAGCATTTTTAGTGTTATTCCGTTACCTGTGTTTCGCGCGATAAAACGTAGGATTATCATGAAACGATTTATACATGTGTTACTGGCTGCATCCCTACTGCACGCCTCCAGTGCTTCTTTAGCCAGTGACAATGACGATTTTTTAGAGGCGGAAAAGGTGGCCTGGTCAGGCAACTATAAAGAGTTTAAGCGCCTTAATAGCCAACTCGATCACCCTCTTAAGCCTTATGTAGAGATGGCCTTTTATAAACGCCATCCGCAGTTAAAATATCAAACAGAAATAGAGCGCTTTTTGAGCGTGTACCAAAATACTCCCCTCGAGTGGCCGGTGCGTCGAGCTTGGCTTAACTACCTAGCTAAAAGAGGGCGAAAAGCCGACTTTGTTGCTAACTACCAACCCACAAGCGATGCGCAGTTAAAGTGCCAGTACCTAGATTTTCAATTGCAACTAGGCGCCCCTGAGCGAGCAATATTAGCGCAAGTTGCTGATCTCTGGGTGGTAGGGCAATCTCAACCGAAACAGTGTGACTCCTTATTCGCTAAGTGGCGTGATGCTGGGATGCAAACTCCACAACGGGTATGGCAACGGGTAGGGTTGGCAGCACGAGAGGGCGAACACCACTTGCTGCGCTACCTGAAAACGTTGCTACCGAATAATGAGCGTTATTTAGCTGATTTATATTCTGCGGTGCGCAAAGACCCCAGTGCTGCAGCAGGGTTGTACCGGTTCAAAAACAAAAGCAGCAAAGAAGCGGAAATTGCCCATTATGGCGTTAAGCGTTTGGTATGGCGAGATCCGGAACTAGCGATTCGAGCATGGACCAAACTCGATAACATGTTCACTTTTACCGACGAGCAACGTCGGGAAATTAACTATGCTTTTGCTTATGCATTGGCGGTAAAACAACATGATGAAGCGAAATTTTGGTTAAATAAAGTGCCCGATGCGGGCCATGATAAAAAGCTAATGCAGTGGCATCTGGCAAATATGCTCAGAGAGCAAGATTGGCCAGGGATATCAGCTTACTTCACTAATAAAACCAATCTCAGCAATGGCCATAAATACTGGCTCGCATACAGCTATTTTCGTCAAGGGCGGGCACAAGAGGCCCAAAATATATGGCTGCCGCTGGCACAACAACGAGACTATTATGGCTTTCTTGCTGCCGCACGCTTGGACCAACCGGTTAACCTCAATAGTAAACAGTTGATGTTGCCGCCTGGGTTGAAGGAAAAGGTGGCTCAGGCGCCAGGCTTCAAGCGCGCCAAACGTTTGCATGAACTGAAGCGCTACACCAGCGCGCGCAGGGAATGGAATTACCTAATAGATACGTCAAGTGAAGCGGAGAAACTAGCGGCTTCGGTATTAGCCGGTGAACAAGGCTGGCATGACAGTACCATCTTTACATTAGCGCGTATAAAGGCTTGGGATTACGTGGATTTACGCTTCCCTGATGCATTCACCGACTTATTTAAGCGCTATAGCCGCCGCAACAAGGTGGATATGGATTGGAGTATTGCGATTGCTCGGCGTGAGAGCTCTTTTGCTCCAGATGCCCGCTCTCGGGCCAACGCCCGGGGCTTAATGCAGCTTCTTCCTAGTACCGCGAAGTACATTAATCGTAGTACCGTGTCTTCACGGCGTTTGTACGAGCCCAGCACTAATATCAATTTGGGCACCAAGTACCTCAAGTACTTAGAGGGTAAAACTAATGGCAACCAAGTGCTAGCAACAGCGTCTTACAATGCGGGTTATCACCGTGTACGTAAATGGTTACCGGATCAAGCTATGCCTGCGGAGCTGTGGATTGAATTGATCCCGTATCGGGAAACGCGTGACTATGTCAAAAATGTATTTGCTTATCGGCAAGTATACCTTACTAAACAAGGCAAAAATGAAAACATCCTAGCGTCTATTCTTGATATGCGCATAGGTGGTTAGCCGCACAGCTGGCGGCTGTGATAGACTGCAGTTAATAATATTTAGCAAAGTGGGTGATACATGAATAAATTAGCGGTGTTATACGCTGAACATATTGCAACCTTGCAAAAGCGCACGCGCGAAATTATCGAACGCGAAAACCTAGACGGCGTTGTTTTCCATTCTGGCCAAGCGAAGCGCCAGTTCTTAGACGATATGTACTACCCGTTTAAGGTGAATCCACAATTTAAGGCCTGGTTGCCAGTGATAGATAACCCACATTGCTGGATTGTCGCGAATGGCACTGATAAGCCAAAGTTGATTTTCTATCGCCCTGTGGACTTTTGGCACAAGGTCCCCGATGAGCCGAATGAGTATTGGGCTGACTACTTTGATATTGAACTGCTGGTGAAACCGGATCAGGTAGAAAAGTTACTACCCTATGATAAGGCGCGATTTGCATATATTGGCGAATACTTGGAAGTCGCTCAAGCTTTGGGTTTTGAGCTGATGAATCCGGAGCCGGTAATGAACTTTTATCATTACCACCGTGCCTACAAAACGCAGTACGAACTTGCTTGTATGCGTGAGGCGAATAAAATCGCTGTACAAGGTCACAAAGCTGCGCGAGATGCGTTTTTTCAAGGCAAGTCCGAATTTGAAATTCAACAAGCCTACCTGTTAGCGACGCAACACAGCGAAAATGACACGCCTTACGGCAACATTGTGGCGCTAAATGAAAACTGCGCCATTTTGCACTACACGCACTTTGATCGTGTTGCTCCTGCTACCCATCGTTCTTTTTTGATTGACGCTGGTGCCAACTTCAATGGTTACGCAGCCGATATTACGCGAACCTATGACTTTACTGGTGAAGGGGAGTTTGCTGAGCTAGTTGCCACCATGAAGCAGCACCAAATTGCACTATGTAACCAGTTGTCGCCTGGCAAGTTGTATGGTGAGTTACACCTTGATTGTCACCAACGTGTGGCGCAAACACTGAGTGACTTTAACATCGTCAACTTATCGGCCGATGAGATTGTTGCCAAAGGCATTACCTCAACGTTCTTCCCACATGGTTTAGGCCATCATATTGGTTTACAAGTACATGATGTGGGTGGTTTTATGGCTGACGAGCAGGGCGCACACCAAGAGCCGCCTAAAGGTCACCCATTCCTGCGTTGCACGCGTAAAATTGAATCGAATCAGGTGTTTACCATTGAACCTGGGTTGTACTTTATTGATTCCTTGCTCGGTGATTTGGCAGCGACAGATAATAATCAGCATATTAATTGGGACAAGGTCGCAGAGCTTAAGCCTTTCGGTGGTATTCGTATTGAGGACAATATCATTGTTCATGAAGACAGCCTTGAGAATATGACTCGCGAGCTAGAGCTCGATTAACCACCCATTCACTGCGGGGCCGAAGTGCTCCGCAGTTTGCTATCAATGATCCTGCCGTTATGTCTGAATACTCATACCCTAGTGAGCCCTTAAGTTACGAAGAAGAAATCAAAAAGAGCACCTTTATTGTGCATGTGACGCACACGCCGGATATTAGTGCGGCGAAGGACTTTATCGCCGATATTAATCGCCGTTACCCCGATGCCCGCCATAACTGCTGGGCTCATGTAGCAGGGGCTCCAGGAGGCAGCCATGTGTATGGCTTTTCCGATGATGGCGAGCCCAATGGGACTGCTGGCAAACCAATGCTGAATGTACTTCAAGGCAGTGGCCTTGGCGAAATTTGTGCTGTGACAACGCGTTACTTCGGTGGTATTAAGCTTGGGACCGGTGGGTTGGTTCGTGCCTATGGTGGTACGCTTAATAACGCGCTGGCGCAACTAGTTACCCAGGTTAAGGTGCCTAGTGTGGTACTCATTGGCGACAGTGACTATGCTCTACAGGGAGTCATAGAGCAAAGGTTGCAAACTCACTATCAAGTCCTTGATATTGAGAAGCAATATGATAGCGCCATTCGTTGGCAGATATGTATTGATGAGCGCCAAAGCGATGCAGCGATAAAAGATATCTTTGATTTAAGCCACGGTACTGTTGAGTTAAAAATAAAACAGTAAGACAATAACATGCAAACAAAAGTCACGGCGATGCGCTAGATGCAATACCGCACGATAATAAAAATACTGGGCCAGCTGGTGGCGTTATTCAGCATCACTATGGTGCCGCCAGCCTTGGTCTCACTAATATACAAAGATGGTGGCGGTTTACCTTTTATTCTCGCTTTTGTCTTTAGCGTCATTGCTGGCTTAATTGCCTACTACCCCAACCGTAATGAGCATGGAGATTTAAAGGCTCGGGAAGGCTTTTTAATTGTGGTGTTGTTTTGGCTGGTGCTAGGCTCGTTCGCATCTTTACCGCTGATTTTTCTAGATGCACCCAAGTTATCAATGGCAGACGCCGTATTTGAGGCGTTTTCTGGGCTGACCACTACCGGTGCGACTGTACTTACAGGCATAGAATATTTACCTAAGTCGGTGCTTTTCTATCGCCAGCAATTACAATGGCTGGGCGGTATGGGGATCATCGTACTTGCCGTTGCCGTGCTCCCTATGCTTGGCGTGGGTGGGATGCAGCTGTACCGTGCTGAGACGCCAGGGCCGGTGAAAGATTCAAAAATGACACCACGAATTGCCGATACGGCAAAACACCTGTGGTATATCTATGTGTCGCTTACCTTAGCTTGCACGCTGGCTTATTGGGTTGCGGGAATGAATTGGTTTGATGCGATTTGTCATGCCTTTTCAACCATAGCCATTGGTGGTTTCTCTACCTATGATGCGTCGATGGGGCACTTTGATAGCCCCGTGATTAACCTGATCTGTGTGGTGTTTTTGCTAATTGCGGCAATCAACTTTTCACTGCACTACGCAGCGGTGGCCAGTCGTAGTGGCAAAGTTTATTTGCGCGACCCTGAGTTTAAAGCATTTTTTCTGATTCAAGTGGCACTCATCATTATCTGTTTCGCAGTGCTTTCCTCTAATAACATTTACGCCAATGGTGATGAAACGCTTGACCAGGCGATGTTTCAGGCCGTTTCCATCAGTACCACCGCCGGTTTTGCGACCGATAACTTCTCCGCTTGGCCGCTGTTTCTACCTATGCTGCTGATCTTTTCCAGTTTTATTGGTGGTTGTGCGGGCTCCACAGGCGGGGGAATGAAAGTAGTGAGGGTGTTTTTACTTTACTTACAAGGTATCCGAGAGCTTAACCGTTTGGTCCACCCGCGTGCCATCTATTCGATTAAGCTAGGTCGTAAAGCCCTGCCAGATAAGGTTGTGGAGGCGGTATGGGGCTTTTTCTCTGCCTATGCCTTGGTGTTTGTAATTATTATGATCAGCCTGATGGGGACGGGGCTAGATAATATCACTGCCTTCTCGGCGACCGCTGCCTGCCTTAATAACCTGGGTCCAGGGCTGGGTGAAGTAGCCGCTCACTATGGTGACATTAGTGATAGCGCAAAGTGGATCCTGACATTGGCAATGGTCTTTGGCCGGTTAGAGATATTTACTCTCCTCGTGCTGTTTACCCCAACATTCTGGCGTGGGTGAGGCACGGTCGCTTGCGACAGCGAGTGACTTAACGTCACTCGTTGAGGGCCGAACGCGAAGGCGTGGATGCCTGAGCCGGGCGTCGCTTCAGGATGAATTCCTGCCACCATGCTATCCCTTTTCTATCTCGTGGCAGTGACTTAACGTCACTCGTTGAGGGCCGAACGCGAAGGCGTGGATGCCTGAGCCGGGCGTCGCTTCAGGATGAATTCCTGCCACCATGCTCTTCCTTTTCTATCTCGTGGCAGTGACTTAACGTCACTCGTTGAGGGCCGAACGCGAAGGCGTGGATGCCTGAGCCGGGCGTCGCTTCAGGATGAATTCCTGCCACCATGCTCCCTTTTCTATCTCGTGGCAGTGACTTAACGTCACTCGTTGAGTGGCGTTGAGGCGTGGATGCCTAGCGTAGGCACTCAATTGTTTTTTTATCTCTTCTGTATTTCTTTTTGTCCTAAATTCCACCTCTTTACTGAACCAAAGATGCGTTGTTGCTAAAAAGCAACACAGCGCTTGGTGTGCAGTTGGGGCTCAATAAAAATCCCCTTACAAATAGTTATTTAAATTATAAGTTTTTGAATTTTATATAAATAAACATAAAAAATAATTTATGAGAATGATGGCATTACACTTTCATTCAGTTAAAAGTCACCTTCAGCTCAATCCTGGCAGGTAATTGGCTGAATTCAAGGTGAGAAGTTGCAAAATAACCTATTGAAAAATATAGATATTGTCTTTTAAGCCTGAACTGTGTCGCAAAAGGGCAACAGAAAAACATAGTGTAACGGCTCTTAACTCCCCTGATTTACATATATCTCCATGATAAATAGTGCTTTTTTAATGTTGGCACCGGACTTGTAATAGTCAGGGTGAGTTTAAAACGCAGTAGCAATTAGCACAGAACGTTACTGACACAGATTTCAACAAGTAAAGAAGGATATTGAGTATGAAACGCATGACTTCAACTTTAGCACTTATCACTTTAGCAGCTTCAAGCGCAGCGTTTGCAGCAGATTTCTCTACTTTAGATGCAGACGGCAATGGCGCTATCAGCAAGCAAGAAGCAGCAGTGGATGCAGAGCTTAGCAAACACTTCGACAAGCTAGATACCGATGGTAACGGTGAGCTGTCAAAAGAAGAGTTTGAACAAGCTTAAGCGCTTAGTTTAAACATCAATTTCAGATTTTAGTTTTCAGTCCAGAAGGATACTTATTATGAAACGCATGACTTCAACTTTAGCACTTATCACTTTAGTAGCTTCAAGCGCAGCATTTGCAGCAGATTTCTCTACTTTAGATGCAGACGGCAATGGCGCTATCAGCAAGCAAGAAGCAGCAGTGGATGCAGAGCTTAGCAAACACTTCGACAAGCTAGATACCGATGGTAACGGTGAGCTGTCAAAAGAAGAGTTTGAACAAGCTTAAGCGCTTAGTTTAAACATCAATTTCAGATTTTAGTTTTCAGTCCAGAAGGATACTTATTATGAAACGCATGACTTCAACTTTAGCACTTATAACTTTAGCAGCTTCAAGCGCAGCGTTTGCAGCAGATTTCTCTACTTTAGATGCAGACGGCAATGGCGCTATCAGCAAGCAAGAAGCAGCAGTGGATGCAGAGCTTAGCAAACACTTCGACAAGCTAGATACCGATGGTAACGGTGAGCTTTCAAAAGAAGAGTTCGAGCAAGCTTAAGCGCTATTCGCTCTTTCTCACGCACTTTATTTCCATTAAGAGGGATTTGTTATGAAAGGTATGACGTCAACAATCGCATTTGTCACTTTAGCTGCATCAAGCGCTGTATTTGCAGCAGATTTTAACGCACTTGATGCCGACGGCAATGGCGCTATCAGTGTTCAAGAGGCCTCTGTCGATGCCGCTCTAATGGAGCAGTTCGATCAACTCGATACAGATGGCAACGGTGAGCTCTCAAAAGCAGAGTTCGAAAAAGCCGAGTAACCCAATTATTTACCAAACAAGGTAAGGAGCAAGTTATGAAAACCATGAAACACACAGTCGCATTAATGGCACTTGTAGGCGCATCTTCAGCTTTCGCACTGGATGCAGATTTCAACACTATCGATGCCGACGGCAACGGCGCTATCAGTATGGAAGAGGCGTCTAAGTATCCTGAGCTTATGAGTCAATTTAAAGACTTGGATACTGACATGAACGGTGAGTTATCTGAGCAAGAATTTGCTAAAGCGCAGTAACGACTGCGCAACACCGGACAACACCACACAGTAAAGAGGATACATTATGAAAAATTCGACAAAAGCAGTCGCTATCGTAGGTTTAGTAAGCGCATCATCAGCATTCGCATTGGATATGGACTTTAACAGTGTAGACGTAGATAGCAATGGCGCTATCAGCATGGAAGAAGCGTCTAAGTATCCAGAGCTAATGCAGCAGTTCAAGGATTTGGACGCCAATAAAGACGGTGAGCTGAGCGAAAAAGAATTCGCAAAAGCTGAGTAATTTAACGCCAACTAAGAGGAGAGCGTGATGAAAACGACTAACACACTACTTGCTATGGCGATTTTGGCTTCTTCTGCAACAGCTATCGCAGGTTCTACTTTTGATACATTGGATGTCGACGGTAATGGCAGCATCAGCAAGGAAGAGGCAAGTGCAGATGCAGCGATTCTAACTAAATTTGATGAGCTTGATATTGATGGAAATGGCGAGCTATCTAAGGAAGAATTTGCTCACGCTGAGTAAATACCCAGACCCATTAGAGCAACGCAAAAGCAGTCTTAGTCCACCCACTAAGGCTGCTTTTTTATGTTTTACAGAAACATTGCGCTGACCTGGAAGAGCTTCTCAACCACATGAATGTGTTTTTTATCTATCAAGAACATAATGACATGGTCACCACTTTGGATCACTGTATCATCATGGGCTATCAGTACGTCATCATTGCGCACGATAGCGCCAATAGTGGTCCCTGCAGGTAGTTTAATTTCAGAGATAGCTCTGCCTACCACTTTAGAGGTGTTCTCATCACCATGGGCTACGGCTTCAATTGCCTCTGCCGCGCCTTTACGTAACGAGTAAACATTGACGATGTCACCGCGTCTTACGTGAGTCAGCAGGGCTGAAATGGTCGCTTGCTGTGGTGAAATAGCAATGTCAATTTCGCCGCCTTGCACCAAGTCAACATAGGCGCCACGTTGAATGAGCACCATGGTTTTTTGCGCCCCCATACGTTTTGCCAACATCGCTGACATAATATTGGCTTCGTCGTCATTGGTCACTGCAATGAATACATCGACTTGCTCAATATGCTCTTCTGATAGCAGCTCCTGATCAGACGCATCACCACAAAAAACCACAGTATCATCGAGCATTTCAGATAGTTGCTCAGCTCGTTGTGGGTTACGCTCCAGCAGCTTAACGCTATGGTTTTTTTCCAACGAGCGGGCCAAGCCAGCACCAATGTTACCGCCACCGGCGATCATGATCTTCTTATAAGAACGCTCAAGCTTTTGCAGTTCACTCATTACCGCACGAATATGCTTGGTTGCGGCAATAAAGAAGATCTCATCGTCGGCTTCGATCACTGTGGTGCCCAAGGGTTTGATAGCCTTGCCTTGGCGGTAAATTGCAGCAACACGAGTCTCTACATTGGGAATGTGTTCTTTCAATGCTGATAGCGCATAACCAACGAGTAAACCGCCATAGTAGGCTTTGACTGCGACCAGAGACAACTTGCCATCGGCAAATTGCAGCACTTGTAAGGCGCCCGGATAATCAATAAGGCGGCGGATGTACTTGGTAACAAGTTGCTCAGGAGCGATATAGTGGTCCACCGGCAAATCGTCATTATGGAACAACTGCTGACGATAGCGCAGGTATTGCTCCGAGCGAATACGGGCAATCTTGGTGGGGGTATTAAAAATACTGTAGGCCACTTGGCAGGCCACCATATTGACTTCATCGGAGCTGGTGACGGCAATAATCATATCAGCATCTTCAGCGCCGGCCTTGCGCAAAATATCGGGGTGAGCACTGTGCCCAGTGACTCCTTGCAGGTCATATTTGTCCTGTAGCTCGCGCAAGCGATCGCCATCAATGTCGACAACGGTGATTTCGTTCTGCTCGCCGACAAGGTTTTCAGCCAGTGTTCCGCCGACTTGCCCCGCGCCTAAGATGATAATTTTCATTGCTATATCACTGTTTTATTATTTTTGCGTAATAGAAGCCATCGGTGTCGCCAGGTAATAATTGCCACCCTGGTTGAGCTATAGAGTCTTGCTCGTGCAGTGGGCTATGCTGAGCATCACGATGGCGTGTGAAGAAGGCTTTCATCTGCTCTTGATTTTCTTCTGATAGCACCGAACAAGTTGCATAAAGTAAAGTTCCGCCCGGCTTCAATAATGGCCAAATAGCATCAAGGATTTGTCCCTGTAGCTTAGCGAGCTCGTCAATATCAGAGTGTCGTCTTAACCATTTAATATCAGGATGACGGCGTATCACCCCTGTTGCTGAGCAGGGAACATCCAATAAAATGCGATCAAATTGCTGACCTTGCCACCATGACTCAGTGTCTTGTGCTTGGGCGCAAACAAGTTCGGCATCAAGCTGTAATCGCTGTAAGTTAGCGCGCACTTTGTCTAGGCGTTCAGCATCACAGTCAAGCGCCATCACTTTTGCATCGGCCAACTCAAGTATGTGACAGGTTTTGCCGCCCGGTGCGGCGCAGGCGTCGAGCACATATTCACCATCTTGTGCACCAAGCAGCCTTGCGGCTTGCTGAGCAGCTGCATCTTGGACAGAGCTTGCCCCTGCGAAAAACTCTGGTAGTTTCTGCACATCTACTGCTTTTTTAAGCTTTATTGCATCTTGGTAATCGGCAAATTGACTGTACTCGATACCTTGTTTGCTGAGCAGGTGCGCATATTGCTCGCAAGTATACTGACGTTGATTCACGCGTAACCACATGGGCGCTTGCGCCTGGTTTTGGGCAACAATGGTGTGCCAATGTTCTGGGTAGTCGCGCTTAAGTTTTTTTAATAACCAGCCTGGGTGATTATATTTACAAGCATCGATCTGTGTTGCTGCGGCTTCGAGCTCATCGCGTTGGCGCTGAAAACTCCGTAATACGGCGTTAACTAGGCCTTTCAGGCCTGGTGCGCGCATCGCTTTGAGTGCATTAACGGTTTCACCCACTGCGGCATGCTCGGGAACACGCATATGTATTAATTGATACAGGCCAACATAGAGTAAAAACTGATAGACACGACGTTTACCTTTGAGGGGCTCATCCAGCAGTTGCTGACAATAAAACTCTAGGCTTGGCAGGTAGCGTAAGACGCCATAACAGATCTGCTGCATCAAAGCCTTATCTTTTGGATTGAGGTCCCGGCTGTAGCGGGGCAGAGCTGCCGAGAGAGAAACCCCGCGATCGACGACGTGATAGAGTGTGTGCGCCGCTTGGGCGCGAACATTACTCATGGGTTTCGCCTGCAATATGTGCCAAGGTGCTACCCACACTGACCCAATCGGCTCGGCCGTTTAAAAAGTCTTGGGCGGACATGGGTTTTTTACCTGGCGGTTGAAGCTCGGTAATGCACAGAGCATGGTTGGTGCAGGCGACCACAATACCGTTTTTATCGGCCCGCAATATTTGCCCTGGTGCACCTTGCTCGGTAACAACGTCGGCTTGCCATACCTTGACGGTATTGCCTTGCATCTTGGTAAAACAAATAGGCCATGGGTTAAAGGCTCTCACGTTGCGAGCTAATTGCTCGGCATCAAGCTGCCAGTCTAACTCCGCCTCTTCTTTAGATAATTTTTTAGCGTAGTTTGCTTGAGCATCGTCTTGGGGCTCTGGCTCTATGGTAGAGAGCTTGGCTAAGGTATCAATTAACGCTGAAGGGCCTAGCTGCGCAAGCTTGGCGTACAATGAAGCTGAGGTTTCATCAGCTGCGATAGGGCAACGAGCAATACTCAGCATATCGCCAGTATCAAGACCTTCATCCATTTGCATAATAGTGATGCCCGTTTCCTTATCGCCAGCCCAGATAGCGCGCTGAATAGGGGCTGCGCCTCGCCAGCGAGGTAAAATGGAGCCGTGGACATTGAGGCAACCTAATCTGGGGGTTGTTAAAATCGCTTTTGGCAATAACAACCCGTACGCAACTACCACCATAACGTCGGCGTTTAGCTCTGCAAGTTGCTGTTGTGCCTGCTCGTCTTTTAGAGAAGTTGGCTGATAAACAGGTAAGTTATGCTCTAAAGCAAGCGTTTTAACCTCACTGGCCTTGAGCTTTTTTCCTCTACCTGCGGGGCGATCAGGTTGGCTGTACACGCCAACCACCTCATGTTCTGAGTCAATAAGTGCCTGCAAATGGCGGGCGGCAAAATCCGGCGTACCGGCAAATACGATGCGAAGAGCTTGAGTCACTGTTTATCCTTGTTACTGAGCTTTTGCGGCAAGACGCGCTTCTTTTTCAAGCTTCTTGCGAATACGTTGGCGCTTCAAAGGAGATAAGTAATCAATGAATAGCTTACCTAGTAGATGATCTAATTCATGTTGAATGCAAATGGCCAGTAAACCGTCGGCGTCAAGGCTAAACTCTTCACCTTGTTCGTTCAGGGCTTTTACTGTCACCGTTTCAGCGCGATCAACCTTCGCATAGGAATTTGGAACGGATAGACAACCCTCTTCACTGACCGTAGAGCCGTCTTTATGAGTAATCTCAGGATTAATAAGAACCAACGGCTGGTCGCGCTCGTCGGAAACATCGATGACGACGATACGCTGATGAATATCAACCTGGGTGGCCGCAAGACCAATACCATTTTCATCGTACATGGTCTCTAACATGTCTTTGACGATGGTGCGAACGTCATCGTTAATATCGGTTACTGGTTGAGCGACTGTGCGCAAACGTTCATCAGGGAATCGAAGTACTTCTAAAAGTGCCATAGCTACCTTATTAAAAATTGTGCTAAATATCGGGTATTGTGTTATGTTTTTATTTTAGCCATTCGTGTGCACCTTTAACAGGTTATTGGGTAATAATTATAATAAAACAAGCTTGAGGAAGCTCATTACAATGATAAAACAGCTATCGGCTGCCGTATTAGCACTTGCGGCTGCTTTTCCATCATTAGCAGATGTTCTAACGGTAAAAGAAAATGCCCCTGAGCAGTATGTGGTAGAAAAGGGAGATACGTTATGGGATATCTCTGCTATTTATTTGGACAAGCCTTGGTTATGGCCAGAGCTGTGGCAAATGAATCCACAAATTGATAACCCTCACCTTATATATCCGGGTGATACGTTATACCTTGTGTATGACGCTCAGGGTCGACCTCGCTTAGTGATGGAGCGTCCAGAAAACTATCAAAAACTAACTCCCCATGGTCGCAAAACCATGAAGAGTGATAGCGCTATTCCAACTATTTCTTTAGAGCTATTGCGTCCATTTTTAACCTATGAACAGGCGCTAAGTGAAGAGCAAATAGCGGCTCAGCCCTATGTGTTAGGTGCTAACGAGAACGTTAAGCGCCCAACTAAAGGCCACATTCTTTACGTTAAAGGCGATTTAGAACGTAACCGTAACTACGCTATTTACCACAAAGATGATCCTTACATTGACCCACAAACAGAAGAAGTGCTTGGCTACGAGGTGAAACTCGTTGCCACTGCGCGTGCGTTCCGCTCGGGAGACTTCGATAACGGTGTACCAGCCTCTGTGTTTGTTAACGATGTGAAGCGTGAAATTAATGCTGGTGATTTCTTACTGCCCGTCAGCGAAGGGCAAAGCTTGCCTGCGTTCTTTAAAATGCGTCGCCCTGACAAGGAAATTGATGGCGAAATTATTGCGTCAACCAATGAGCTGCGTGAATTCAGCAAGATGGACATCGTGGTACTCAATCGTGGCCTGACAGACGAAGTGAAAGCAGGACATATGTTTGATATTCGTCGACAGTCACCCACCGTGGTTGATGGTGATGATGGACCAAGTTATAAAGAAGACGCGAGCACTTACGAGAAAGTTGCGTCTAACATTGAAGAGTCCTTTAATTTCGAAGAGGATGGTGACAACACCACGTGGCATATGCCGAAAGAGAAAGTCGGCGAGCTTATGGTACTGAAAGTACAAGATAGAGTGAGCTATGCCATTGTCACAAAAACGCTACGCCCAATTCGCGTTGGCGATGTAGTCAGTGTTAATTAGTAACAGCTGATCGTACACTGCGTTGGGTTGTGCTCAAGGAGGGAGCATGGCACAACAGTTACCTTTATCATCGGCCTCGTCAGAGGCCGATTTACATTTCCATCAAGCCGCATTACTGGCTTTGCTCTATGTTCGTGGACTCAGCTGCCGCGATGTCAATAAGCTGCTTACGCACGTACCGTTAGCCCGCATGGTTACGGAGCCTGAGTGTTTGCAATGCTACGGCGTAAAAGCCAACATCATTGGAGCCCTTTCAGCGCTTAATATTGCTAACTACAAGCGCAAGATTCAAGCATTCAAACATCAAGGTATTGATGTTATAGCCTTGGGTACGTCTGCTTACCCCGAGCTGTTAGCTGAGTTACCCGATGCACCGCTATTACTGTTTTGCAGAGGCAATACCCAGCTTCTCAAACGACCACAAATCGCGATGGTCGGCAGTCGCAGTGCTTCGCTTGCTGGGAAGCGATGTGCCCAAGAAATAGCCCAGCAATTGAGTGCTGCGGGGCTAATAATCACTTCAGGCATGGCAATGGGCGTAGACGCCATGTCTCATCAGGGGGCACTGATGGCGACAGGTCAAACTGTAGCTGTGCTTGGCACCGGTGTTGATATTTGTTATCCCCGCCGCAATAAAGCCTTACGTGATGATATTTTGGCAAAGGGTCTGTTAGTCAGTGAGTTTGTGCCCACAACTCCGGCTCGGGCTATGCATTTTCCTAGACGCAATCGCATTATAGCTGGCTTATCGGTCGCCACTTTAGTGGTTGAGGCTGAGCGTAAGAGTGGCTCATTGATCACGGCCGAACTGGCTGCGGACTACAACCGAGAGGTGATGGCTATACCGGGCTCGATTAATAATCCCTATGCCAAAGGCTGCCATAAGCTAATAAAAGAGGGCGCGGCCTTGGTCGAATCGGCAAAAGATGTATTGCTCGAGTTAGGTTTTTCTGCGCAAAACGGTCTATATATAAAGAGTGAACCTACTTACCGTGAGGATGAAAACAGCATACTTCGTCATATTGGTTACGAGCCTACTTGCGTTGATGATATTGCTAGTAGTGCCGAAGTACCCATTACAGAACTACTGACGCAACTAGTCGATTTAGAGCTGGAGGGGCTAATAGAGAGCACCTCAGAGGGCTATGTAAAAACAGGGGGCGGGTAACATGTTTGATATCCTAATGTATTTGTTTGAAAACTATATTCACAGCGAGAGTGAAATTTTTGTAGAAGAGAACGTACTCACCGACGAATTACGTAAAGCGGGGTTCAACAACAGCGAAATATTTAAAGCACTGGATTGGTTGGAGCAATTAGCTCAGTTGCAATATAGCGACGAGCGCCCTTATTTGCATAATGCCCCAACTGGAGCATGCCGTATCTATACCGAATACGAAAGTATGAAACTTGATACTCAGTGCCAAGGCTTTTTGATGTTCCTAGAGCAAATTGGCGTTATAGATAGCACAACTCGAGAGATGGTTATCGATCGCGCTGTGGCACTGGACCAAGAGCAAATTGCACTGGACGATTTGAAGTGGGTGGTGCTGATGGTGTTGTTAAGTGTGCCTGGGCAGGAGCAGGCTTATGCACAAATGGAAGATTTAATTTTCGATGACCCGAACCCAACACTGCATTAAGCTTGATCTCTGTGTTGGGGTCAGTATATTGGGCGCAAATTCACCAAAGTGCGAGTAGTGCGTGAGCAAGATCGACCATTCGTTATTTAATGCTAATCAACATGCTCTAGAGAAAGAATACGAGGTATGTCCCCAGTGTGGTTGTGAGTTGGTGATGCGGCACTCTAAGAACGGTCCTTTTTTAGGGTGCGCAGCCTACCCGAAGTGTGACTTCATTCGTCCTTTGCACCAACATGACACAGCCGTACTTAAGGTATTAGACGATAATCCCTGTCCTGAGTGTGATTCGCCTTTAGCGGTGAAAAACGGCCGCTTTGGCATGTTTATCGGTTGTACCAATTTCCCTCAGTGCCATTACATCGCCGATCAAAAGCAACAGCAGCCAGAGCAAAACCTAGTAACCTGCCCAAAGTGTCATGATGGTCGTTTAACTAAACGTAGTAATAAATATGGTAAAACTTTTTACTCTTGCGATGCTTACCCCAAATGCAAATACAGCTTGAACTATGAGCCCGTGGCTCATGCTTGCCCTCAGTGTGATTGGCCGGTCATGGTCAAGCGTAATCTTGCTGGGGGACCTGTGTTACAATGTCCGCAAAAGTCCTGTGGGCATAAACAAGCTGAGAATGTGGAGAGTTAGAAGGTGTCAGAGCCAATCACAGTAGACCCGGTTGTAGAAAGCTTACAACAGGGTGAGGTTATTCTTTACCCAACAGAGGCCGTGTACGGGCTGGGTTGCGACCCAATGAACCAACAGGCAGTAGAAAAGCTATTGGCTATTAAGCAGCGTCCGGTTGAGAAGGGTTTAATTCTTATTGCCGATAATTACGGTCAGTTACTGCCTTATGTGGCCGATCACAAAATTCCTATGGATAAGCGCGCTGATATCTTTTCGCAGTGGCCAGGCCCTGTCACTTGGGTGATGCCGGCTGCCGCTGATACGCCAAAATGGCTTACTGGCAAGTTTGATAGCATAGCGGTGCGAGTGACCAATCACCCAACTGTGAAGCGTTTATGCCAAGCCTTTGGTGGCCCTTTAGTGTCAACGAGTGCCAACTTAAGTGGCGAGCAGCCGGTTAGCTCAATTGCGGCTGCGAAAGCGGCGTTTGCCGAACAAGTGGGTTGCTATGTTGATGAACCCTTAGGTGGCCAGCAACAGCCCAGCACCATAAAAGACGCCCTCAGCGGGCAAACGTTTCGAGGTTAATCATGGCATCACAACTTTTAGCACAAGTGAAAGAATACCTTAAAACGTTGCAGGATGAGATCTGCGCTGGTCTAGAGCAGGCTGATGGCAAGGCACAGTTTGTAGAAGATGCTTGGCAGCGAGAAGAGGGCGGTGGCGGACGTACGCGCGTTATTCGTGACGGCGCTATTATCGAACAAGGCGGTGTCAATTTTTCTCACGTGTTTGGTGCGTCAATGCCGGCATCAGCAACAGCACATCGGCCTGAGCTTGCTGGACGAAGTTTTCATGCGTGTGGTGTCTCATTGGTTATTCATCCGAAAAACCCGCATATCCCAACCAGCCATGCCAACGTACGCTTTTTTATCGCTGAAAAAGAGGGCGAGCAGCCTATTTGGTGGTTTGGTGGTGGATTTGATTTAACACCTTTTTACCCTGAACGTGAAGATGTAGAGCATTGGCATCAGGTTGCTAAAGATTTATGCGATCCATTCGGGGAGGATGTGTATCCAAAATATAAGAAGTGGTGTGATGATTACTTCTATTTGAAACATCGTGATGAAACTCGAGGTGTTGGCGGATTATTTTTTGATGATCTGAATGAATGGGGATTCGAAAAAAGTTTTGCCTTTATGCAGGCAGTGGGTAATGGCTATTTAGATGCTTATCTGCCGATAGTCAGTAAGCGAAAAGACACTGACTATGACGAACAGCAGCGCCAATTTCAGCTTTATCGTCGCGGTCGTTATGTAGAGTTCAATTTAGTTTGGGACCGAGGCACTTTATTTGGCTTGCAAAGCGGTGGCCGCACAGAGTCTATTCTCATGTCTATGCCACCACTGGCGAGGTGGGAATATGACTATACTCCCGCCCCAGGCACTGCTGAGGCGAAACTATACGAGCATTACTTAAAGCCACAGGACTGGCTAGATATGAGTGAAAAATAGATGATTTCACGAGGTTGATAGATTCATCAAGTTGGTAAGAACATGACAGCCCTGATAAAGCACGTTCATGTTCTTACCATAAGTAGATAGTGTTTGTTAACTGTTGTCCAACCTAAAACCGCTAAACCTGTTGAGCTATTAAGGCTCTGATTTCGTCAAGGGTTGTCTCTTTTAATAACTTACCATCTTCAAAAACAACGTCTAAAAGTCCTTGTTGCTCCTCTTGTTCTGATACGTTATCAAATAGGGTTAGTTCACCATCAATACGTTCTACCTTTAACAACCCTTTCGATGATTTCTTTTTAGCGTCTGTTTTAGGGTCTTTGAAGATGGCTAAACGTTGACCATCCTTTACTACACTTGTGGCTTTAACTGCCGAGCCATGTGTATCTCGAGTTACGTATTGGTAGCTATATGAACCAATACCTAAAACAACCTTTGATGCGAAGCCTTTATCCATGAGTCGTTGTAGTATCTGACGCTGACGACTTAGGGTGATTGCGTCCCCGTAAATTGCGCCAATATGATCATCCAACAACTTGTATCCTTGAGCCGTAGTCGTGCCACCAAAAATGTCCCAGAGGCACTCTATCAAGCCTTTAACTTCGCACTCCATGAGCCTAATGGTCGAATTATTTTCGAATCCAAAGTATTCACCATTAAACCTGTAGGCCTCATACCCTTGCGAAATTGCTTCTTTTTCAGCCTCGATCTGGTTCTGAAATAGCTCACTGTAATCTGAGACAGGGGAAACTTTGTATCCTGTGAGTATTTTTACAGGGTCTCCTGAGTCAGGACGAATAACTAACGTACCGTCCCGCATCATAATATCGTCTTTTAATTGTGGGAGGTAATCAGTGACTAAAGTCCAGAAGTCCCAGGTATCAGACACTACGCTTAGTATTCCTTTTGGGGATTGTTCTTTCATTAGGTATTTAAAAAACTCAATTTCTCCCTCCATAATCCAAGAGCAAGTTACCGAGTGCTCTGTTGCATCTACTGAGCAGCCAACTAGTTCTTTATCAACATTTGCACCGTAGTATTTCTCTGCGAATAAAACTGCGGGAATAGTATCTGTGCCAACTAACCCTGATGCTAAATGGCCAAAGCCACTCATGGCAGCTGCATGCTTGCCAAACATTCCCCTAAAGCTGAAATCATGGCCTTGAAATGGCACAAAATCAGCGGGTAATCCCGTTTTAGTTGCAAACTCTTTAAATACTTTGAGATAGGCAACAGAAGTAGTTGCGCTTGTTTGAATTGGCCAATTCTCGCAACTTAACACGGTTTCGATCATATTGGTCAGCCATTGAAAACCCGGTTTTGTATTAACTATTGTGATGGGGGGTACTAAATAAGGAACCAGTGTTCCTTCTGGCAGTGCTTTGATTTTGAGTGGTAAATACCCCAAATCATGAAGATCTTCTAGGTATGTAACATCAACAGAATAGCCAAGCATTGAGCTCATAATTCGCTTATGAGTTGCTACAGCAACTGCTTTATCTTGTTTAAAAAACTCGTTCCACTCTTCTAACAGGTAGCTCTTTATAAAATATTGCAAGCCAACAAAAGCTACCTTGTCATTGTCTGTTATGTTGCTTAGCTTGCCACTTCTAGAAGTATAATTTGCATATACTTCGGTTACACTAGGGTGGTAAGCGCGACTATGAAACTCTTTATAAACATCCTTTTGCATACTTGCAGCTGTAATAGTCATGGTGTTGTCCCTACATCTCAATTATTTGTAAATTTATATCGCTGTTACTTTTAAACTCATTCGCGGGTCTAAATGAGTCGGTTGTATAGATGTGATCGATCAGCCCCTCAAACACATCGAGTCCTTTGGAAAAAATTCCATGGGTAATGAACAAAGACACTTCTAAAGCCCCTTCATTTTTGAGTACTTTCGCTAATTCAATAAAAGTTCTCCCACCATCACAGATATCATCTGCGATCAGTACATTTTTACCTTTAACATCGCCTAGTACTTCGGTTTTTATTATGTCGCCCGTTTTGAGATCTCTGACTTTGTGAGCTTGAATTACTTCGGGCACTCCATTAAATTTTTCGGAAATCCTAAGTGTCTTTTTGCTGGCACCAGCATCAGGAGAGATTAGCGTTAGTTCACCCACAGATAAGCGTTTGTTTAACTCTTCACACCGTCCCAGTAACGAGACCTGCTCGATATTGGTTACTCGATGTATTAGAGCTGGTGAGACATCACTGTGTGAATCCCAAATGGTTACTTTTGAAAAGTTTAAGCTGTTAATGATATTTGCCATAACAGCGGCACCCAATGCTTCACCTTCTACACACACTCTATCTTGCCGAGCGTAGGGAAAATAAGGGATCACAAGCTCAATAGTCGTGCTCTCACCTGTTATTCTTCTTAAAGCATCAACGGCCATCATCAGCCTGATCACTTTTGATGAGTCGTTAAGCCGTTCAAAAATTTCTATTTTTACAGTATGAAGTAATGAGGCTGGGCTGAATCGAATATGTTCTTCACCCCCTGAAAAGCTGAAGTTGTCATAATCGAGCTGTGATTTATTACCTGCTGAGTCATAGCTAAGTACTTTCATTTGGCATCCTTTCAATCTTTGTGTCCCATCGACACAAAGAAGGTTATCAAACGTACCTAAATCAAGCAAGATATTTTTTGAGCTAAAGTGCGACTAGCATAGTGGAGCGGTTAACTCTGCTAGTTGAAATTTTTGGGGCTACCAGATATTTTGTCGCTAAGATCTTAGTGTGGATGGGAAAGTGGCTGATAGTTACGATATTAGAAAATATAAAAACCCTCTATTTACAGTTGATAGTGTGTTGTTCACTGTAAAAGATGCGGATTTAAAGGTTTTGTTAGTCAAGCGAGCGAGCGACCCTTTTACCGGTCAATGGGCGTTACCGGGTGGCTTTATTGACATAGATATCGACCATGATGCGGATATGACCGCATTACGTAAATTAAAAGAAAAGACTAATATCACCCCTCAATATTTGGAGCAATTGCATACCTATTCGGGAGTGAGTCGCGATCCACGAGGATTTAGTGTAACCCTGGTCTACTTTGCGCTCGTCGCAGAGGGAAACGCATCAGCACATGTAGCCACAGTTGATGATGTGAAATGGACAAGTGTGAGGGATTTACAGGATCTACCTGTGGCCTTTGATCATAAATATATTGTAGAGCAGGCAAGGCAGAGGTTGAAGCAAAAGGCTTTGTATTCAATGGTGCCAGTATATTGCTTACCAGAATACTTTACCGTTGGGCAGTTCAAGTCTGTTATCGAAACTATTTTAGGCAAAACTGTACAGCGCAAGACCATTATCAGGCGTATAGAAGCAACTGATATGTTGGAAAAAATGGATGAAAAAGTTAGGTCAGGTGGCCGGTTCGCTCAGTTGTACCGAGTTAAGCCAGGCGTAGATATCGTTAATTTTGAACGCAACCTTAGTACATAATCCTTTGGGGATTATTTTATGGTGACTGCTTAATTTCGGATAAATTGTCCCTAACCTAATAGAGATAACATATTTAGTGCTGGTTTATCATATGACTAGCAAGCTGTGCCAATGATTGGCGCAGGTTTTCTCGCAATACTGGGTTGTCAATTTCTTGATCAAGCGCTTTGTTCATACAATGCATCCACTGGTCGCGTAAGTCTTTATCAATAGGAAAGGGCATATGGCGCTGTCTTAGGCGCGGGTGACCGTATTGTTCTACAAATAAATCAGGCCCACCGAGCCAGCCAGAGAGAAACTCAAAAAACACCTGACGAATGCGATCTAATGGCTGGGGATGCATATCATATAAAGGTTTTGCGTATTCATCTTGAGCCATAATGTCGTAAAATCGATTAGCTAGAGAACGGGCCCCTGGCTCACCTCCAATCATATCATAAGGGGTTTGTGACACGGTCGGGTGCTCGGTTTTGGCAGCGGTGGTTGATGAATTTGCATCTTTTTTGAGGATGCGTTTAAGTAACTGCTTCATAGCCTGCTCAATTATTAGGAAAGATAATGGATAAATACGCGGTTTTTGGTAACCCTATTAAGCACTCTAAATCTCCCCTTATTCACCAAGCGTTTGCTCGCCAACAGGGGATAGACGTGGATTACCAGCGCATTTTAGCACCGTTAGAAAGCTTTGAGCAGTCGGTGACTGACTTTTTCGCCGCCGGTGGCAAGGGAGCCAATGTCACTTTACCTTTTAAAGAGCGTGCTTTTGCGTTGGCTGACACATTAACTGAACGCGCGCAATTAGCGGCAGCGGTTAATACCTTAGTGCTTACTCCGCAAGGCAAGTTAATGGGCGACAACACCGACGGCATTGGCTTGGTCAGCGACTTGCAAAGGACCTTTGGTCCGCTGCGCGATAGACATGTATTGTTACTCGGAGCGGGAGGGGCTGCGAAAGGGGCTGTGTTACCCTTAATTGAAAGTGGTATTGGCTCACTCACGATCGCTAATCGTACCGCAAGTAAAGCACAGCAGTTGGCAGAGCGTATAGATAGCAACGTAGCGGTTCATGGCTGTGGCTTTGCGCAGGTAAGTGAAGGCCCTTTTGATATTGTTATCAACTCCACTTCGTCCAGTGTTCACGGTCAGGTGCCAGATATTGATACTAAGGTAATGCAACACTGCCAGTATGCTTATGATATGTACTATGCCGATCAGCCAACCAGCTTTATGCGCTGGGCAGGTGACATAAACAGTTATGTTTCTTGTGCTGATGGTCTCGGTATGCTGGTGGCTCAAGCCGCTCATGCATTTGCCTTGTGGCGTGGCTTTATGCCTGACTGTGAGCCAGTCATTCGTGCCTTAAGAGAGGGGCAGTTAAAATGAATCAAGCTATCCAATTCGTAGACCGTGTAGAGTACATCAATGGTGTACTCACCTTTTACGCTATGGCCAATGGCATGCTAATACCCTGCACTATAGATATGAACAATATCGAACGCAGTGATGCGCTTACACACTTTGCGCAATTAAGATTTGACTACGAAGAGGTCGCGCAGCAACTTATCGAAGATGAGGAGTTTACCGCCGAGGGCCAAGTGGTTATTCCACCACTGGCACCACTTCGTTAAGATATTCGTCTTTTAAGCGCACATAATTATCTGCGGATACTTTCAAAAATGTACGTTCGTCATCGCTCAGTGGTCGAGCTTGCTTTGCTGGGCTGCCAACATACAAGTATCCAGACTGCAGCGTTTTATTCGGGGGAACAAGCGCGCCACCGGCGATAATCACATCATCTTCGACGGTGACGTTGTCCATGATAATGGCACCCATACCAACGAGAATACGGTTTCCTAACTTGCAGCCATGGAGCATGGCCTTGTGTCCTACCGTGACATCGTCGCCAATAATAAGAGGGTAACCTTCGGGTTTCGCTTTGCTGGCGCGCGTAAGGTGCAATACCGAACCATCTTGAATATTAGTGCGTTTACCAATGCGCATATAGTTTACATCGCCGCGAGCGGCTACCAGTGGCCAAATACTTGCGTTCTCGGCGACCTCTATATCTCCAACCAGCACAGCTGACTCATGAACATAGGCTGTCTTATCAATATTCGGTGCTTTACCTTTGTAGCTTTGTATAGTCATAGTTATCCCTTTAAAGTGATCTTGTTCCACTTTAGCTAGAGCTCTGCCGGAGCACAATAGAGTTGGCGAAAATGTGTTCGGGAGATCGGTTTTCTCCCGAACATGAGGTAATTATAGCGTTAATAACGTAGTAAAAGTGTTTATATAGGCCGGAATTTGAGCGAACGATCCATTTTTTGCAGTTTTCTTTAAAAAAGGGGTTGCGTGGAAATCGAATCTCCCTATAATGCGCATCCACCGACACGGCGGACTGCTTACAAACAAGCACTTCAACGAGTTGGGTGAGTCAA